>JAGRMG010000195.1 GCA_020441385.1 Paracoccaceae bacterium
CCCTTCGACGGCGTAAGCTGGGGCTGACGCGGGAGCCGGGCCGGCCCGGGCGCGGTCTCCCCCGCGCGGGCCGGCCATGACACATGATACGGGAGTGACCCACCTTGACGAAATGGCCGAACGGCGCGCGCTCCGCGCTGACCCTGACATTCGATTTCGATGCGGAAACCAACTGGCTGTCCCGCGACCCGGCCAACGTCAAGCGGCCGGGTACGCTGTCCCAGGGAACCTACGGGGCACGGTGCGGCGTTCCCAACGTGCTGCGCCTTCTTGACGAGGAGGGGCTGCGCGGCACGTTCTTCATTCCCGGATGGGTTGCCGAGAACCGTACCGCCCCGGCCGAGTCCATCCTGCGGGCCGGTCACGAGATCGGCCATCACGGCTATCTGCATCGCTGGGTGGATCCCGATCACCCCGCCGAGGAACTGGAGGAGATGGAACGCGGTCTCGAGGCGCTGCAAAGCCGCCTGGGCGTGCGGCCGCGGGGCTACAGGTCGCCGGCCGGCGAGACCAGCCCCAACCTGATCCGCATGCTGAGCGAGCGCGGCTTTCTCTATGACAGTTCGCTGATGGACAGCGTCGATCCCTACTATCACTGCCTTGACGGGGGCAGGCGCGGCCCCGTCGAACTGCCTTGGCACTGGAGCCTCGATGATGCGCCCTATCTGTTCTTCTCGATCGCCGCGCCGCGTCCGATCTTCACCAACGAGCATATTCTGTCGATCTGGAAGGCCGAGTTCGAGGCGATTCACGAGGCGGGACAGTTGTTCAACCTGGTGATGCACCCGCAAGGGATCGGCCGCCCCTCGCGCCTGCGTCTGCTGCGCGACTTCATCGCCCATACCCGCGGCTTCGAGGGCGTGTGGTACGCCACCGCCGAAGACGTGGCCCGACACTGGCAGGACAATGTCGCATTCGACCCCGCCGAACGGAAGATTTCGCCCTTCATCGAGGTTTGAACATGCGCGATGAAACCATACTGGTCTGGGGCGCCGGCGCCGTGGGCGGGGTCGTTGCGGGGTATCTCGCCCGGGCCGGCCACAACGTCGCGCTGGTCGACACTGACCCCGCGCATGTCCGGAGCATCCGCCGCGACGGGCTGAGCGTGACCGGACCGGAAGGACGGTTCACCGCACGCCCCGAAGCCAGCCTGCCATCGGACGTCACCGGGCGTTTCAAAACCGTCATTCTGGCCGTCAAGGCCGACCGGACCGGCATGGCGGCGCGCGACCTCGCCCCGGCCCTGGCCGAGGATGGCGCCGTCGTCTCGTTCCAGAACGGCCTGTGCGAAGTGGAACTGGCCGATGTCCTGGGGCCAAAGCGCGTGATCGGCGCCTTCATCAATTTCGGCGCCGACGTGGTCGGGCCGGGACAGGTCGCCATGGGCAGCCGCGGCAGTGTCGTGCTGGGCGAAATCGACGGCGCGATCCGCCCGCGCACCCGGACGCTGCTGACGATCATGCAGGGTTTCGAGCCGGACGCCCGGCTGAGCGGCAACATCTGGGGCTATCTCTGGGGCAAGCAGGCCTACAGCAGCGTGTTGAAGGCATCGGGCCTGAGCGACCGCCCGATGGCCGAATATCTCGCCGATCCGCGCTGGAGCGGTCTCAATGGCGCGCTGATCCGCGACGTCATGGCCATCGCTCGCGCGCAGGGCATCGCGGTCGAGGGGTTCGACGGGTTCGATCCCGCCGCCTTCGAGACGGACTCGCCCGAGGCCCTGTCCCGGGCGGTTCTCGAGATCGCCGCATTCTGGAAGAAATCCGCCAAGACCCACAGCAGCACCTGGCGCGATCTGGCGGTGTTCCGTCAGCGCACCGATGCCGCGGCACAGCTGGGGCCGGTGATCGCAGCGGGCCAACGTGCGGGCATCCCGACATCGCGCCTCGCCCGGTTGCTGGACCTGATCGCCGAGATCGAGGACGGCAGGTCCCGACAGGGCGACCGGATGCTCGAACGGCTTGGGCAGGTGCGGCCATGAGGCTTGATGGGCGGCGCATCCTCGTGACCGGAGCGGCATCGGGCATCGGGCTGGCCACGGCGCGCTTGTTTCTGGCCGAGGGTGCGCGCGTCGCCATGCTCGACCGTGTGATGCCTCCCGATGGCGGCGCCGGCGCGACGGGCCGGCGTTGCGACATCACCGATCCGGATGCGGTCAAGCGCGCCGTCGCGGAGGCCGGCGCGCAGATGGGCGGTCTGGACGGGGTCGTCAATGCCGCGGGCTGCGATCTGGTTCGTCCGTTCGAAGCGACGCGGCCAAAGGACTGGTCGTCGGTTCTCGCCGTCAACCTGACCGGCGCGATGCTGGTCTGCCAGGCGGCACTCGCGGCATTCGCGGGGCCGGCCTCGATCGTCAACATCGCGTCGGCCGCCGCCCTTCAGCCGCTGGCCAACCGCAGCGCCTACTGCGCCGCCAAGGCCGGGCTGGTCATGTTCACCAAGGCGCTGGCGCTGGAACTGGCCCCGCGCGGCATTCGCGCCAACGCGCTCTGCCCCGGTGTCGTCGATACGCCGATGCTGCGGGCGTCATGGGAAGGTGCCTCCGATCCGGATGCGGCCTTGCGGGAGGTTCTGTCGCGCCCGGCGCTCGGGCGGCTCGGGCAGGCCGGGGAGATCGCGGAGGCGGCGCTGTTTCTCACCTCCGCCGCCTGCGGTTTCGTGAACGGCGCCACGCTGGCCGTCGATGGCGGGCGCAGCTTTCACTGAACACCCCAATAGCAGGTTCGATGCCTTGACCGGCCGCTCCCGGACCGTCGGCAATCCCGCAACCGCCGGATCAGCGGCTCGACAGGCTCAGCGCGCGCGCGGTTTCGATCGCGAGCGGGCTGAACCGGGCGGCGAAGTCGTCCACCGTCCACTCGCTCAGGGAACCCGCGATGTGAACCGCCGCGACCGGCTGTCCGTGCCCATCCTCGACCGCAGCGGCCAGAACGACCTCGCCCAGCAGGCTCTCCTCGACGGCCAGCGCAAATCCGTCGCGCCGCGCCTCGGCGATCTTGGCCTTGATTCCATCCGGATCGTGGATGGTGCGCGAAGTGATCGGACGCAGATCCGAGGCGGCGAGAATCGCGTCTATCGCACCATCCTCCATCAGCGCCATCATCGCGCGCCCGCCCGAGGACGAATAGGCCGGCAGGCGGCGGCCGATCAGGGTTGCCGGGAAGTTCTCGCGCTTGCTTTGCAGGCGCACGGCATAGATGATCATGGGCCCGTCATGAAGGCTCAGGTCGACGCGCTCGTGGCAGGTCTTGCGCAATTCGATCAGCAGCGGCGTCGCGCGCTCGACGATCGGTGAGGCGCGCAGAAAATCATGCGCGCGCGCGAGTATCCGGCGGCCCGGGACATATCCGTTCCTCGCCTCGCTTCGTTCCAGATAGCCCAGCGCGAACAGCGTGTTGGCTATGCGCTGCGCGGCGCTCTTGTCGATACCGGCTTCCTGCGCGATCTCGGACAGCGACAGCGGCCGGCCGACCCGCCCGATGGCTTCCAGAACCTGGAACGTGCGGACCACCGATTGCAGCTTCAGCCGCGGGTCGATCTCGTGCTTCATTCACCTGCCCTCCATGAGTTTCGGGTTTCCCCGCATTCGGCCAGCTTGACAAGAGCGGCAACGTCTCGCTAGGTTCATTATTGCTACACAAGTATTGTTTGGCAATACGAATGTTTTGATATATGATGGAAATCAACTTGCCAACTTCCCGAAAGGAGCGTTGAGATGCTGCTGTACGGTCGCATGGGGTCGCCTTTCGTGCGGCGCACCGCCATTCTGCTCGACCGGCTGGGAATCGGCTTCGAGATCGAGCCGATCGCCGCCATTGCCGATCAGACCGAACTGCGCAGGACCAGCCCCGTCGGGCGCGTACCGGCCCTGCGCATCGGCGATCGGGTGCTGGTGGACAGCCTTGCGATCGCCCTGACGCTGCTGGAGGAACATGACCCCGAAGGCGCGCATTTTCCCAGACACGGGCCGGAACTGGCCGAGGCGCATCAGCGACTGGCCCTGTCCAACGGCGCCACCGAAAAATTCGTCGCGGCCTATTACGAGCAAGGCAGACGGCCGCCCGAAAAGATCTATCAGGACTGGATAGATCTGTGTCACGCGCAGTCCCGAAGCGCGCTGGATGCGCTGGACGCCCGGCTCGGCGACGGCCCGCCCGATCCGGTCCGGTTCGGCTATGTGGAGACCGTCATCGCCACGGGTCTGCAATTCATGGAGACGCAGGCGCCGGGCTTTTTCGAACCCGAACGCCATCCGCGCCTTGCATCGCTGCACCGCACGCTGGAAGCGAGCGATGCCTTCCGCCGCCGGCCGGCGGCGTGACCGCCCCGGCCGCACCAGCATCGTTTCGAACCGAGACGGAGACCGCATGAGCCTGTCCTTCATCCTTCGCCGCCTGGGCTATGGGGTATTGCTCATATTCGGGGTGGTCGTGCTGAATTTCCTGCTGATCCGTCTGGCACCGGGCGATCCGGCGGTGGTGATCGCGGGCGAGATGGGCGGCGCCACGGAAGAGATACTTGACAGGATTCGCGAGGATTACGGGCTGAACCAGCCGCTGACGACGCAACTGGCCATCTATGTCGGGAACGTCCTGCAAGGCGATCTCGGCCAGAGCTTCTTTTTCAATCAGCCGGTATCGCGCCTCATCGCCCAGCGGATCGGACCGACCATCCTGCTGGTTCTGACGGCGCAGGTTCTGTCCATCCTGCTGGGGGTGTTTCTCGGCGTCATCGCCTCGCGCAAGCCCAACGGGCCGGCCTCGGCCTTCGTGTCGATCTTCGCAACCATCGGCTATGCGGTGCCGGTCTTCTGGACCGGCATCATGCTGATCATCCTGTTTGCCAGCGTCGTTCCGATATTCCCGATCGAGGGCATCCAGTCGGTGCGCCTGCGCGATGCGCCGCTGCTGGTGCGTGGACTGGACATCGCGCATCATCTGGTTCTGCCGGCCTTCACGCTGGCGGTCGTCTACCTGGCGCAATACGCGCGGCTGTCGCGGGCCTCCATGCTGGACGTTCTCGGGTCCGACTATATCCGGACGGCACGCGCCAAGGGTGGATCGGAGCGCGCCATCCTGTTCAAACATGCGCTGCGCAATGCCGCGCTGCCGATCCTGACCATCGCCGGCATGCAGTTCGGCAACCTGATTTCCGGTGCGCTGCTGGTGGAAACCGTCTTCAACTGGCCCGGCATCGGGCGGCTTGCCTTCGATTCCATCCTGCGCCGCGACTATCCGACCATCATGGGCGTGCTGTTCTTCGCCAGCGCGGCGGTCGTCGTGGCCAACATTCTCACCGATCTGTCCTATCGCTGGGCCGATCCGAGATTGCGGGAACAGTGATGGCGAACCGACCGGGCGCAGACAGAAGCGGAGACGCGCGATGAAGCAACCGACAGCCGAAACGGCCCCGGCGGCCGCGGGCGATCCGGCCACGGCCCAGCGCGTCGAAAGCCCCGCGCGCGAGGCATGGCGGATGTTTTCCAGGAACGTGCCCGCCCTGCTGGGGGTTTTCCTTCTTGCGCTGGTGCTGCTTGCCACGCTTTACGGCAAGCTCTTTTATGGCGGCGATCCGTTCGAAATCGTCTGGGCACCCTACGAACCGCCCCTGACGACGCCGTCGGTTCCGCTTGGAACCGACTACCTGGGCCGCGACATCGTCGCCGGGTTGCTGACCGGCGGTGCGCCGACGCTGACGGTCGGCGCGTCGGCGGCGCTGATAACGATGGTCATCGGCATCAGCCTGGGGTCGCTCGCCGGCTATTACGGCGGCTGGGTCGACAACCTGCTGATGCGCATCACCGAATTCTTCCAGGTGCTGCCGGCCCTGTTGTTCGCGATGGTGCTGGTCACGCTGTTCTCGCCATCGCTCTGGACCATCGCCATCGCCATCGGCGTGGTCAGCTGGCCGCAGACCGCGCGGCTGACCCGGGCCGAGTTTCTCAGGATCAAGGAACTGGAATACGTCACCGCCGCCCGGGCGATCGGGGCGCGCAACAGGCGCATCATCTGGAAGGTCATCCTGCCCAACGCGGCACCGCCGCTGATCGTTTCGGCCACGCTGACGATCGGTGTCGCGGTGCTGTTCGAGGCGGGGCTGTCGTTTCTGGGGCTGGGCGATCCCAATGTCATGAGCTGGGGGCTGATGATCGGCGCCAACCGCGACTACATGCTGGATGCCTGGTGGCCGGTGACGTTTCCCGGGCTGGCGATCTTCGTCACCGTTTTTGCCGTCAGCCTGATCGGCGACGGTCTCAACGATGCCCTCAATCCCAAGCTGAGGGGACGATGACGCCACTTCTGGAAATCGACAACCTGCGGGTGACGTTCGATACGCGCCACGGCATGGTTACGGCGCTGGATTCGGTATCCCTGCACCTCAACGCGGGCGAGACGCTGGGCGTGGTCGGCGAAAGCGGCTGCGGCAAGTCGATCACCGCCCTGTCGGTCATGGGGCTGATCCCGCAACCGCCGGGGCGGATCGCCGGCGGCTCGATCCGGCTGAACGGCGAAGACCTGGTCGGCGCCGAACCGGCGCGGCTTCGCAGCCTGCGCGGCTCGGACGTGGCGATGATCTTTCAGGAACCCATGACGTCGCTCAACCCGGTGCTGCGATGCGGCGACCAGATCGCCGAGGCCGTCATGCTGCACCAGAACGTCGATTCCGCACGCGCCTCGCGTCTTGCGGTCGAGCTGCTGGACCGGGTCGGCATCCCCGCCCCCGCGCAGCGCGCGCGCGATTATCCCCACCAGCTGTCGGGCGGCATGCGCCAGCGGGTGATGATCGCCATGGCGGTAAGCTGCCGCCCCAAGGTTCTGGTTGCCGATGAACCGACAACGGCGCTGGACGTGACCGTGCAGGCGCAGATCTTCGACCTGCTGAACGAAATCCAGCGCGATGTCGGCGCGGCCATACTCCTGATAACGCATGACATGGGCGCGATCAGCGAAATGGCCGACCGGGTCGCGGTGATGTATGCCGGCCGCGTGGTCGAGCAGGGCAAGGCCGACGACGTGCTCGACCATGCCGAACATCCCTATACCCGCGGGCTGATCGACTGCATCCCGGCGCTGGGACGCCGGGACGATACGCTTCGCGAAATCCCGGGGGTCGTGCCGCCGCTGCACCTGCTGGGAGATGGCTGCGCCTTCGCCTCGCGCTGCGCCCACGCCGATCGCCGCTGCCTTGCGCAAAAGCCGGTGCTGACCAAGTGGCGCCATCACCCCGTCGCCTGCCACGCCGTCGAGGAGGGCCGGATATGACCGCGCTTCTGGATGTCCGCGATCTCTCGGTCCGCTTCGCGATGCCGCGCCCGTCGCTGTTCGCACCCCGGCCCCATCTCGAAGCGGTGCGCCAGGTTTCCTTTACGCTGGAACGGGGCGAGGCGCTGGGCATCGTCGGGGAAAGCGGCTCGGGCAAGACCACCACGGCCATGGCCGCGATCCGGCTGGTGAACGCCGCTGGCGGGCAGGTGCTGTTTGACGGCGAAGACCTGCTGGGACTCGACGAAAAGGCCATGCGCGCGCGCCGGCGGGATATCCAGCTGATCTTTCAGGATCCCTATTCCTCGCTCGATCCGCGCGCCCGGGTCGCCGACATCGTCCGCGAGCCGATGGACCTGATGCAGATCGGCACGCCGGCCGAGCGCCGCCGCCGGGTCGGGGAACTGTTCGAACTGGTCGGCCTGCGCCCCGATCAGATGAACCTGTTCCCGCACCAGTTCTCGGGCGGCCAGCGACAGCGCATCTCGATCGCCCGGGCCCTGGCCACCCATCCGAGACTCGTGGTCTGCGACGAACCGGTCAGCGCGCTGGATGTCGCCATCCAGGCGCAGATCCTCAACCTTCTGGCCCGGCTCAAGGCCGAACTCGGCCTGAGCTATCTGTTCATCAGCCACGATCTCGGAGTGGTCTGGCATGTCTGCGATCACGTGGCCGTCATGTATCTGGGCCAGATCGTCGAATCCGGGCCGCGCGATGCGCTGTTCGAAACGCCCCAGCACCCCTATACGCAGGCGCTGCTGGCCGCCGCGCCCAGCCTGGCGCGACGGAAATCGCGGGGCTATGTCAGGCCGGTCAAGGTATCGGGCGACCCCGCCGGCCCGATCGGGCAGCGGACCGGATGCCCCTTTGCCGGCCGTTGTCCGCGGGTGCGCGATCTGTGCCGCGACACCGCCCCGGCGCTCACCCGGCAGGGGCCGACCGACGTGGCGTGCCACTTTCCCGGCCCGCCGGACTGACCCGCCTTCCGGCAAGACCGGCTTCGGATCGCGCCTTGCGCCGCATGGCGCCCGCTGACGGACAGTCATCCCGGGCCCGCGCATTGCCCATTGCGGCCACCGCCCGCCTTTCCACCCCCGAAACCGCGCCCCCGGGTGTCGGTGGGTTCCTGCCTGTCCGATGTGATTTCGGCCGCCGCGCCGCGAGGGCGGACAGCACGACTGCAAACGCAATCCGGATTCATGTCGGACAGTTTCCAACCGATGACACAGGCGCAGCGAATGCGCTGGACCGGCAGGTCATCGAGAACAGGACAGAGGGCGCGCCGGTATCGGCAACCCCGAGAAGAATCCCGCCCAACGCAACATCGTCCCCTGGCGTGCGTCGCGGTCATTCGGATTCGGGCCTTCACCGCCGGGGCGAGGCCGCTTTTTCAAGGAACACCGCATTCGGCCCGGCGGGTGAATTCGATTGAACGCGATGCGCGCTGGCGGTCGGCAGACCGAATGACGGCGTTCGCGGGAAGCTGGGCGTTCAGTTGCTGTTTCTCTTCACCCCGATCGGCTGGACGATCCTGGAGGTGGCGGTGCTGAGCGCCGGGCCCTCCGCCCCCTACCCATTCATCCTGCTGAACGCCGTGCGGTCCGGCGTCGCGGCCCTTCGGGCACCCGTCATCATGATGAGCCAGGGCCGGCAGGCGGCCAAGGGCCGATCACGGGGACGGAAAGCGCACCGGTCGCAACTTGTCTTCCGGCGGGCCTCACTCCAATAGCGACAGAGCCTTCCGGAGGCTTGCCGCTGCGGCCATTCGGTCGTTCTCCGACATCGCGGACAAATCGAAGTCCATCCTGAAATGCGGCTGACGCTCGTGCAGGGTCCGCGGTGCCGGACCCGACGCCTCCCGAGGATCGAGAACGCGGAGGGCGGCCACGGGATAGGCGATCCCCTTGACCTCGATTTCTCCGAATTCCGCACAGTCGATCTGATCCTGAACGATGGCGAAGGTTTCATAGGATATCAGGATCTGGCCCGGCGCAGCCATGCTCTGCAAGCGCGACGCAATGTTCACCGCTCCTCCGATGATCGTGTAGTCCAGCCGGTCGTCGCTGCCGAAATTTCCGACCGTTCAGTAGCCGGTGTGAATGCCCATCCTGACCTGAAGCGGTTTCTCGATTCCGGACCTGTGCCACTGGTGCTGAAGCTCTTTCATCCGGCTGCGCATCTCGATCGCCATCCGCACGCAGGCAAGGGCGTCGTCCCCGACGCCGCGGGTTTCCGGATCGCCGAAGAACACGAGAATGGCATCGCCCACATACTTGTCGATCGTGGCGCCGTGCGCGAAGGCGATCCGCGACATTTCGGCAAGATAATGGTTGAGAAGTTGGGTCAGTTCCTCGGATTCGAGCCGGTCGGCGGTTTCCGTGAACCCCACGATGTCGGAAAAGAAGATGCTGAGCTTCTTGCGGCTGCTGGCCAGCTTGACCTCCTGC
>JAGRMG010000196.1 GCA_020441385.1 Paracoccaceae bacterium
ACGAGCGGCTGGTCGCGCCGGCGCGCGCCGCCTGCCAGCCCTGGCGGCTGCTCGCGGGGCTGGTGCTGATCGCCGTGCTGTCGTTCGGGCTGAATTCGCTGCTCCACGATCTGCTGGGCACGCTGGCACCAGGGCGCTGGCGCGGTTCCGAGGTGCTCAAGGGCAACGCGCCGGGGCCGATGCTGGTGCTGCTGGGCGGCTTCGGATTCGTCACGCTCGCCACGATGGGGGTGGCGCGGCTGCTGCACCGGCGCGCCGGGGCAGGACTGATCGGGCCGCCGGGCTTGGCGCTGGCGCAGTTCTGGCGGGTTCTGCGCCTGCTGCTGGTGCTGGGCGCGCTGGTGCTGGTGCTGCCGCCTTACGACATGGGCGCGACGCTGCGGCCCAATCTCGATCCGGCGGTCTGGGCGATGCTGCTGCCGCTGTCGCTCGTCGCGGTGCTGATCCAGGTCAGCGCCGAGGAAATCCTGTTCCGCGGCTATATCCAGCAGACGCTGGCGGCGCGGTTCTCCAGCCCGCTGGTGTGGATGCTGTTTCCGGCGGGGCTGTTCGCGCTGGGCCATTTCGTTCCCGCCGAGGCCGGGGCGAACGCCCCCGTCATCGCGCTCTGGGCCGGGCTGTTCGGGGTGCTCATGGCCGATCTGACGGCGCGCGCCGGTACCCTGGGGCCGGCCATCGCCGCGCATCTTTTCAACAACGTGACGGCATTGCTGGTGGTGTCCATGCCGGGCGGGCTGAACGGGCTTTCCCTGTACCTGCTGCCCTACGAGATGTCCGATACCGGCGCGTTGCGCGCCTGGCTAGCGGTGGATTTCGCCACCATGCTGATCGCCTGGCTGGCGGCGCGTATCGCCATTGCGCGCTGATTGCATTTGCCGGCCCGCGGGCTTATCTCGGCCCCCAGGGTGCTGCGCAGGGGTTTGCCTATGAACTGGATCACCAATTACGTCCGGCCGCGGATAAACTCGATTTTCTCGCGCCGTGAGACGCCCGAGAATCTCTGGCAGAAATGCGACGAATGCGGCTCGATGCTGTTTCACCGCGAACTGAGCGATAACCTGAATGTCTGCACCAATTGCGGGCATCACATGGCGATTTCGCCCCGGGCGCGGTTCGGGGCGCTGTTTGACGGCGGTGTGTTCGCCGAGGTGGCGGTGCCCGAACCGGTTGCCGATCCGCTGCATTTCCGCGACCAGAAGAAATACCCCGATCGCATGAAGGCCGCGCAGAAGGCCACCGGCGAGAAGGAGGCGATGCTGGTGGCCACCGGCGAGATGGGGCGCACGCCCATCGTCGCCGCGGCGCAGGACTTTTCGTTCATGGGTGGTTCGATGGGCATGTATGTCGGCAACGCCATCATCGCTGCCGCGCAGCAGGCGGTGAAACTCAAACGCCCGCTGATCCTATTTTCCGCCGCCGGCGGTGCGCGGATGCAGGAAGGCATCCTCAGCCTCATGCAGATGCCGCGCACCACCGTCGCGGTGCAGATGCTGAAAGAGGCCGGTCTGCCCTATATCGTGGTGCTGACCCATCCTACCACCGGCGGGGTGACGGCCAGCTATGCGATGCTGGGGGATGTGCATATCGCCGAGCCGGGCGCGCTGATCTGTTTTGCCGGACCAAGGGTGATCGAACAGACCATCCGCGAAACCCTGCCCGACGGGTTCCAGCGGGCCGAATACCTGCTGGATCACGGCATGCTTGACCGGGTGACGCCGCGCATGCAGCTGCGCGACGAACTGATCGCCATCACGCGGATGCTGCTGGGCCTCGCGCCGCCGGTCAAGGGCGATCTGCCGGCCCCCGACAAGACCGAAGCCGCCGCGGCCGATCCCGGCAAGGCGCCGGGCCCGGCCGACAAGCCGGCAGGGGACGCGGGCGAAAACACCCCGAAATGACGTATTCCTCATCGGATGTCATCCTCGCGCGGATGATGGCGCTGCATCCCAAGATCATCGACCTGACGCTTGACCGGGTCTGGCGCCTGCTGGCGGCGCTGGACAATCCGCAGGACCGCCTGGCGCCGGTGATCCACATCGCCGGCACCAACGGCAAGGGATCGACACTGGCGATGATCCGCGCCGGGATCGAGGGCGCGGGCCTTGTCGCCCATGCCTATACCTCGCCGCACCTGGCGCGCTTTCACGAGCGCATCCGGGTGGCGGGCGAACTGATTTCCGAAGCCGACCTCGCGGCGGTGCTGGACGAATGCCATGGTGCCAATGACGGCGCCGCGATCACCTATTTCGAGATCACCACCTGCGCCGCCCTGCTGGCCTTTGCCCGCGCCCGCGCGGATTACACCCTGCTCGAGGTGGGGCTGGGCGGGCGGCTGGACGCGACCAACGTGATCGCGCGCCCGGCGCTGACGATCATCACGCCGGTGTCGATCGACCATCAGCAGTATCTGGGCGACACGCTGGCGCAGATCGCCTTCGAAAAGGCCGGTATCATCAAGCCCGGCGTGCCCTGTGTCGTCGGCCCGCAGCCCGACGAGGCGCTGGCGGTGATCGAGCGTCAGGCCGCGCGCCTGGGTGCGCCGCTGATCGCGCATGGCCAGCACTGGCATGTGGCGCAGGAACGCGGACGGCTGGTCTACAGCGACGAAACCGGGCTGTGCGATCTGGCGCTGCCCAACCTTCCCGGCGCGCATCAGGTGCAAAACGCCGGCGCCGCGCTGGCCGCGCTGCGCCATCTGGGGCTGGGCGCGGCGGCCTGCGAGGCGGCGGTGACGCGGGCGGAGTGGCCGGCGCGGATGCAGCGGCTGCGCCGCGGACCGCTGGCGCAAATCGCGCCGGGGGCGGAACTGTGGCTCGATGGCGGTCACAACCCGGCCGCCGGCGAGGCGCTGGCGGCGCATCTGGCCAGTCTCCCGGCGCGTCCGACGCATCTGATCTGCGGCATGCTGAACACCAAGGACGTGAGGGGGTATCTGCGCCCGCTGGCCGGCCGGGCCGACAGCCTGACGGCGGTCGCCGTCCCCGGCGAGGCCAACGCGCTGGGCGCCGATGACCTGGCGGCGGCGGCGCGCGAGGTGGGCCTGCCGGCCGCAACCGCCGCCGATGTCGCCACGGCGCTGGCGCGGATCGTCGCGGGCGCGGGCGCGGCGCGGGTGCTGATCTGCGGCTCGCTCTATCTGGCGGGCGGGGTGCTGCGCGAGAACGGCTGACAGGGCCGGCACGCCGCCCGCGGCGCGCTGATGCCCGGGGGCGGGCGTGAACGGCAAGGTCAGGCGGGCCAGTCCCGGGACTGCATCTCGCGCAACCGCGAGGCGGTGCGTTCGAATTCGAAACTGCCTTCGCCCTCGAGATAAAGCATCTCGGGTTCTGCCGCCGCCGAACAGATCAGCTGCACCCGCCCCTCGTAGAGCGTGTCGATCAGCGTTACGAACCGTTTCGCCTCGTTGAAATTGCGGCGCGACAGGCGGGGAATGTCCTCGAGGATCAGCACCTTCACGGCGCCGGCGATGGCAAGATAGTCCGCCGGGCCGAGGTACTGGCCGCACAGTTCGTAGAAATTCGCCCGCGCCACCGAGTTGTGAAACCGCTCAAGAACCAGATCGCGGCCGTTGACGCGCAGCCGCAGCGGTTCGCAGACCCCGCCGGTCAGGTCGTTCCAGAGCGCGTCGATGGCGGCCCGCGCCTCGGGGCCGTTGGGGGTGAAATAGACCCGTTCGCCGGCCAGCCGGGTCTGGCGGTGATCGGTCGGACCGGCCAGTTCGTGCACCACCATCCGTTCCTTGATGAGCCGGATGAAGGGCAGGAACAACTGCCGGTTCAGCCCGTCCTTGTACAGATCGTCCGGCACCCGGTTGGATGTGGCGACCACGACGACCCCGGCGGCGAAAAGCGCCTCGAACAGGCGCCCGACGATCATCGCGTCGGTGATGTCGGTGATCTGCATCTCGTCAAAGGCCAGCAGGCGCGTGCCGCTGGCGACGCCGGCGGCGACGGGTGCCAGCGCGTCCTGCGCGCCGCCCTTGCGGGCCTCGTGCAGGGCGGCGTGGATCTCCTGCATGAAGGCGTGGAAATGCACCCGGCGCACGCCTGCATCCGCGCCCATCGATTCGACGAACAGATCCATCAGCATCGACTTGCCGCGCCCCACCGGCCCCCAGATGTACAGCCCCCTGGGCGGATCGGGCGGCTTGCGGAACAGCCCGCGTTTTGCCGGCGCGGCCAGGCCGGCGCGGATGCGTTCGAACTCGGGCAGGACGGCCAGCTGCGCCGGCTCGCGGTGCAGGGTGCCATCGGCGATTCTGGCGGCATAAAGGGCGGTCACGTCGGTCATGGGCGCAGGCATAATGCGCAATGGGCCAAGTGGAAACCTGTCTGTCGCGGATGCTGCGCGTTCACGTTCGCGCACCACGTCCCGACAAGTTCCGCCTTGAACGCCGCCAGCTTTCGCCTACCCTCGCCGAGGCATTTTCACGGAGCGCCGCCATGGGCCGGAACCCATCCATCTTCACGCCCGTCCTGATCGTCGGATGCGTCGTCATCATGGTCAGCTTCGCGGTGCGCGCCTCGTTCGGGGTGTTCCAGATTCCGGTGGCCGAGGAATTCGGCTGGCTGCGTTCGGAGTTTTCCCTGGCCATCGCCATCCAGAACCTGGCCTGGGGGATCGGGCAGCCGCTGTTCGGCGCGCTGGCCGAAAAGATCGGCGACCGCAAGGCCATCGTGCTGGGCGCGATCACCTATGCCCTGGGCATGGTGCTGACGGCCGGCTCGGCCACGCCGCTGGAACACCAGCTTTACGCCTGGCTGGTGGGGTTCGGCATCGCCGGCACCGGGTTCGGCGTGATCCTGGGGGTGGTGGGCCGGGCGTCGACGGACGACAACCGCTCGATGTCGCTGGCCATCGTGACAGCCGCGGGCAGCGCGGGGCAGATCGTCGGTGCGCCGGTGGCCGAATGGCTGCTGGGATTTCTCAGCTGGCAACAGACCTTCCTGGTCTTCGCGGCGGTGATCCTGGCGCTGATCCTGCCGCTGCCGATGATGCGGGCACCGGCCATGGCCGGCCGCGGCGAGCTGGAGGAAAGCCTGCGCCAGGTGCTGCACCGGGCCTTTCGCGACCCGTCCTTCACGCTGATCTTCGTGGGTTTCTTCAGCTGCGGCTATCAGCTGGGCTTCATCACCGCGCATTTCCCGGCCTTCGTGACCGAGGTCTGCGGCCCGATCATGCCGGGCGGCGCGCTTTATTCCATCGGCATCACCACAACCTCGGCGCTGGGCGCCATGGCGATCGCGATCATCGGCGCGGCGAACGTGGCTGGCACCTTGCTGGCGGGCTGGGCCGGCAAACGCTTTGCCAGGAAATACCTGCTGGCGGCGATCTATACGGGCCGCACCATGGTCGCCGCCGCCTTCATCATGGTGCCGATGACGCCCATGACGGTGATCCTGTTCTCGGTCGCGATGGGTTCGCTCTGGCTGGCGACGGTGCCGCTGACCTCGGGGCTGATCGCGCATATCTACGGGCTGCGCTACATGGGCACGCTTTACGGTATCGTGTTCCTCAGCCACCAGCTTGGCAGTTTCATGGGCGTCTGGCTGGGCGGGCGGATGTATGACATCCATGGCAGCTATACCCTGGTCTGGTGGATCGGCGTCGGCGTCGGCGCCTTCAGCGCCATCGTGCACCTTCCGGTGCGCGAGGAACGCATGCAAGCGCCGCTCGCCGCCTAGGCGGACGGGACCGCGGCGGCCCGACCGCGGGCGACCCCGGAGGCCGCGGGTCGGCACCGGCCCGGTGCCGGTCGTCGAGGCCGGCGCGCCAAGGTGCTGATGCTCGGACGGTCGGCTGCGAACCGTTTCTTATTGGCATCGCGCCTTCGCTCGGGGTGCGGTGAGCTTCGGCGCCGGGTTCAAGAAAACGGCGATAAAGACAGTGTCTTCCGGCCGAACCAGCCCGGCGCTCGCGGATCTTTCGTGAATTTTCGGGTTCGTGCTAGAATGACGCTCAGCGAGGGAGGCGTCGATGCGTTTTCTTGCCGTGTTGCTGACGGCCGCGATGTTCATCGGTCCGATGGATGTCGGTCGCGCCCGATCGGGCGAAAGCGTCTTGGATTCGGTCCGCGACCGGGGCTTTGTCAGATGTTCCATCGGCAACCGGCTGGTCGGCGACACGCGCATCGGCGCCGAGGGATACGAGGGGTTCTTTCCCGAGTTCTGCCGGGTCGTGGCGCTGGCGGTCTTCGGTGACCGCAACGCGGTGCAGATGTCTCCGGCGCTCATTCGGGCCGGGTTGCAGAGCATCTCGGACGGCGAAGTGGATGTGTATGTATCGAACGTCACCTGGACGTTTTCCCGCGATCTCGCGCTTGGCCTGACGCCGGCCGCGGTGCTGTATCATGACGGGCAGGGTTTCAAACACTCCCCAAGGGAACGGTCGAGGGTGCGCTTCGCGACCTGGCCGGCGCCTCCGTCTGCGTCTCACGCGCCACCACGACCCTTGGCAATCTGCAAGACTATATCGCCCGCTATGGCCTTGACTGGACCGTGCAGGCATTCGAATCGTCCCAGGGCCGAAACGATGCGTTCTTCTCGCGCCGGTGCGATCTGCTGACGACCGACCGGTTCGCCCTGGCCACGATGCGAAGTTCGGCCTTTGACGATCCGGCGAATTACGTGCTGCACGAGGAGGTCATTTCCAAGGAACCGCTCGTGGCCTATGTGTCCACACGCGACATGGTATGGGCCAATATCGTGCGATGGGCGATCTTCGTGACGATCCTGGCCGAGGAATAGGGCATAGGCCGCGAGAATCTCGATACATATCAGGACAGCTCCGACCCGGAAGTCCGCCGCTTGCTGGGGCTTGACGAAGTCGAGGGAACGGCGGCCGCCGGTCTGGCCCGGGACTGGGCGCGAAACGTGATTGCCGGAGCCGGCAACTACGGCGAGATATTCGACAGCTATCTTGGTCCGGGCAGTTCGATGAAGATCGACCGCGGGATCAACCGGCTGTGGCGGGATGGCGGTTTGATGATCAGCCCGCCGTTCCGCTAGGCCAGGCTCGTGAAGGACAGCCCGGCAACCCGGATCAATGTCTGGCAGCGCATATCGACGTTGCTGTTTCTCGTCCTGACAATCATCGCCGCGTTCTTCGGGGCAGGGCTGCTCCTCCTCATGTTCCGGCTATTGGATATCCGAGGCGAACTCGATCTGCTGCGGGCGCGGTCACTGCCAAACCTGATCCGGCTTTCGCAACTGTCCCAGGATGCCTCTGCTACCAGTTCCATCGCGCCGGCTCTGAGCCAGGCCGCGACGCGGTCGGAATTCGACACGCTGGTTGCGCGCATCCATGACAAGCAGGGTTCGCAATCGGCCCTCATCGACGAACTCCAGACCCTGAGCGGCGATCCGGAACGCGTTGCAACGCTCGGATCGAATGCCGCCATGCTGAGCGCGAATCTGGATCGTCTGATGGGGGCGGTCGAGAACCAGATCGACCTTCGCCGCCAGTTCGAGCGTCATGGCGAGAGGTTCTCGCGACACCTGACGGCGCTGCGCGCCTCGGATCGCAACGCCGATCCGAAGACCATCGAACTGGCGAGCCGGGCCGTTTCGCAGGTTGACCGGTTCCTCACGGACATCAACCGCG
>JAGRMG010000024.1 GCA_020441385.1 Paracoccaceae bacterium
GCCGCAAGAGACTGCCAAGGCGATAGTGTTCACGCTTGTTCGGAGTGCCGCGAAGGCCCGGCGTCGCCTGAAGGGCGCGAACCGTTTGCCAATGGTCACCGAAGGCGTCACGTGAACCGATGGTGTCGCCGCAACCGACGCCCGAAACCGGGCCACATCCCGAAAATCCCGCATGGCACAGAAAAACTACGGGTTTCGTGCGATTTCAACGGGCTGAGAGAGGGGGCAGAGTGAGAGGCTGGACATCGACCCAAGCGGGGCTCGTTGCGGCTGCTTCCTTCCGGACCTGACCGGGTTGGCGAGGCGCTTGCCCGCGCCAACCTCTCACGCCCCACATAAGGCATCATGGCAGCGGCATCAATGGCTGGCGCGCAAACAAATCCGCCCCGGAAAAACACGACGCTCCCCGGCCGAACGCAAGACGCCGCCCAGAGGGGGCGGCGTCCGGATCGGCTGCGCGGGGGGCGTCGGGGATCAGAACCCCAGACCTTCGTATTTCTTCTTGAACTTCGAGACGCGGCCGCCCGTGTCCATCAGGCGGGTGCCGCCTCCGGTCCACGCCGGGTGGACGCTTGGGTCGATGTCCAGCGAAAGCTGGTCGCCCTCCTTGCCCCAGGTCGATTTCATCTGGACAACGGTACCGTCGGTCATCTTGACGTCGATGAGGTGATAATCGGGATGGATGTCTTGTTTCATGGCTCCGGTCCTTACGCCTCGGCGCCCGCTTTGGGCTTGTAGTGGGAATCTTCGGCGATCCGGGCCGACTTGCCCCGGCGCGCGCGCAGGTAATAAAGCTTGGCCCGGCGGACACGGCCGCGGCGCACCACCTCGATGCTTTCGATATTGGTGGAATAGAGCGGGAACACCCGTTCCACACCTTCGCCAAAGCTGATCTTGCGCACGGTGAACGAACCGGCGATGCCGTCGCCGTTCTTGCGGGCGATGCAGACGCCTTCATAGTTCTGAACGCGCGAGCGCGTCCCTTCGGTTACCTTGTAGCCGACACGCACGGTGTCGCCGGCCTTGAAGTCGGGAATGGTCTTGCCCAGGGCGGAAATCTGTTCCGCCTCGATCTGTGCGATCAGGTCCATCGCAACTCTCCTAGATGCTCGTGGTTGGTCCACGAAGATTTCACGCGCCCCGTAGCTCTTGGTCTTCACCGGGTCCGCGACATGTCGCGCCCGCCAGAGGTCAGGTCGTCGGTTCCTTTTCGCACGGGCGCTTGCGCGGCGCGGGTTGGCCGAAGAAGGCCGGTTGTGCCGGGTCATGCAAACGACCGAAAGGCCCGGAGCCGCGACGCGACCCCGGACCAGCGGTTCCTTATGCCAATCGGCGATGCGGATCAAGCCCCGTTCGCCACGCCGCGGCTCGGGCGGTCACGCCAGCGCGATGACCCCCAGGACGACCAGAAGGAACAGGACCAGGACGATTCCGATAAGAAGCTTGGCCCCCGTGAGAGCGACCCCCGAGATGCTGTTGAAGCCAAGCAGCGCCGCCACCGCCGCCACGATGAGCAGAATGAAAATCAGCTTGATCATGATCGCCCTCCCCGAGAATCGACAAGCCAACTCCGATACAGGCCCGGCGGTTCCCCGCCGGTTGCGTGCGCGCCCTATTCCCGGTTCCTGAATGCGGCCCACAGATCCGGGCGCCGCCGTCGGGTCATCTGTTCGGACATCGCGCGCCGCCAGCTGGCGATCTCGCCGTGATGGCCCGACATCAGGACAGCCGGAATGTCGCGCGCCTTCCAGGTTGCGGGGCGGGTGTATTGCGGATGTTCCAGCAGGCCGGCGGCAAAGCTCTCGTTCTCGGTCGAGGCGGCATTGCCCAGAACCCCCGGGATCAGCCGGACGGTGGCGTCGATCAGCGCCTGCGCGGCGATCTCGCCGCCGGTCATGATGAAATCGCCCAAGCTGACCTCGTCCACGGCGTAATGTTCCAGCACCCGTTCATCGACGCCTTCGAACCGGCCGCAGATCAGGGTGACGCCATCGGCCTGCGCCAGATCGTGCATCAGCGCCTGCGACATCGCCCGCCCGCGCGGGGAAAGGTAGATCAGCGGCCATCTGCCGCGCGTTCCGGCCATCGCGTGTTCGATCGCCGGACCCAGCACATCGGCGCGCAGCACCATTCCGGCGCCGCCGCCGGCGGGCGTGTCGTCGACGTTGCGGTGGCGGCCGATGCCGAAGGCGCGCAAATCGAACGTGTCGAGCCGCCACAGCCCCTCGTCCAGCGCCCTGCCGGTCAGGCTCTGGCCCAGGACGCCGGGAAACGCCTCGGGAAACAGCGTGATCACGCGCGCCTGCCAGACGCCCTGCGCGGGCGGGGCGGCCTCGCGCCCCGGTGGCCGGTCCGGGCCTTGGGGTTTGTCAGTCACGAATCCTCTCCTCCGCGGCCCTCAGGATGGCACGCTTGGCGGCGTTGCGGGCCTCGCGGTCGGTGTAATCGCGGTTCGCGGCCAGAAGCGCAAGCAGAACCGCATCGCCATGGCGTTCGTTGGCCGGCGGCGCCAGTTCCAGGCGCGCCTGATCGTCTTCGGGAACGCCGCAAAGATCCAGCAGCGGCGATGCCGGGCCGGCCGGGCGCCCGTTGCCGTCTTCCAGACGGGCACGGTGGACGGGATGGGGCTGTATCGCCGCAATCGCGTCGACGATGCCGTCCAGATCGGCCGAGGCGGCATAGGTGCGGGCGTAGTCCTCCCAGGCCATCGTCAGCGAAGAGGACCGGACGTGCTCCCAATAGGCGCTTCGCAGCCAGCCTTGCGCGCCGCGCGTCGAGTAGAGGAACGCCAGTTCGGTATTCGGAAACACGGCCTGCACGGCCCGGGCCATCGCCGCGGCAAGGGGCGGGGCGGCGGAATAGTTGCAGAGATCGCCGCGCCCGGGAAGGTGGCCCGACAGTTCCTCGGCCGACAGGCACAGCACGCGGCGCGGCATCGGCGGCAGCCCGTCCAGCAGCGCACCAAAGCGCGTTTGGAACTTGCCCAGGCTCAGCGGGTCGCGCCAGGTGGAAAAGCCGCGCGCGGCGCTGGTCACGTCCTGCATCTGGCCCTTGAGGAGGCTGCGCAGACGCGGTTTCAGCGCCGGCCGGTTGGTGCGCAGCACCTGCTGGACGCTCGACGTGCCGGTCTTGTGGAACCCGGCGTGGATCACCACGCGGCGCGGCATCAGGCGGCCGTCTGCAACACGGCGCGCTTGGCGGCGCGCAGGGCGGCATCGTCAAGATCGCTGCGGTTCAGTTCGAGAAGCCGGTCCAGCACCTGCGGCGGCGGCGCGGTATTGGCGCGCGGTTGCGCCGCCAGCGCGGCGCGCACCGTGTCGGGCAAACCGATCACATCCAGCAGCGGCTCCAGCGGGCCAAGGCGGCGCGCGGCGCTATCCTCCAGCGCCGCGCGGCGGACCGGGCAGGGCAGCGCCGCCGCGATGGCGTCGATAACGGCGTCGAGGTCGGCCGAGGCGCGATAGCGTTGCCCATATTCGCGCGCCGTCAGCACCATCCGCGAGGCGGTCAGGTGCTGGGCGTGGCAACTGGCCAGCCACGGCCCGGCGGCCCGGGTCGAGAAGTAAAGCACCGGGGCGGCACCGGGATGAACCGCGGTTATCGTGGCGATGGCGGCCTGCATCAATGGCTGCGCTGCCGCGTAGCTGTCAAGACCCTGCCGGCCCGGCATGTGGCCGCACAGATCCTCGCTGGCCAAGAGCACGGGGCGCGAATCGTCGCTGGCCCAGGTTTCGGCCAGCCGGGCCAGTTCATGGCGGAACAGTGCGGCATCCAGCGGATCGCCGCCCGCCGACCAGGCGCGGGCGGATTCGCAGACCGCGACCATGGCGGGACGCAGAAGGATCCTGACATGCGCCGACAGCACGCGGCGATTGGCGCGCAGGGTCTGCTGCACGCTGGTGGTGCCGGTCTTGTGGAACCCGGGGTGCAGGATCACGCGCAGGGGCCGTGCCATTCCCGAACCTCCCGCCCGGCCCGGCCCGGCCGCGGCCATCAGAACAGACCGTCGGGCGGATCGGCGATCACGCGCCGCGAATCAAGATCGACCGTCGGCACCGCGGTCCGGGTGAACGGCAACAGCACCGTCGTGCTGCCGCCCGGTATTTCGACTTCAAGCAGATCCCCGGCGCCGTGATTCAGCACGGATTTCACGCGCCCCAGCCGCGCACCGCCGGTATCGAGCACCTCCAGCCCGATGAGATCGGCGTGATAGTATTCGTCATCGGGCAGCGACGGCAGGCGGTCGCGGGGCGCGTAAAGGCGCAGGCCACGCAGCGCGTCGGCCTGCTCTTTCGTGGTGATGCCCCCCAGGCGCGCGGCAAAGCCGCTCTTGATCGCCCGCAGATGGCTGACCGCAAAGCTGCGCCCGTCGTCATCGGTGGTCAGCGGCGCATAGGTCTCGATGTCTTCCGGCACGGCGCAAAAGCTCTTCAGCCGAACCTCGCCCTGAACGCCGAAGGCGCCGGCAACCGCTCCGACGCAGACAAGATCGTTGGTTTCGGAGGCCTGGCCGGGATCTGGCTGAAATCGGCGGGTCATGTCACCTCGGCAGGAAGGGTTGGAACCGGGAACGAAAGCGGGGCAGGCCAGCAATATCTGGCCCGCCCCGGCTGCGTTTGTCCAGAGCGCGCGGGCGCGCCGGCCGGGTGTTATTCTCCGGCCGGTGCCTCTGCCGGGGCTTCTGCGGCCTCGGATTTCGCCGCCTTCTGTTCGGCGCGTTCCTGAGCCTTCTTGCCCGGTGCGCCCTTCTTGGGGTTGTCGCGGGCAGCCTTTTCGCGCAGGCCGGCGGCTTCGAGGAAGCGCGCGATGCGGTCGGTCGGCTGTGCGCCCTGGTCAAGCCAGTGCTGAATGCGCTCGACATCCATCTTCACGCGCTCTTCGCTGTCCTTGGGCAGAAGCGGGTTGTAGGTGCCCAGCTTTTCGATGAAGCGGCCGTCGCGCGGCATCCGGCTGTCGGAGGCGACGATACGGTAGAACGGGCGCTTTTTCGAGCCGCCGCGGGCAAGTCGGATTTTCATGGCCATCTGGTTTTCTCCTTTGAATGGCGGGTGTCGGCAAAGCGAACTCTGCCTTACGATTGCTGTTTCTCGTGGTGGTGGATGACTTCCCTGATGATGAAGTTCAGGAAAGCCTTGGCGAATTCCGGGTCGAGATCGGCCCGTTTCGCCAGATCTTCAAGCCGCGCGACCTGCTGCGCCTCGCGCGCGGGATCGGACGGGGGAAGGTCGTGTTCGGCCTTGAGCCGGCCAACCGCCTGGGTGTGCTTGAACCGCTCGCCCAGCGTATAGACGAGGATCGCGTCCAGCCGGTCTATGCTCTCGCGGTGCTCCTTCAGCACCTTGGCGGCGCGGGTGGCGTCGTCAGTCAATGGCCCAGCCTTTCGGTTTGAACAGCGGGTCGGCATAATGGCCGATCTCCATTTCGATGCCGTGGTTCAGCTGGGTTCCCTCCAGCCTTGCCGGCGACGGGTGGCGATAGACCGCGTCATTGCCGTCGATGGTCTGCGCGTCGGGATCCCTGACCGCGCCCAGCCGCTCGGCCAGGCGGATCGAATCGAGGTTCTTGGGGTCGATATAGCTGACCGCCCCTTCCCAGCCGCCGTGACGGTAGAAATACTTGCGCGCCGCGTGGGTCGCCTCGAGCGCAAAGCCCTTCCCGGCAGCGTCGGGCCAGATCACCCAGGCGATTTCGGCCTCGGGCCACATCGCCGGTTTCCAGCCCCCGGCCATGCCGTAGGTCTCGTCGGTCTGGCGGTCGTGGATCATCCACATGCCAAAGCCGCGAATCTTCCAGTGGCCGATCTCGGCGGCGTAAAGCATCCAGGATTCATAGGGGTTGAGCGGGCCGCCCATGAACCGCGCCCGATAACTGGTGAACGTGGCCTTGAAATCCGGATAACCGCCCGGTTCCGGGCCGCGCAGGATCAGGCGCCTGGTTTCGATGACGGGAATGTCGCGGGGCATCAGGCGTAGGCCTCCATGCCGCCGTCGGCGACATCCCCGGGCGAAGGATGGCGCCAGATGTCCATCTCGCCAAAGCGTTCATGCGTGAACCGGCCATCGGGCCGCGCGCCCATCCGCCGGGCGACCGCCTGCGAAGCGGAATTGGCACTTGCGATCAGGCTGATCGCGGTGGACCAGCCCAGAACGCCATAGGCGTGTTCCCGCGCCGCCAGCGCGGCCTGGGTCGCAAGGCCGCGGCCTTCGAAACCGTCGATCAGGGTCCAGCCGATTTCGGGCTCGGGCCAGCCTTCGGGGAACCACAGGCCGACCATCCCGGCGAAACCGCCGCTGGCGCGCTCCTCGACCGCCCAGCGGCCATAGCCGCGCAGGCTCCAGTGGCCGATCTCGCCCGCCAGCGCCCGCCAGGCCTGTTCGCGCGTCAGCGGCCCGCCGACATGGCGCGAACGCGGGCCGGCATAGAACGCGGCCAGCGCATCGAAATCGGCCAGCTTGGGCGCGCGCAGGGTCACGCGCGGGGTGGTCAGCGTGGGGATGGGGGTCATGTCCGTACCTTCCCCGGTCCCGTCATCGCTGTTCCCGCCGTGCCGGCTGTTGCGGTCGCGATCATCATTTCTTCTTTCCGAACCCGCTCAGCCCCGGCGGCAGGCCCATGCCCCCGCCCATGCCCGGCATCCGGCCGCCCATCTGGCGCGCCGCGGCCTCCAGCGCCTTGGGGTCCATGCCCGCGGCCATGTCCTCGGGGCCGGCGCCCTTGCCGAACATGCCCTTCATGGCCTGTTTCAGCATCTTGCCTTTGCCCATCTTGCCCATCTTCTTCATCATGTCCGACATCTGCCGGTGCATCTTGAGAAGCTTGTTGAGGTCGGACACGTCCATGCCCGCGCCGGCGGCGATCCGTTTCTTGCGGCTGGCCTGTAGGATCTGCGGGTTGGCCCGCTCGCGTTTCGTCATCGACTGGATCAGCGCGATCTGGCGCCTCAGCATCCGGTCGTCCATGCCGGCCGCGTCCATCTGGCCCTTCATCTTGCCCATTCCGGGCATCATCCCCATCAGCCCTTCCATGCCGCCCATCTTCAGCATCTGTTCAAGCTGCATCTTCAGGTCGTTCATGTTGAACTGACCCTTGACCATGCGGCGCATCATCTTCTCGGCCTGCTCGGCCTCGATGGTTTCCTGGGCCTTCTCGACCAGCGCCACGATGTCGCCCATGCCGAGGATGCGCCCGGCGATACGCTCGGGCTCGAAGGTCTCGAGCGCGTCCATCTTCTCGCCCAGACCGACAAAGCGGATCGGCTTGCCGGTCACGGCGCGCATCGAAAGCGCCGCGCCACCGCGCCCGTCGCCGTCCATCCGTGTCAGCACCACGCCGGAAACGCCGATACGCGCGTCGAATTCCTCGGCCACCTCGACGGCGACCTGCCCGGTCAGGCCATCGACGACCAGAAGCGTCTCGCGCGGGTTCACCGCGTCGCGCACCGCCGCCGCCTGGGCGATCAGTTCGGCGTCGATATGCAGCCGCCCGGCGGTGTCGAGCATGTAGACGTCATAACCCCCGAGGCTGGCCTGGGTCTTGGCGCGCCGGGCGATCGCCACCGGATCCTCGCCCTTGACGATGGGCAACGTGTCGACGCCGATCTGCGCGCCGAGGATCTGCAACTGCTCCATCGCTGCTGGGCGATTGGTGTCGAGCGAGGCCATCAGCACCCGCTTGCCGTCCTTTTCCGTCAGCCGCTTGGCCAGCTTGGCGGTGGTGGTGGTCTTGCCGGAACCTTGCAGCCCCACCATCAGGATCGGGGCCGGCGGGTTGTCGATCTTGAGCTTGCCGGGGTCGGTATCGCCGGTCAGCACATCGACCAGCGCATCGTGCACGATCTTGACGACCTGCTGGCCCGGAGTGACCGATTTCGTCACCGCCTGCCCGGTGGCCCGTTCCTGCACCCGTTTCACGAAGTCGCGTGCAACGGGCAGCGATACGTCGGCCTCGAGCAGCGAAACGCGGACTTCGCGCAGCGCGGTTCTGACGTCGTCGTCGCTGAGCGCGCCCTGCTTGGTCAGCCGGTCGAAGACACCCGAGAGGCGTTCGGACAGATTTTCAAACATGGCGTCTCGGCCTCCGTTCCGGTTGCGGCTGCCCCGGGTTCCGGGAATGTCCCGGCAAATGCGCGACTGCCCCCGTGGGCACCTCTGAACACCGTGCGCCCCCGTGGGCATTCCTAAACACCGTGCGCCCCCGTGGGCGCAACGCGCTGACGGAGGGCGATCCCCATGGCAGAGGACCGGAAGGTTTGACGCTTCCGGACAGTGGGCCAGCCTTTAGGCGCAGGCGCCGGCAGAGTCAAGCCTGGCGGTCCGCGCGGCAAGGCGATGGCGCGGGCAAGGTCCATGCGGGCAGGGCCGCGTTCGGAAAGCCCCTTGCATGCCGGCCCCCGATTGGGGAACGTCCACGCAATCGGAACACAGCCGGACAAGGGGCGAGATGGACAACTGGGACGAGGTGCGTACCGCCTTTCAGGTCGCCCGCATGGGCACGGTCAGCGGTGCCGCCGAAGTGCTGGGCGTTCACCACGCCACGGTGATCCGTCATATCGACGCCCTTGAAAGGCGATTGGGTGTCAAGCTGTTCCAGCGCCATGCGCGCGGCTACACCGCGACCGAGGCGGGCGCCGACCTGCTGCGCGTGGCACAGGCGACCGAGGACCAGTTCAATCAGCTGGCCGGGCGGCTCAAGGGCCAGGGCGACGAGGTGTCGGGCGAACTGGTGGTCACGTCGCTGGGCTCGCTGGCGCCGCTGCTGGTGCCGGTGCTGGCGGAATTCCAGCAGCGCCATGCCGGCCTGATCGTACGGTTCCTCACCAGCGACCGCCTGTTCCGGCTGGAATATGGCGAGGCGCATGTGGCGATCCGCGCCGGATCGGTCCCCGATCAGCCTGACAACGTGGTGCAGCCCTTCCTGCGGCAGGGTGTCGGGCTTTATGCCAGCGCCGGTTACGCGGCACGGCACGGATTGCCCGCCTCGGTCGAGGAGTTCGGCCGGCACCTGTTCGTCGGCAGTGACGACGAAGGCAACCGCGCCCCGTTCAGCCGGTGGCTGCGTGCCCGGGTGCCGCCCGAGGCGATCGCGTTCCGCTGCACCAACGGTTTTTCCATGCGCGAGGCGGTGCTGGCGGGCGCCGGCATCGGGTTTCTGGCGAAATGGGAAGCGGCGCGCCACCCCGGCCTGGTCGAGGTGATGGAGCCGCTGCCGGACTGGGCCGGGGCGCTGTGGCTGGTCACGCATGTCGATCTGCACCGCTCGGCCAAGGTGCAGACCTTCCTTTCGTTTCTCAAGGACCGCGCGAAGGGCTGGGCTGAATGAGCCCGCAGGCCCAGGGACATCTGTGCATGCTGCTGTTCTCCGCGCTGGTGGCGGGGTCGTTTTCGCTGGGCGCGCTGGTGGCCAACGAGATCGCGCCAATCGCCCTGACCGCGCTGCGCTTTGCCCTGGGCGCCATGGTCATGGCCGGCTTTGCGCTTGCCACGACGGGGCTGCCGCGCAGCGCCTTCGCGTCGCCCTGGCGCTATCCGGTGCTGGGCGGTCTCTACGCGGTCTATTTCGTGCTGATGTTCGAAGGTCTGAAGACGGCCTCGCCGGTCAGCACCTCGGCGGTGTTTACGCTGACACCGGTCATTGCCGCGGTGTCGGGCTGGTTCCTGCTGCGCCAGGTCACGACGCCGCGCATGGCGCTGGCACTGGCGATCGGGGCGGTGGGCGCGCTCTGGGTGATCTTCCGGGCCGACTGGGCGGCGCTGCGCGCCTTCGACCTGGGCCGCGGCGAGATCGTCTATTTCTGGGGCTGCATCGCGCATGCGGTCTATCCCGCGGTGATGCGGCGCCTCAGCCGGGGCGAGCCGGCGGCGGCCTTCACGTTCGGGGTGGTTCTGGCCGGCGCGGTGCTGCTGACGCTGGCCGGCTGGCCGGACTTGCGCGCGACCGACTGGGCGGCCCTGCCGGCGATCGTCTGGATCACGCTGGCCTATCTGTCGGTATTCGCCACCGCTGGCACCTTCCTGCTGGTGCGTATCGCCGCCGTGCGCCTGCCTGCGTCCAAGGTGATGGCCTATACCTACCTCACGCCAAGCTGGGTGATCGCATGGGAGATCGCGCTCGGCCATGGTGCGCCGAGGGGGCTGGTGCTGGTCGGGGTGGCGCTGTCGGTGGCGGCGCTGGCGATGTTGCTGCGCGACGAGCAATAGGGCGCGGCGCCGGTCGTCCCTTTGGCGAAGATGGGACGTGTAGTCCTCGGCGCCACACACTGGGTGGGGGCTATAAAGGCGCGGCGCCGAGGGAAGCTTTATGCAGCTACCCGATCTGTCTGACCCGAGATTCGGGCGCGAGTTTGATCGGATTCTGGCGCTTTGATGGCATCGCGGGCAACGGGCCGGCCGAGTGCGGGGCTAGAGATCGAAGCGAAGCGCCAGGACGTTGCGGCCCCGGCAGCGGTCATAGCGGACGCTGCTGGCAAAGGCGCGGATCAGGAACCAGCCGAACCCGCCCTCGGGAAGATCGGCGCGCGGACAGGACAGGTCGGCCGCCTTGCCCCGCGGCGGCCGGCCCTCGGGCAGCGCCAGACCAAGATCGCAGATCCGCACGCCCAGCCGGCGCCCGTCCAGATCGCAGCACAACCTGACCGGACCAGGCGCGGCCCCGGCGTAAGCGTGTTCCACGACGTTGTTGACGGCCTCGGCAAGGGTCAGCTCGATCTCGCCGGCGCGCTCTGTCGCGATCCCCGCGCGCCGCAACCGCTGCGCCACGGCGCACACCCGCTCGCGCGCTTCGGTTTCGCTGGCCAGGAACGTGACCGAAAAGCTGTCGCGCATGACCGGGGCGGTTGGGCGCGGCTGCGACGGGGCGGCGCCGTTCATCCGGCGGGCGCGGCCATCGCATCGTCGATGGATGCGTACAGGCGGAACACCGTGTCCATCCGCGTCAGCCGGAACACCTTGCTGACCATGGGGCGCAGCCCCGCCAGATCGAGGCGGCGATGCGCTTCAAGCTGCTTCATCGAGGCGACGATCGCACCCAGCCCGCTGGAATCGATGAAGTCCACCTTCGACAGGTCGAGAATGATCCGGTCGGGCCCGGCGGCGGTTTCCCGGCGCATCTGTTCCTTGAACCGGATCGCCACGGCGGCGTCGATCCGGTCGACGCCGACGGTGACGATTCGCGCTTTGTCGGTTTCGATACTGTTCAGGTTCATCTGCGCATCCCCATGCCCGGCCGTCCGATACGATCAAGGCTAGACGGCAATTCTTACGATCCGGTATGCACGGATGCATCAGCCACGGAGGACGAGATGGAAGAAGTCGTGATCGCAGGTGCCGCCCGCACGCCGATGGGCGGGTTCCAGGGTGTGTTCGGCGGGGTCAGCGCCGGCGAACTTGGCGGCGTGGCGATCCGCGCCGCGCTGGACGGGGCGGGTGCTGCCACGGTGGACGAGGTCTTGATGGGGTGCGTCCTGCCCGCCGGCCAGGGGCAGGCGCCCGCGCGCCAGGCCGGGTTCGCCGCGGGACTGGGCGAAGACGTCCCCGCGACCACGCTCAACAAGATGTGCGGTTCGGGCATGAAGGCGGCGATGATCGGATTCGATCAGATCGCGCTGGGCCGGACCGCCACGCTGATCGCGGGCGGCATGGAAAGCATGACGAACGCCCCCTATCTGCTGCCCAAGATGCGCGGTGGCGCCCGCATCGGCCATGCCGCTGCGATCGACCACATGTTCCTTGACGGGCTCGAGGACGCCTATGACAAGGGCCGGCTGATGGGCACCTTCGCCGAGGATTGCGCCGAACGCTTCCAGTTTACCCGCGAGGCGCAGGACGAGTACGCGCTGACCTCGCTGTCCAACGCGCTGGCGGCGCAGGAATCGGGCGCCTTCGCCAATGAAATCGCCGCGGTGACGGTCGCCTCGCGCGGTGGAGATCTGATCTGCGACCGGGACGAACAGCCCGGAACCGCCCGGCCCGAGAAGATCCCGCAACTGAAACCGGCCTTCCGCAAGGACGGCACCGTGACCGCGGCCAATTCCTCGTCGATCTCGGACGGTGCGGCGGCGCTGGTGCTGGCCTCGGCCGGGGCCGCCAGCGCGCAGGGCCTGACCGTGCGCGCCCGCATTCTCGGCCATGCCAGTCACGCCCAGGCGCCCGGCCTGTTCACCACGGCGCCGGTGCCGGCGGCGCAGAAACTGCTGGCGCATGTCGGCTGGAGCATCGACGATGTCAATCTGTGGGAGGTCAACGAGGCCTTCGCGGTGGTGCCGATGGCCTTCATGCGCGAAATGGGCCTGTCGCGCGATCGCGTCAATGTCAATGGCGGCGCCTGCGCGCTGGGTCATCCGATCGGCGCATCGGGCGCCCGCATCATCGTGACGCTGCTGAACGCCCTGGAAACGCGCGGCCTGAAACGTGGCATCGCCGCGATCTGCATCGGCGGCGGCGAGGGCACCGCCATCGCGATCGAGCGGGTCTGAACCGAGCCGTGCAAGACGGACCGGGGCGATGGCAGATATCATGACCGCGGATTATCCCCGCCTTGCGCGGACCGTTGCGGCGCTGACCCAAGGCGAACGCGATGTCATCGCCCTGATGGCCACCGTCGTCTGCGAGGTTCACCACGCCGACGACCGATTCGACTGGACCGGGTTCTACCGCGTCACCGAACCCGGCCTGCTCAGGATCGGCCCCTACCAGGGCGGCCATGGCTGCCTGTCGATCCCCTTCAGTCGCGGCGTCTGCGGGGCCTGCGCCACGACCGGCCAGCCCCAGATCGTGGCCGATGTCGATGCCTTTCCCGGCCATATTGCCTGCGCCTCGTCGACCCGGTCCGAACTGGTGCTGCCGGTGCGCGACCGCAAGGGCCACCTGATAGCGGTGTTCGACATCGACAGCGACCTGCCCGGCGCCTTTGGCGAAACCGATGCGCGGGAACTGGCCGCGATCCTCGACGCCGTGTTCGGGGCGGGCCAGCGGCGCTGATGAAAAATGTCTTGAAAATTTCACAGACCTGATGCACGCTGAAATTCTGGTCTGATTTTTCATGAAAGCCGCCGGCGATGCTTCATGATCCGCCGAAATCCGAAAGCCTTGGCGCCGATCTGCGCGCCCTTCGCAAGGCGCGCGGCCTCACCCTGGCCGGGCTCGCGGCGCGGCTGGGCCGGTCGGTGGGCTGGCTCAGCCAGGTCGAACGCAACCTCTCCGTGCCCTCCGTCACCGACCTGCGCCGCATCGCGGCGCAGATCGACGTGCCGGTATCGCTCCTGTTCGGTCACGCCCCGGCCGATTCGCGAGAGGTCGGCTATGTGGTGCGCCGAGGCAGCCGCCGGTCCATCGGCAGCGACGCCGCGGGGCTGGTCGAGGAACTGCTGTCGCCCGATCTTACCGACGCCTTCGAGATGGTGCATTCCACCTTCGAGCCGCACAGCCAGATCGGCGAGACCGTCACCCGCCCGACGCAGGAGGTCGGGTATCTGGTTTCGGGCCGGCTGGATCTCGAGATCGGCAAGCGCGCCTTCACCATCCATCCCGGCGACAGTTTCCGCATCCGCGGCGAGCCGTTCCGCTGGATCAACCCCTATTCCGAACCGGCGGTCGCGATCTGGGTGATCGCACCGCCCGTCTATTGAACCCGCAACAGGAAGGAAAATGACGATGGCAGATATCGCGCATACCGGATCCTGCCTTTGCGGCGGCGTAACCTTCACGGTCGCGGGGCCGCTGGCGCCGGCCTCGGCCTGCCATTGCGGCCAGTGCCGCCGGCAGTCGGGCCATGTCTGGGCCTCGACCCATGTGCCGCGCGCCAGCCTGAGCCTTGGCAGCGATACCAGCCTGCGCTGGTACGCCTCCAGCGACAGCGCCCGGCGCGGATTCTGCGGCACCTGCGGCTCGGTGCTGTTCTGGCAGCACAACGACGAGGACGACATCTCGATCTCGATGGGCGCGTTCGATGCCCCGACCGGTACCCGCCTCGCCCGCCATATCTTTGTTGCGCACAAGGGCGACTATTACGAGATCGCCGACGATCTGCCACAGCAGGCGCAGTAGAAGGAACAGCCCATGTCCGATCTTCCAACCTCGGCCCGTGTCGTCGTCATCGGCGGCGGTGTCGTCGGCACCTCCGTCCTCTACCATTTGGCGCGCAGGGGCTGGACCGATTGCGTGCTGTTGGAAAAGAACGAACTGACCGCCGGATCGACCTGGCATGCGGCCGGCAACGTGCCCACATTCTCCACCTCGTGGTCGATCATGAACATGCAGCGATACTCGACCGAACTCTATGCCCGCCTCGGCGCCGAGGTCGGCTATCCCATGAACTATCACGTCACCGGCTCGATCCGGCTGGCGCATTCACGCGAACGGATGCAGGAATTCGCCCGCGCCGCCGGAATGGGGCGCTATCAGGGCATGGATATAGAACTTCTCGATCCCGACGAGACCCGCGCCCGCTATCCCTTCCTGGAAACGCACGATCTGGCCGGATCGCTCTTTGACCCCCATGACGGCGACATCGACCCGGCGCAACTGACCCAGGCGCTGGCCAGGGGCGCCCGCGACATGGGCGCGCGCATCGCGCGTTTCACCCCCGCCACCGGCGTCACGCAGAACCCCGATCAAAGCTGGACCGTCCATACCGGCAAGGGCGACATCGGCTGCGATTTCGTGGTCAACGCCGCCGGCTATTACGCGCAGAGGGTCGGCGAGTGGTTCAGACCCTATGGCGGGCGCACCCTGCCCATGATGGTGATGAGTCATCAGTACATGCTGAGCGATGAGATCCCCGAGATCGCCGCCTGGTCGAAGGAAAACGGCCGCAAGCTGCCGCTGCTGCGCGACGTGGACAGCTCCTACTACCTGCGTCAGGAAAAGACCGGTCTCAACCTCGGACCCTACGAGCGCAATTGCCGCGCCCACTGGGCCGACCCGTCCGATCCGATGCCCGACGATTTCAGCTTTCAGCTCTACCCCGATGATCTCGGCCGGCTGGAATGGTATATCGAGGACGCGATGGCGCGCGTGCCGCTGCTGGGCAGCGCCGGGGTTTCCCGCGTGATCAACGGCCCGATCCCCTATGCCCCCGACGGTCTGCCGCTGCTCGGCCCGATGCCCGGCGTGACAAACGCCTTCGAGGCCTGCGTCTTCACCTTCGGCATCGCCCAGGGCGGCGGCGCCGGCAAGGTGCTGGCGGAATGGATCGTGGACGGCGCCCCGCAATGGGACATGTGGGCGGTCGATCCGCGCCGCTATACCGACTACGCCGATTCCGCCTATTGCCTGGCCAAGGGCATGGAAACCTACGGCCACGAATACGCCATGCATTTCCCTTGGCACGAATGGCCCGCCGGCCGCAACAAGCGCCTCTCGACGCTGCATTCGCGGCTGCAGGCGGCGGGGGCGCAGTTTGGTGCCTACAACGGCTGGGAACGCGCCAACTGGTTCGCGAAACCGGGCGACGACACCTCCGAGGACGCCACCCGCACCTGGAACCGCGCCGGCCCGTGGGAGGCGCGCATCCGCGAGGAGTGCGAGGCCGTGCGCGATCACGCCGGCATCCTCGCCATCACCGGCTTCACCCGCCTCAAGGTCGAAGGTGAGGGCGCGCGCGACTTCATCGACGGGCTGACCGCGTCGCGCCTGCCCGCGCCGGGCCGGATCGGGCTTGTCTATTTCGCCGATGATCGCGGCCGGATCGTGACCGAGATGTCCTGCATGGTGCATGGGCCCGACGATGTCGGCCTGATCACCGCCGCCGCCGCGCAATGGCACGATGCCGAATGGCTGTCGCGCCGGGCGCCACCTGGAATCCGCATCACCGATCACAGCGCCGCGGCCGAATGCCTTCTCGTCACCGGGCCCGAGGCGCGCGATCTGCTGGCGCCGCTGACCGTTGGCCACGACCTGGCGGCGCCCTGGCTCTCGGTCAGTTTCGAAGGCCAGGTCGCGGGCCGGGACTGCGCGCTGATCCGGGTGTCGTTCGCCGGCGAACCGGGCTGGGAAATCCATTGCGCCCCGGACAGTGCCCCGGCGATCTGGGATGCGCTGACTGCCGCCGGCGCCAGACCCTTCGGCATGTGGGCGCTGAATTCCCTGCGCATCGAAAAGGGCTACCGCGCCTGGAAGGGCGATCTGTCCACCGACTACACGCTGCTCGAGGCCGGGCTCGACCGCTTCGTGAACCTCGACAAGCCGCGGGATTTCCCGGGCAAGGCGGCGCTTCGGCGCGAGATGCAACGGGGCCTCGGCAAACGCTTCGTCGCCCTGATCGTCGATGCCGGCGCGGCGGATGCGCCCTACATGTCGACGCTCTGGCATGACGGGCAGGTGGTGGGTGAAACCACGTCCGGCGCCTGGGGCTACCGGGTCGGCGCCTCGATCGCGCTGGGCATGATCCGCGTTGACCTGGCGGTGCCGGGAACCACGATCGAGGTCGAGATCTACGGCGAACGCCGCCGCGCCACGGTGCAGCCCGACCGGCCGCTCTGGGATCCGCGGAACGAACGGATCCGCGCATGACCCGGATCACCCTTCTCGACGGATCCATCGGCCAGGAACTGGTGAAACGCTCGGGCGATCGCGCCACCCCGCTCTGGTCGACCCGGGTGATGATCGACCGGCCCGATCTGCTCGGCGAGGTCCATGCCGACTACTTTGCCGCCGGCGCCACCATCGCCACCACCAACACCTACGCGCTGCACCGCTCGCGGCTGGAACGGGTCGGGCTGGCCGACGCGATCCCGGCACTGGTCGAAACCGCCCTGGCCCGGGCGGAAACCGCCCGCGCGCGACATGGCGGCCGCATCGCCGGCGCGCTCGGCCCGCTGCTGGCCTCCTACCGGCCCGACCTGAACCCCGATCCGTCCCAGGCGGCAAAAAGGTTCGGCGAACTGGTGGCGCTGATGAAACCGCGCGTCGATCTGTTCCTGATCGAAACCGTATCGTCGCTGCGCGAGGCCGAAGGCGCGCTGCGCGGCACCCGCGATTGCGTGAAACCGGTCTGGCTGGCGCTGACGGTCACGGATGACGACGGCACCCGCCTGCGCTCGGGCGAGCCGCTGGCCGGCATCGCCCCGCTGATTGCGCAGCACGACCCCGAGGCGGTGCTGATCAACTGCACCCGCCCCGAGGCGGTGCCGGCGGCGCTCGACATACTTGCACCCTTCGGCAAACCCTTCGGTGCCTATGCCAACGGCTTCACCCGTATCACCCCGGCCTTCCTGAAGGACAACCCGACCGTCGACGCGCTCGAGCAGCGCACTGACCTCGACCCCGCCGCCTATGCCGATCACGCGATGGGCTGGGTCGGCCGGGGCGCGACCATCCTCGGCGGCTGCTGCGAGATCGGCCCCGACCACATCGCCGAACTGGCCCGCCGGCTGCGCGCGGCCGGGCACGAGATCGTCTGAGCCGCACCAATGCCCGATTGCTTCTTCTGACCGCAAATATCCCGGGGAGCGCGAGGGGCAGAGCCCCTCGCCCCGGTCGGATCGCTCCTTGCGATCCGAAACCCAAGGAAAGGACGACCCCATGAACGATCTGCCCGCCGCCGCCCGCGTCGTGATCATCGGCGGCGGCATCGTCGGCTGCTCGGTGGCCTACCATCTGGCCCGGCTGGGCTGGAGCGACATCGTTCTGCTCGAACGCAAGCGGCTGACCGGCGGCACCACCTGGCACGCCGCCGGCCTGATCGCCCAGCTGCGCGCCACCGCCAACATGACCCGGCTGGCGAAATACAGCCAGGAACTCTACGGCGAACTCGAGGCCGAAACCGGTGTCGCCACCGGGTTCCGCCGGGTCGGCTCGATCACCGTGGCGCTGACCGGCGAGCGCATGGAGGAACTCAGACGTTCGGCGGCGATGGCGCGCGCCTTCGGGGTCGAGATCGAAGAGATCGCGGCGGCAGAGGTCAAGTCCCGCTATGACCATCTGAACACGGAAGGCGTGCAGGGCGGCGTCTGGCTGCCCAGGGACGGGCAGGGCGATCCCACCGGCATCGCGCTGGCGCTGGCCAGGGGCGCGCGCCAGCGCGGCGCCACGATCCGCGAAAGGGTGAAGGTGACCGGCCTGGCGCGTCGGGGCCGCCGCGTCACCGGCGTCGACTGGGTCGCCGACGACGGTTCGGATCGCGGCCATGTCGCCTGCGAGGCGATCGTCAATTGCGCCGGCATGTGGGGCCATCGTGTCGGGCGCATGGCCGGGGTGAACGTGCCGCTGCAAGCCTGCGAACATTTCTACATCGTCAGCGAACCGATCGAGGGGCTGACGCAGATGCCGGTGCTGCGGGTGCCCGACGAATGCGCCTATTACAAGGAGGATGCCGGCAAGCTGATGCTGGGCGCGTTCGAACCGGTCGCCAAGCCCTGGGGGCTGGACGGCATCCCCGACAGCTTCGAATTCGACCAGCTGCCCGAGGATTTCGACCATTTCGAGCCGATCCTGGAAATGGCGGTGAACCGTATGCCGATGCTGGGCCGCGCCGGCATCCACACCTTCTTCAACGGCCCCGAGAGCTTTACGCCCGACGATGCCTATCACCTCGGGCTGGCGCCGGAGATGGACAATGTCTGGGTCGCCGCCGGCTTCAACTCGGTCGGTATCCAGTCGGCGGGCGGCGCCGGCATGGCGCTGGCGCAATGGATGCAGGACGGCGCCAGACCGTTCGATCTGGGCGACGTCGACATCTCGCGGATGCAGCCGTTTCAGGGAAACCGGCGCTATCTGGCGCAGCGTGCCACCGAAACCCTGGGCCTGCTCTACGCCGATCACTTCCCCTACCGGCAGAAGGCCAGCGCGCGCGGCGTGCGGCGCAGCCCGTTTCACGCCCATCTTGCCGAACGGGGCGCGGTATTCGGCGAAACCGCGGGCTGGGAGCGTGCCAACTGGTTCGCCCGGCCCGGCCAGCCGCCGCAATACTGCTACTCGTGGCAGCGCCAGACCTTCTTTGCCAACGTGGCCGGGGAGCTGGCCGCGGTCCGCACAAATGTCGGGCTCTACGACATGTCGTCCTTCGGCAAGCTGCGCATCGAGGGGCCTGACGCCGAAAGCTTGCTCAACCATGTCTGCGGCGGCGATCTCTCCGTGCCCGTGGGCCGCATCGTCTATACCCAGTTTCTCAATGCGCGCGGCGGAATCGAGGCCGACGTGACCGTCACCCGGCTGTCGGAAACCGCCTTTCTGCTGGTGACGCCCGCCGCCACGCGGCTGGCCGACCAGACCTGGCTGCGCCGGCATCTGGGCGGGCATGGCGCGGTCATCACCGACGTGACCGCGGCCGAAGGTGTGCTGGCGGTGATGGGGCCGAATGCGCGCAAACTGATGCAGGCGGTCAGTCCGAACGACTTCTCAAACCAATCCAATCCGTTCGGAACCGCGCAACATATCGAGCTTGGCCTCGGTCTGGCCCGGGCGCATCGCGTGTCCTATGTCGGCGAACTGGGCTGGGAAATTTACGTTTCCGCCGACATGGCGGCGCATGCGTTCGAAACCCTCTGGGCTGCCGGTCAGGATATGGGTCTGGCCCTGTGCGGCATGCATATGATGGATTGCGGGCGCATCGAAAAGGCGTTCCGCCATTTCGGCCATGACATCACCTGCGAGGACCATGTGCTCGAGGCGGGCCTGGGCTTTGCCGTCAAGACCGCCAAGCCCGAATTCATCGGCCGCGACGCGGTGCTGCGCAAGCAGGACGAGGGCTTGCAGCGCCGCCTGCTGCAATTCCGCCTGAACGATCCCGAACCGCTGCTGTATCACAACGAACCGGTGCTGCGGGACGGGCAGATCGTCGGCCACCTGACATCGGGCGCCTACGGGCATCATCTGGGCGCGGCGATCGGGCTGGGCTATGTGCCCTGCGCCGGCGAGAGTGCGGCGCAGGTGCTGGCGTCGCGCTATGAAATCGACGTGGCGGGCACGCGGGTTCGCGCGCAGGCGTCGCTGAAACCGCTTTACGACGCGAAAGCCGAGCGGGTTCGGATGTAGGCTCAGGCGCGGTCGGGCAGGCCGCTGGCGTCGGGCCGGTGATCGGCGATGCACTCAACGATCAGCGCCTTGCGAAGGGGTTTGGTCATGTAGCGGTCAAGCCCCGCCGCCAGGATGGTTTCGGCGTCGCCCCCCATCGCATGCGCGGTCAGGGCGACAATCGGCACATGGGCGCCGGTTTCGGCCTCGCGGCGGCGGATCTCGGCCGTGGCCTGCTTGCCGTCAAGCCCGGGCATCGAGATGTCCATGAAGATCAGGTCGGGTTCGAACTCGGCCCAGATGTCCACGGCTTCGATGCCGTTGGCGGCAAAGCGCAGATCGAGGTCGAGATCCTGGACCATCTTGCGGAACACCAGCTGATTGGTGCGGTTGTCCTCGGCCGCCAGTATGCGCATCCGCCGCACCGGTGGCGGCGGTGGCGGTGCCGCTGCCGGGGCGGGGTCTTGGGGCGGCCCTTGCGCGGCGCCGCCGATCTCCGCCCCCAACTCGGCAAGACGGGCGTGGAGTTCGGCCCTGGGCACCGGTTTGGCCAGAACCGAGTGCAAGTGGCCAAAGGCCGGATCCTGGCGCGCGCTGCCCGGGTTGGAGGACAGCAGCAGCACCGGCAGATCGGGCCAGCCGCCCTCATGCAGCGCCTCGGCCAGTTCGAGGCCGTCCATGCCCGACATGTTGTGATCGCTCAACACCAGATCGACGCTCGGGTCCATCGCCGCCAGCGCCGCCGCGCCCGAGGCGCAGGCCGTCACCCGAAGGCCCAGCTGCTGCATCTGGCGTTCCAGTATCTGGCGGTTCACCGGATGGTCGCCCACGACCATCACATGGCCCAGCCCCTCGGGCAGACAGGGCGCATTTGCCCCGGCGCCGGTTTCGGCGACGGGAAGGCCGAGGCGAAAGCCGAAACACGAACCCGCGCCCTCCCGGCTTTCGACCCAGATATCCCCGCCCATCAGCCCGATCAGCCGGCGCGAGATGGCCAGGCCCAGACCGGTGCCTTCGAACCGGCGGTCGCGATCGTCCTCGACCTGGTTGAACTCGCCGAAGATGTGCTCGACCTTGTCGGCCGGGATGCCGATGCCGGTATCCTCGATCGCCACATGCAACATGCAGGTGTTTCCGTCGTCGGCGGCCACGCCCGTCACCCGGATCAGGACATGTCCCGAGGCGGTGAACTTGACCGCGTTGCCAACGAGGTTCGTCAGCACCTGCCGCACGCGGCCCGGATCGCCGACAAACCCGGTGGGCAGGAACAGGTCGTAATCGACCAGCATGTCGAGGCCCTTGTCGCGCGCATTGGGCTGAAGCAGCATCACCACCTCGTGAATGCAGCGTTCGAGATCGAAGCTTTCGGGGCGCAGCACCAGCTTGTCGGCCTCGATCTTGGAATAGTCCAGCACGTCGTTGATGATGACCAGCAGCGCCTCGCCCGAATTGCGGATTGTGTCGACGAACAGGCGCTGTTCCTCGTCAAGCCGGGTGTCGCCAAGCAGATCGGCCATGCCGACGACACCGTTCATCGGTGTGCGGATCTCGTGGCTCATGTTGGCCAGAAAGGCCGACTTGGCGCGACTGGCGGCCTCGGCCCGTTCGCGCGCCGCCTTCAGGTCGGCCTCGTAGCGCACCGTCGAGGTGATGTTCAGCGCCAGGCTGACCACGTCTCCGCCATGCCCTCTCTGGTCGATCAGCCTGATATACTGGTCGTTCCAGGTGCGCATCACGATCGGGGCCGGGGTCGGCTCAAGCCAGCGTTCGGCCATCATCGCGCGCCATTGCCGCGGCGTCATCGATTCCGTGTTGATCAGGCCCTCGTCGGTAAGCAGCTGGAGAATGCGCATGTAGCTGATGCCCGGCGCGACCTCTTCCAGGCCGTCGAAGAAATCCAGATAGGCGGGATTGGCGGCGATCAGCATGTTGTCGGCGTCGAAAAACGCGAAGCCGTCCTGGATCGCGCGGATTGACAACCACAACCGCCGCTCTGCGATCTCGACCTTCTGATGCGCGACGCTCAGGTCGGATTTGACCTTTTCGTTTTCGTCGCGAACCGTTGCCACCTCGGCCTGTGTCGCGCCGATCTGTTTGGTCAACGCCAGCGCGTGCCGGCCCAGCTTGCGGTTGGCGGCGGACAATTCCGCCTGCTTCAACTCGAGCAGCCGCTCGGCAGCCAGGCGGGCGCGGCGTTCCTCGGCAAGTTTGTCGGCAAGGCTCATGGCCCGGTGGCTCCGCTTGTGGCAAAGGCGGTTCCTTGCCGCCCGGCAGCATCCGCGGGGCTGGTAAAGATGCGCTTAAGGCGGCCCGGGCCGGGGGAATCGTTGCCAAGGGCTTTCACGGCATGGCAACCTGTCGCCACTACCGGAGGATCCCATGCAAAGATTTCACTGCGCGGCCATCGTTTTCATCCTGTCGGCGCTCGGTCTGGCAAACGGCGCCATGGCGCAGGGCGAACAGACGGCTATTCCCGAATTCCGCTATGTCGCGACGCCCGATACCGATTTCTACGGCTCCGATCTCGACGCGCTGTTCGATACCGATCTGGAAAGCTGCATCCGGGCCTGCACCTTCAACAGCCGCTGCGCCGGGTTCACCTACAATGCCCGCTCGAGCGCGTGCTTTCCCAAGGCGGCCGTGAGCGAGCGGACCCCCTATGCCGGCGCGTTGTCGGCCGAAAAGCTGCCCAATGCCGCCGCTCTGGTTCAGTCCGGGCAGAGCCGCGTGAACGATCTGGCATTCCTTGACGGGCGCGATCTGGAACGCGCCCGCGACCAGGCCCGCGATATCGGTCTGCGCCATCCCGCCGGCGGGATGGATATCGAGGCGGTTCTTGATGCCGCCCGCGGCCGCGCCGCCGCCGGCGATGCGCCGGGTGCGGCGAACTGGCTGGGCGCGGCGTTGTCGCTGGGCGACGCATCGCATCTGTGGGCCGAGTACGCGCGTCAGTTGCTGGCCATCAAGACCAACTATGCCAGCCGCCGCGACGATTACCGCCGCCGGGCCGTGGCCGCTTCGGCCAACGCCTACCTGCGCGCGGGGGCGGATGGCGCGCGCGCCGCGGCGCTGGTGGTGCTGGCCGATGCGCTGGAAGCCTCCGACCGTGGCCGCGACAGCATTCCGGCGCTGCGGCTGGCCTATCGCATCCAGCCGCGCGAAGAGATTTCCGCCGCATTGGACAAGGCCATCGGCAAGTTCGGATTCCGCGTCACCGACAGCACGGTCGAAAGCGACAGCGCGGCGCCGCGGATCTGCGCGGAGTTTTCCGAACCCCTGGTCCGGACGGGCGTGGATTACGACCCCTTCGTGCAATTGCCGGAACCGGGGCTGGCGGTGCAGGTTCAGGACCGGCAATTGTGCATCGACGGGGTGGCCCATGGCAGCCGCTACAGGATCGTCTTCCGCGAGGGCCTGCCCGCGGCAAGCGGGGAAACGCTGGCCCGCGACATGGATCTGACGCATTATGTGCGCGACCGCAGCCCCGCGGTGCGGTTTCCGGGCCGCGCCTATGTGCTGCCCAGGGCCGCCGATGCGGCGCTGCCGGTGGAAACCGTGAATACCGGCACGCTGGATCTGCGGCTGCGCCGGGTGTCCGACCGCAACCTGCTGCGCACCTTCCAGGACGAATATTTCGGGCGGCCGCTGTCGCAGTGGCAGGACGATCGCTTTGCCGGGGAGATCGCGCAAGAGGTCTGGACCGGCACCGCCGAGGTCGGCAACGAACTGAACCGCGACATGACCACCCGCCTGCCCATGGGCAAGGCCATCGAAGGCCAGCCGCCAGGCATCTACGCGCTGTCGGCGCGGGTTCCGGGGGCCGATCCCTATGACGTTCCCGGCGCGACGCAATGGTTCGTTCTGTCCGATCTGGGGCTGAGCACCATGTCGGGCACCGACGGGCTGCATGTGCTGGTGCGCGGCCTTGGCGATGCGGCGCCGCGTGCGGGCATCGCGGTGTCGCTGATCTCGCAGGCCAACGCGGTGCTGGCTGAGACCGTGACCGACAGCGAGGGCTATGCCCGGTTCGATCCCGGCCTGACCCGGGGCCATGGCGGCGCGGCGCCGGCGCTGGTACTGGCGCGGCAGGGCGAAACCGACCTCGCGTTCCTGTCGCTGACCGAACCGGCCTTCGATCTGTCCGACCGGGGCGTCGAGGGGCGGCCCGCCCCCGGCCCGGTCGATGTGTTCCTGACCACCGATCGCGGCGCCTATCGCGCGGGCGAGACGATCCATGCCACAGCGCTGGCGCGCGACACCGCGGCCGCCGCCATCGAGGGGCTGCCGCTGATCGCCATCCTGTCGCGCCCCGATGGCGTGGAATACCGCCGCCGCGTGTCGGATGGCGGCGATGCGGGCGGGCATGTCTTTGCCCTGCCGGTGGGCGAGAGCGCGCCGCGCGGCACCTGGCGGCTGGACATTCACGGCGACCCGGATGCGCCGCCGCTGGCCAGCCAGACCGTTCTGGTCGAGGATTTCCTGCCCGAACGCATCGACTTCGACCTGACCCTGCCGGCGGCCGCGCTGCGGATCGGGGATACGCCGACGCTCGACATCGACGCGCGCTATCTGTTCGGCGCCCCCGGATCGGACCTGAGCGTCGACGGCCAGGTGGTGCTGCGCGCCGCCGATACGGTCGAGGGCTGGCCCGGCTTCCGGTTCGGCCGCCACGCTGCGCGCGGCAGCGCGCGCAGCGAGTATTTCGGCGGCATGCGCACCGATGCCGCCGGGCACGCCGGCGTGGCGCTCGACCTGCCCGAGCCCGATGCCGAGGGGCAGCCGCTGGAGGCGACCGTGATCGCGCGGCTGGCCGACGGATCGGCGCGCCCGGTCGAACGCCGGATCACGGCGCCGGTGCGCCCGGCAGGGCCGGTGATCGGCATCAGGCCGCTGTTCGAGGACGTGGTGGCGGAAGGCACCGAGGCGGCGTTTCAGGTGATTGCCCTGTCGCCCGAGATGACGGCGCAGCCCATGCGCGTGCGCTGGAGCCTGAACCGCGTCGAGACGCGGTACCAGTGGTATCAGCTCTATGGTGAATGGAACTGGGAGCCGACCACGCGCCGCACCCGCATCGCCACCGGCGAGACCGATCTGGGCACCGCGCCGCTGACCATCGCACAGCCGGTGGACTGGGGCGAATACGAATTGGTGGTGGAACGCACGGATGGCGCCTATGCCGCCGCTTCGGTCGATTTCTACGCCGGGTGGTATGTGTCTGCCGATGCCTCCGGCACGCCCGACCGGCTCGAGATGTCGCTGGACAAGGCCAGCTACCGCCCCGGCGATACCGCGCGGTTGCGCATCGTTCCGCGCGCCGCGGGAACGGCGCTGATCTCGGTCATGTCCAGCCGGCTGATCTCGCGGCAGGCGGTCGCGGTCGAGGCCGGGCAAACCGTGATTCCGCTTACGGTGACCGAGGACTGGGGCACGGGGGCCTATGTCACCGCCACGATGATCCGGCCGATGGACGTGGCGGCGGGGCGCAACCCGGCCCGCGCATTGGGGCTGGCGCATGCGTCGGTCGAACCCGTGGGCAAGGAACTGGATGTCGCCATCGACGTGCCAGATGTGGCGCGTCCGCGCCGCACGCAACGCGCCCGCGTCACCGTGAGTGGCGCGCGCGAGGGCGAACAGGTCTGGCTGACGCTGGCCGCCGTCGATCTGGGCATCCTGAACCTGACCGGATTTGAAAGCCCCGACCCCCGCGGTCATTATTTCGGCCAGCGACGGCTGGGGATGGAGCTGCGCGACGTCTATGGCCGCCTGATCGACGGCATGAACGGTGCCCTCGGCACGGTCAGGTCGGGCGGTGACGACGACAGCGGCATGCGGATGAAATCGCCGCCCCCGACGCAGGACCTGATGGCGGCATTCTCGGGGCCGGTGCAGGTCGGGGCCGATGGCGCGGCTTTCGTCAATATCGACCTTCCCGCCTTCAACGGCACGGTGCGGCTCATGGCCGTGGCGTGGTCGCCGACCGCCCTGGGCCAGGGCGAACGCGACATGATCGTGCGCGACCCGGTCGTGGTGACGGCGACGGTGCCGCGTTTCCTGGCGCCGGGCGATGCCGGCCGCGTCCGGCTCGAGGCGGTCCATGCCGATGGCCCCGCGGGCGAAATGAAGCTGGCGCTGCTGCCGCACGGGGCGGGCCTGAGCCTGGGCGACCTGCCCGGCCGGTTCACGCTGGCGCAGGGCGGCAAGGCGGTGTTCGATGTGCCGCTGCTGGCCGAAACGGTGGGCGATCCCGGTTTCGACATCGTGCTGACAACCCCGGACGGGAGCGAGTTGCGGCAATCCCTGCTGGTGCCGGTGCGCGCCAACGACCCGCTGGTCGCGCAGACAAGACGGTTCTCGCTGGCCGCCGGCGACAGTTTCCTGTTTTCCGATGACGTGTTCACGGGGCTGAAACCGGGCACCGGCGAGGCGATCGTCTCGGCCGGGCCGCTGGCGAAATTCGACGTTCCGGGCCTGCTGGCGGCGCTTGACCGCTATCCCTATGGCTGCACCGAACAGGTAACGTCCAAGGCGATGCCCCTGCTTTACCTCTCCGCGGTGGCCCGGGCCAGCGGGCTGGGCAGCGGGCCGGATGTGCGGCAACGGATAGAGGATTCGATCGCGCTCATCCTGACGCGGCAGACCGGCAGCGGCGCGTTCGGCATGTGGCGCGCCGAATCGGGCGATTTCTGGCTGGACGCCTATGCCAGCGATTTCCTAAGCCGGGCGCGCGCCGAGGGCTTCGCGATTGCGCAAACCGCGTTCCGGCAGGCGATGGACAACCTGCGGAACCGCATCAACCATGCGCCCGACTTCGACAAGGGTGGCGAGGACATCGCCTATGCGCTGATGGTGCTGGCGCGCGAAGGCGCGGCGGCGACGGGCGATCTGCGCTATTACGCAGACGTCAAGGGCGACGCCTTCGCCACGCCGCTGGCGGCGGCGCAGCTGGGCGCCGCGCTGGCGATGTATGGCGACCAGCTGCGCGCCGATGCGATGTTCGCGCGCGCCGCCCGCATGCTGGCGGCACGCACCGATACAGACGACCGGGTCTGGCGGGCCGACTACGGCACCGACCTGCGGGATGCCGCCGGGCTGCTGACACTGGCCGCCGAAGCCGGCAGCACGGTGATCGACAGGCAGGCTCTGGCGGCGCGGGTGGCCCGCACCGATACCCGCCGCTCGACCCAGGAAAGCGCCTGGACGCTGCTGTCGGCGCATGCGCTGATCAAGGCGCCGGAAACATCGGGGCTGCGCGTCAACGGGGCGCCGGTGGATGGCCCGTTCGTGCGGGTGTTGCAAAACGACGCGCCGGTGGCCGGCCTGACGATCACCAGCGCCGGCGGGCAGACCACCGACATCACCCTGACCACGACGGGCGTGCCCGAGGTGCCGCCGCCGGCGGGCGGCAGCGGCTATTCCATCGACCGGCGCTACTACACCATGGACGGCGACGCGATCGGCGGCGACCGGTTCCGCGTCGGCGACCGCTTTGTGACGGTGATCGAGGTGATCCCGCACGAGGCGATCGGCGGACGGCTGATCATCGACGATCCGTTGCCGGCGGGCATCGAGATCGACAATCCCAATCTGCTGCGCTCGGGCGATGTGGGGGCGCTGGGCTGGCTGGATCCCTCCGATGCGGAACATGCCGAATTCCGGTCCGACCGGTTCATCGCCGCGATCAACCACGGCTCGTCGGAGGGCAGAATCGTGCTGGCCTACATCGCTCGTGCGGTGACGCCGGGCGCGTTTCATCATCCGGCGGCCTCGGTCGAGGACATGTACCGCCCGCAATACCGCGCCCGAACGGCGACCGGCCGGGTCACGGTCGCGAAATGATCGGCGGCGGCGCCGGGACGATGGCGCATTGGCGGCGGCTGGACCGCGAAGGAACCGACCGCTGCACACTGGGGCGAACCGACAACGGCTGGATGCTGACCGGGCAGGCGGTGTGGCGCGAGGATGGCGAGGTTGCGCTGACCTATGCGGTGCGCTGCGATCCGCACTGGCGCACATTGTCGGCGGATGTCACGGGAACCCGTGGCGGGCACGAGATCGGCCTTCGCATCCTTCGCGCGCCCGAGGGTTGGCTGATGAATGACGCGTTGCAGCCCGAAGCCGGAAATTGCATCGACCTCGACCTGAGTTTCACGCCGGCGACCAACCTTCTGGCGCTGCGGCGTCTGGCACTGGACGGCCCCGGGCCGCAACCGGTCAGCGCCGCATGGCTGCCCCCCGATCTGGAGCGATTGCAGCGGCTCGACCAGACCTATGCGCGCATCGCCGCCGACCGGATAGACTATGCCTCGCCGGGGTTCAGCGCCCGGTTGAGCGTGCATGATTCGGGATTTGTCACGCATTACCCGGGTCTCTGGGAAGGCTGGGTCGACGATGCGTAGCGGGCGGTTCTTCCGCACATTGTGTACCGGATCCGGCCATGCCCCGTTGGTGCTGGTGATCCTGCTGTTTTCGGCGGCCGGGCTGCGGGATTCCTTCGATGCCTGGATCGCGCGGACCGATCTGCCGGTCGTCCTGCCGGAAACCTCGACCGAGCTGCGGGACGGCAGCGGCGCGCTGTTGCGCGCCTATCAGGTGGAAAACGGGCTCTGGCGGCTGGCGCCGCAGCCCGGCGGCATCGATGCCGGGTTCATCGAGATGCTGATCCGCTACGAGGACAAGCGGTTTCGCAGCCATCGCGGCGTCGATCTTCTGGCCATGGCGCGGGCGGCGGGGCAGGCGGTGCTGAACCGGCGCGCGGTTTCGGGCGGATCGACCCTGACCATGCAGGTGGCGCGGCTGCTGGAGGACGGGCCGACCGGGCGCTGGACGGGCAAGCTGCGCCAGATCCGCGTGGCGCTGGCGCTTGAACGGCGCCTGACAAAGGATGCGATCCTTTCGCTTTATCTGACGCATGCGCCCTATGGCGGCAATCTCGAAGGTGTGCGGGCGGCTGCCCTTGCCTGGTTCGGCAAGGAACCGGCGCGGCTGACGCCCGCGCAGGCGGCGCTGCTGGTGGCACTGCCGCAATCGCCCGAAACGAGACGCCCGGACCGCCACCCCGAAGCGGCGCGCGCCGCCCGCGGCCGGGTGCTGGCGCGAATGCAGGCGCAACGGGTGCTGGACGCCGCCGAGGCCGCGGCGGCGCGGCGCGAACCCGTCCCGACCGCCATGCGCCCGTTCCCGCAACTGGCGGCGCATCTGGCCGACCGGATGCGCGCCGCGGCCCCCGGCGCGCGGCGCATCGACACGACGCTGGATGCGCAGGTTCAGGCCCGGCTTGAACGCCTGGTCGCCCGGGCGGCGCGCGCCGCGGGCGGGCGGGTGTCGGCGGCCATGCTTGTTGCCGATCACCGCAGCGGCGATATCGTCGCCTCGGTCGGATCGCCCGTCTATGGCGATGACGGCGGGCGGCAGGGGTTCGTGGACATGACCCGCGCCATCCGGTCGCCGGGATCGACGCTCAAGCCGCTGATCTACGGGCTGGCCTTCGATCAGGGGCTGGTGCATCCCGACACGCTGATCCATGACGGGCCGGTGCAGTTCGGGCGCTATGCGCCGCGCAATTTCGACGGTGCGTTCCGCGGCGATGTCCGGGTGCGCGACGCGCTGCGGATGTCGCTGAACATTCCGGTGGTGATGCTGACCGATCAGATCGGCCCGGCCCGGGTCATGGCGGCGCTGCGCCGGTCGGGAGCCAAGCCGCACCTGCCCGGAGCGGCGCCGCCGGGTCTGGCCATCGCGCTGGGCGGGGTCGGCATCGACCTGCACGATCTGGTGCAGCTTTACGCGGGGCTGGCGCAGGGTGGCGAGGGGCCGCGACTGCGCTCGGATCTGAACGCGCCCCGGGGCCGGGCGGGGCGGCTGATCTCGGATGTGGCCGCCTGGCAGGTCGGCAACATCCTGGCCGGGGCAACGCCCCCGCCGGGGGCGCCGGGCGGGGTGGTCGCGTTCAAGACCGGCACCTCCTATGGCCACCGCGACGCCTGGGCGGTGGGATATGACGGGCGCCATGTGATCGGCGTCTGGCTGGGCCGCGCCGACGGCACGCCGGTTCCGGGCGCCTTTGGCGGCGATCTGGCGGCACCGGTCCTGTTCGAGGCGTTCGGCCGCCTGAAACCGGAGTTCGACCCGCTGCCGCCGCCGCCGTCATCGACGCTGATCCTCGGCACCGCCGGCCTGCCGGCGCCGCTGCGCAGGTTCAGGCCGCGCGATGCGGCCTTTGCGCCGGCCCCGGACGCGGTGCACCTGATCTTTCCGCCCGATGGCGCCAGACTCGAGTCGGCGGGGCAGCCGCTGACGATCAAGCTGGGGGGCGGGGTGGCGCCATTCTCGGTGCTGGCGGACGGGCGGCCGGTCGCGACGGGCATTCGGCGGCGCGAGTTCGAGATTTCGGGTTTGGAAGCGGGGTTTTCGACGCTGGCGGTGGTCGATGCAAGGGGCCGCGCCGACCGGATCAGCCTGCGGCTGGATTAGCGCGCGTCGCGTTGGCTTGAATTCACCCGCCGGGCGGGAGGGACCGGTGCGGGCCTACAGCCGGTTCAGAAGCTCCCGCGTCGGCCAGGCATCGGCCGGCAGCCCCAGCCGCGCCTGTTCGGCCTGCACCGCATCGCGGGTTTTCGCGCCCAGAATGCCGTCGATGCCGCCCACGTCGTGGCCAAGCGCCATCAGCCGGGTTTGCAGGCGCTTCATCTCTTCGCCCGACAGGCCCGGATCGGGGTTTCCGGCGTCGTAGACTGGCGCACCCTCAAGCCGGGTTGCGAAATAGGCCGCCGTCAGCACATAGACGAAACTCTGGTTCCAGTCGAAATAGACCCCGAAGTTCGGGTAGGCGATGAAGGCGGGGCCGTGGCGGCCCTGCGGCAGCAGGATCGCGGCGGGCAGGCTGCCGTTCGCCAGGGGTTCGTTGCGACCGCTCACGCCCATCGCGGCCCACTCGGCAACCGTGCGGGTCTGCGCCGGACCGGTCAGCGACCAATCGAGGCCAGCGGGCAGGCGCACTTCCTGCAACCATGGTTCGCCCGCGCGCCATCCCAGGGCGCGCAGCATATTCGCCCCGGACATCAGGGCATCGGGCGCCGAGGACTTCAGGTCGACGCGGCCATCGCCATCGCCATCCACCCCGTTCTCGAGAATGTCGCGGGGCAGCATCTGCACCTGCCCGATCTCGCCCGCCCAGGCGCCGGTGGTTCTGGCCGGGTCGAACCCGCCTCGCCGGTAAAGTTCGAGCGCGGCGAATATCTGGGGCCGGAACAGGTTTGGCCGGCGGCAGTCATGGGCCAGCGTGACCAGCGCGCCCAGCGTGTTGAAATCGCCCTGCACGGCGCCGAAATCGGTCTCGAACGCCCAGAAGGCCAGCAGAACGCCGCGCGATACGCCGTATTCCGATTCGATCCGGTCGAACACGGCGTCGTATTTGCGCGCGTTGGCGCGGCCGCGCTCGATGCGGCTCTGCGAGATCAGCCGGCGGGAGAATTCGACAAAGGGTTTCTGGAACACGCCCTGCGCGCGGTCGGCGCGCAGAACCTTCGGATCCTGCCGCGCGCTGCGGAAGAACGCATCGACCGCATCTGCCGGGTTGTCCCTGGCGACGGCCTCGGCCTTCAGTTCACCTACGAAGGCCGCAAAAGGCCCACCGCAGGACGCGCCGGCGGCGGCAGCGGTCGCAACAAAGGCGAAAACGGCGGCAATGCCGATACAATGGCGCATGAAATTATCTGGTCCGAACCCTTTGGCAAAGCCTAGCCGGATTCGAGCGCGGCGGATAGCCGCTTTCCGGCCAGATTGCCCCGGCCGGCATCGGCGTTTGCCGGCCGATCCCCGCGCGGCGGCAGGCGCGTTAAGGTTTTGTTAAGATATTGGGCAGATCACCGGATCAGGAAAGGACGTGGCAACCCATGCCCGACGTTCAGGTAAATCGCATGAAGGTACTGATCGTCGAAAGCAAACCCGAACTGGGTGAACTTTGGATGCGCCACCTGGAACGGCAGGGCGCGACGGTCACGCTGGTGCGGACCCAGTCGGCCGCGATTCTGGCGCTCTATGGCGATGCATTCGACGTCATCGTTCTCGATCTCGTGCTGGATGGCGGCAGCGCGCTGGCGGTGGCGGATTTCGCCAGCTACCGCCGCCCGGAAACGCGGGTGATCTTCGTGACCAATACCAGCTTCTTTTCCGACGGGTCGATCTTTGCGCATTCCTCCAACGCCTGCGCCTATGTCCAGAGCGCGACCCCGCCCGAGGATCTGGCGGCGATGGTCGAACATTACGCGGCGCCGCGCTGATCCCGGCGATGCGGTTCGCCATGGTCGATGGCCGGGCCAACCGGGACGATCCGGTGCGGATTGATGCTGTCGTGGCTGAAATAGTAGTGGCGCCGGATATGGGCGAAATCCACGGTATCGGCCACGCCGGGCCACTGAAACAGCTCGCGCGTATAGGCCCAGAGTTCCGGATAATCGACGATCCGCGCGCGGTTGCATTTGAAATGCGTGTGATAGACCGGATCGAACCGGATCAGCGTGGTGAACAGGCGCCAGTCGGCTTCGGTGATGCGCGCGCCCATCAGATAGCGGTTTTCCGACAGCCGCGCCTCGAGCCAGTCCAGCGTTTCGAAAAGCGGATGCACGGCGGCATCGTAAGCCTTCTGCGTGGTCGCGAAACCGCACTTGTAAACGCCATTGTTGAGCGTGTCGTAGATGCGCGCGTTGAGCGGCTCGATCGCGTCGCGCAGCGGTTCGGGCCAGAAGTCGTCGGTGTTGCCGGTGATGGCGTCGAAGGCCGAGTTCAACATGCGGATGATCTCGGCGCTTTCGTTCGAAACGATGGTCTTGCGCTCCTTGTCCCAGAGCACGGGCACCGTGACCCGGCCGGTCATTTGCGGTTCGGCCTGCGCATAGAGCTGGTGCAGAAAGTCATGGCCCGACAGGGTGTCGCCGGTGGCGCCGGCAAACCCGGTGTCGAAGGTCCAGCCGTTTTCCAGCATGTCCGGGTGCACCACCGAAACCGTGATGTGATCGGCCAGCCCCTTCAGTTGCCGAAAGATCAGTGTGCGGTGCGCCCAGGGGCAGGCAAGGCTGACATAGAGGTGATAGCGCCCCGATTCGGCGGCGAATCCGCCCTCGCCCGACGGGCCCGGCCGGCCATCGGCGGTGATCCAGTTGCGAAAGCCCGACGTCGTGCGCCGGAACGCGCCGTCGCCGTCGGCAAAACCGGTAGCGGGCGGGTCGGCGTGCCATCGCCCTTCGATCAGTTGGCCCATCTTGTCGCCTCCATGCGTTGCTTTTCCATATCTAGCGGCTGTGGCGGCGCTTGCCAGTGTCGAGCCACGCGCAGGCAGGCTGCGCCGATGCACATGCGCCGGCAACTGCGCCGCGTCTTTCGCGCGGGGTTGGCGGCGCGGCGCGTCTGCCGGTGAGTATTCACTTGATTTTCAGACCCGGTGCGCCAAGCTGCTGGGACATTTTTCAGGATTTTCCGGGGGCTGCCATGTCCACATTTTTCTCCAGAGAGGTCCAGGCCGGGCTGGATGCCGCAAGACTGGCGGCGCTGAAGAAATCGAGCCGCCTTCGGGTTCTGGCCGATGACGAGATCCACCCCGTCCTGCGCCTTTGGCGCGACGGGTTCGCGGTGGAGGCGGAAACCACCCCGCCGCTGCGCGGGCTGGTCGATCTTTATGACGGCACCCGCCATCTCTATCAGTGCCTGATCGTCGCTTCGGGCCAGGCGGGCGGGGAGCTGCGCTATGAATTCAAGCGCAGCACCGTTGCCGCCGATGCCGCGCCGCTGGACTTCTACCGCGATCCGGGCGCGCCCGTCGCCCTTCTGGGGGCGCGGCGGGTGGACTGATACCGGCCCGGCGCCCTATTGCAGATCGTCGAAGGCGGCCCGCAGCCTGTCGCCCGCTTCGGCGATGCGCGCCCGCAGGGTGCCCAGATTGAACCGCAGATAGGTTGCGCCGCCCAGGCCGAGTTCGGTTCCCGGTGTCGGGGCGATGCGGGCATCGCGGTGGATGCGGCCAAGGAATTCGTCCGGCGCCATGCCGGTTCCGGCAAAGTCCACCCAGGCGAGGTAGGTCGACTGCATCGGCATCGCGCGCAAGCCGGGGATGGCGTTGACCTTGTCGCGAAACAGCCGGACGTTGCCCTGGATATACGCGGTCAGTTCGTCCACCCAGGCGGCGCCTTCGGGTGAATAGGCGGCCCGCGTCAGGGCGACGCCCAGGAGGTTCGGGCTCATGTCCAGGCTGCGGTGGAAGTCGGCAAAGCGCTGCCGCAGCCCGGCATCGGGGATGATGACGCAACCGGTGCGCGCCCCGGCGATGTTGAACGTCTTGGAGGCCGAGGTCATCATGATCAGCCGGTCCTCGATCTGCGGCGCGGCGACATGCATCGGGACATGGCGGTACCCCGGCAGGATCAGGTCGTGATGAATCTCGTCCGAGATCAGGAGCAGGTCGTGGCGCAGGCAGAATTCCGCGATGGCGTTCAGTTCCTCGCCGCTCCAGACCCGGCCCGCCGGATTGTGGGGCGAACTGATGAGAACCAGCCGTTCGCCGCCCGTCAGCATGGCGTCATAGGCATCGAAATCCATGGCATAGGTGCCGTCCGCCCGCACCATCAGCGGCAGTTGCGTGTTGACCCGGCCGGTCTTGCGGATCTTGGCCTCGAATTCATGATAGACCGGCGTGAAGGTCACGACGCCGTCGCCCGGTTCGGTGAAGGTCTGCAAGGCCATGGCGATGGCGTTGCCCAGGCCGTAGGTCACGAACATCCATGACGGATCGCATGCCCAGCCGTGACGGGTCTGCATCCACCAGCGGACCGCTTCGTAGTAACGCTCCATGCCGCAGAAATAACCGTAATTGGCCGTTGCCAGCAGGCCCTTCACGGCGTCTTGCAGGAAATCGGGCGCGCGGAAATCCATGTCGGCGACCCACATCGGAATGCCATCCTGCGGGGACACGCCGGAAAAGGCCTGCATGTTGTCCCATTTGGAACTGTCGGTGCCGCGGCGCTCGGTCATCTCGTCGAAATTCATGGGCCTCTCCGGTTTGACGGCGGCAAGCTAGCGCGAATTGTGCGAGGTGCAAGGGGGGCGTTGCGGCGCGCGGTCCGATCGCCTAAATCGTGGGCATGAAGCGTCCGATCCTGATCCACCCCGATCCCCGCCTGAAAAAGCGCTGCGCGCCGGTGTCCGATATCACCGACGAATTGCGCAACCTGGCCGATGACATGCTGGCCACCATGTATGACGCGCCGGGCATCGGGCTGGCGGCGCCGCAGGTCGGCGTGCTGGATCGGCTGATCGTGCTGGATTGCGTCAAGGAGGAAGGGGCGCCACCGCAGCCGACGGTGATGTTCAACCCGCAGGTCGTGGCCCGGTCGGACGCGATGAACACATACGAGGAAGGCTGTCTTTCGATCCCCGACCAGTATGCCGAAGTGACCCGCCCGGCCGAGGTCGAGGTGGCCTGGATCGACCGCGACGGGAACGAGCGGCGCCAGGAATTCGCCGGCCTCTGGGCGACCTGCGTGCAACACGAGATCGACCACCTCGACGGCAAGCTGTTCATCGACTACCTCAAGCCACTCAAGCGGCAGATGATCACCCGCCGGATGGCCAAGCTGAAACGCGAACGGGCGCGGCTTTAGCGTGGCGGTGCTGCCGATTCTGAAATGGCCCGACCCGCGCCTGTCGCAAGGGTGCGCGCCGGTCGCCCACGAACCGCTGGATGCGCTGATCGCGGATCTGTTCGAGACCATGTATGCCGCACAGGGCCGCGGGCTGGCGGCGCCGCAGGTGGGCGTTCTGAAACGGGTCTTCGTCATGGATTGCGGCTGGAAGGATGGTGACCCGACACCGCTGGCGATGATCAACCCCACCATCATGGCCGCCGAGCGGGTTCCGGTGCTGGCCGACGAGGGCTGTCTTTCGCTACCCGGCATCGTGGTTGCGGTGGAACGGCACAAGGCCGTCACCGTGCAATGGACGGCGCCCGAGGGCGACATCCACATGGCCGATTTCGACGAATGCGAGGCGCGCTGCATCCAGCACGAGTTCGACCATCTGAACGGCATGGTGACGCTGGAGCGCATCGCGCCCGATCTGCGGGCCCGGCTGGAACGGGCCTATCTGGAAGGCCCCCGCGCGTGAGCGTTCGCCGTTGCCTGGCCTGGCCCGACCGGCGGCTGCGCATGCGCGCCGATCCGGTGCGCGAAATCGACGACGGGATCCGCGGCATCTGGAACGACATGATCGACACGATGGAGGCCATGCCGGGCGTCGGTCTGGCCGCGCCCCAGATCGGCGTGATGCTGCGGCTTGCGGTGGTGGACGCATCGGCCGAACGCGGCCGTGCGCTGCGCCTGGCCAACCCCGAGATACTGCATGCGAGCATCGAGTTGCGCGACCACGAGGAAGCCAGTCCCAACCTGCCGGGCGTGTCCGCTGCCGTGTCCCGGCCCCGCGCGGTGACGGTGCGGTTCGTGGATCGGGACGGCGCCACGGTCGAACGCGATTTCGTGGGGCTCGAGGCGACCAGCATTCAGCACCAGATCGACCATCTGAACGGGCGGATGTATTTCGACCGGCTGGGGCGGGCAAAACGCGACATGCTGCTGCGCCGGGCCAGGAAACTTCGCGGATGATGGCCATGCGACGCCGCGTCGGGCGGGTTTGCGGGCATTCCGGGATTGCGCCGAACCGCGAGATCGGACCTTGTTCGCCCGACAGATGCAAACAACGAAGGTAGACCCATGAGCCAGACGAACCGCTCTCTCATCCCGTTCGAACATTTCAGGATCGGTCAGATCGAGGAATTCGGCGCCTATGACGTGACCGAACAGGAGGTGATCGAATTCGCGCGCAAATACGACCCGCAGTTCTTTCATCTGGACAAGGAGGCGGCCAAGTCCTCGCTGTTCGGCGGGCTTTGCGCAAGCGGCTGGCACACCTGCGCGATGACCATGGCGATGATGGTCGAGAACATGGACAAGACGGGGGGTTCGCTGGGTTCGCCCGGCGTGGACGAACTGCGCTGGCGCCGCCCGGTCTATCCCGGCGACGTGCTCTCGGTGCGGATGGAGGTGCTTGACCTCAAGCCGTCCCGAAGCCGGCCCGAGATCGGCTTTGTCATCAGCAAGGTGATCGTGAGCAACCAGGACGGCAATCCGGTGATGGATTTCATCAGCAAGGGGATCTTTCCGCGCGGGCAGAAATAGTTCGTGGCGGATCGGCAAGGGGGGCACATGCGGATCGTTTTCATGGGAACGCCCGAGTTTTCGGTTCCGGTGCTCGATGCGCTGGCCGGGGCCGGCCACGAGATCGCCGCCGTCTATTGCCAGCCGCCCCGGCCGGCGGGGCGCGGCAGGAAGGATCGCCCCTCGCCGGTGCAGGCGCGCGCCGAGGCGCTGGGTCTGCCGGTGCGCCACCCGCCAACGCTGAAGACGCCCGAGGCGCAGGCGGAATTCGCCGCCCTGCGCGCCGATGTGGCGGTGGTGGTGGCCTATGGTCTGATCCTGCCGCAAGCGGTGCTGGACGCCCCGGCGCGCGGCTGTCTCAACATCCATGCCAGCCTGCTGCCGCGCTGGCGTGGCGCCGCTCCGATTCACCGCGCGATCATGGCCGGCGACAGTGAAACCGGCATCTGCATCATGCAGATGGAGGCCGGGCTGGATACCGGGCCGGTGCTGATGCGCCGATCCGTGCGCATCGCTGCGGCGGACACGACCGGCCGGCTGCACGACCGGCTCTCGGTCATGGGCGCGGCGATGATCGTCGAGGCGCTCGAGCGGCTGGACGAACTGGTGCCCCGGGCGCAGCCCCCCGATGGCGTTACCTATGCCGCCAAGATCGACAAGGCCGAAGCGCGCATCGACTGGACCCGCCCGGCGGCCGAGGTGGACCGCAAGATAAGGGGCCTGTCCCCGTTTCCCGGCGCCTGGGCCGAGATCGGCGGCGAGCGGGTCAAGCTTCTCGCCTCGCAGCTGGCGGACGGCTCGGGGCCGCCGGGCACGGTTCTGGACGATGGCCTTGCCATTGCCTGCGGCACCGGCGCCGTTCGCCCGACGCGCTTGCAACGCGCCGGCAAGGCGGCGCAGGATGTCGCGACGTTCCTGCGCGGCTGGCCGGTAGCCAGGGGCGCGCGACTTTAGGGAGGCGGGCTTGTTTCTGACCCTCATGGGCACCGTGGTGATCGCCGGCATCGTCGGGTATGCGTCCGAGAAAACC
>JAGRMG010000025.1 GCA_020441385.1 Paracoccaceae bacterium
CGCGGCGGCGCCGGAAGACGGCATTGTTGGCGGCGATGAAATCCTGCGGCCCGTTCAGCGCCTCGAGAGCCGCCCACTGGCTGATCGAACAGGGGTTTGTGGTCGATTGCGACTGGATCTTTCGCATCGCCGCGATCAGCACCTCGGGCCCGGCGGCATAGCCGATGCGCCAGCCAGTCATGGCATAGGCCTTGGACACGCCGTTGCAGGTCAGCGTGCGGTTGTAGAGACCGGGCTCCACCTGTGCCGGGGTGCAGAATTCGAACCCGTCATAGCAGAGATGTTCGTACATGTCGTCGCTCATCACCCAGACATGGGGATGGCGCATCAGCACATCGCTCAGCGCGCGCAACTCGGCGCGATCGTACCCCGCGCCGGTCGGGTTCGATGGCGAATTGAAGATGAACCACTTGGTCCTTGGCGTGATCGCCGCCTCGAGCGCCTCTGGCGTCATCCTGAACCCGGCCTCCAGCCCGGTCTCGACGATCACCGGCGTTGCGCCGCCCAGGCGCACCATGTCCGGGTAGCTGACCCAGTAGGGCGCGGGGATCACCACCTCGTCGCCCGGGTTCAGCGTTGCCATCAGCGCGTTATAGAGAATCTGCTTGCCCCCGCTGGCGACGCTGACCTGTTCGGGCGCGTATCGAAGCCCGTTTTCGCGTGCGAACTTGGCGCAGATCGCGGCCTTGAGTTCGGCGATGCCGTCCACTGCGGTATAGCGCGTCTTGCCCTCGCGGATCGCGGCGATGGCGGCCTCGCGGATGTTCCGGGGCGTGTCGAAATCGGGCTCGCCCGCGCCCAGCCCGATCACGTCGCGCCCGGCGGCCCGCAATTCCTGCGCCCGGCTGGTCGCGGCGACGGTCGGGGACGATTTGACGCGGGAAAGTGTCGCGGACAGGAAGGACATGCTCGGCCTCGGTTTGCAGCTTGGGCCCGACTGTCATAGGATGCGGTCAAATCCCGATCAAGCGACAACCCCGGGGCTGCCGGGCAGGAGATGTGACATGACCAAACACGACGGCGACTGGTACGGCCCGGACGCGGCAACCTTCGGCGACCGCATGGCCGGCGCCCGCGAGGCGGCCGGGCTGAGCCAGGCCACGCTGGCGCGCCGGCTGGGAATCAGGAAATCCACCGTGGCCGGCTGGGAAGACGATCTCTCGGAACCGCGGGCGAACCGGCTGGTGATGCTGGCGGGAATTCTGAATGTCTCGGTGATGTGGCTGATGACGGGCGAGGGCGAGGGCATGTCGGGTCCGACCGACGAAACCTCGGCCTCGCCGGACTGCCGCGCGATCCTGACCGAACTGGCCGCCGTCCGCGTCGAGATGCGCGCCAATGTCGAACGCGTGGCGCGGCTGGAAAAGCGGCTGCGCAAGATTCTCAGCCAGAGCGAAGCCGTATGAGCGAAGCGCGCGAGATTCGCGTCAGGCGGATGAAGATGCGCTCCATGCGGCGCGGGATCAGGGAAATGGACCTGATCCTGACCGCCTTTGCCGATGCCCGGCTGGACGATATGGGCGCGGGCGATCTCGACCTCTACGATGCGCTGCTGAACGAGAACGATCACGATCTCTATCAGTGGGTCACGGGGCAGGTTCCGCCCCCCGGCAGATATGGCGGCCTGATCGCCGAAATATCGCAAGCTATTGCGAAATAACAATATTCTGGCTTAACCGATTTTTCGGAATTTGCCGCCACTCTCGGATTCGAGCAGATCGAGTCGGAGAGACGGATGAGTATGGAAATGCGGGTTGCGCCGGCCGGCCGGAAGGGGTTCATGTCCGGCTATCTGGAGGCACTGGCGCTGGTGGAGCGGTTGCACCGCCTGCTTCTGGACGTGATCAAGGACGAATTCGAACGCCTCGGCGTACTTGAAATCAATGCGGTTCAGGCGCTTTTGCTGTTCAATATCGGCGACAACGAGGTCACGGCGGGCGAGTTGAAAAGCCGGGGCTACTATCAGGGCAGCAACGTCAGCTACAACCTCAAGAAGCTGGTGGAAATGGACTACATGCACCATCAGCGCTGCGAGATCGACCGCCGGTCGGTCCGGGTGCGGCTGACCCCGCGCGGCCGCCAGATCCGCAGCATCGTTGCCGATCTGTTTTCCCGCCATGCCGAGGAACTGGAAGGCCGGGGCGTGATCGGGGCCGAGGGGATCGAGGATATCACCGCCGTCCTGAAACGGGTCGAACGGTACTGGACGGACCAGATCCGCTATATCTACTGAGGCGGGACCGGCCCTGCCCG
>JAGRMG010000197.1 GCA_020441385.1 Paracoccaceae bacterium
GAGCACGGCGGCGATGGCGCCGGACCCGCAGTCGGGCCGCGGGCCGCAGCGGCCCGGCCGTCCGGGGCGCGCGCCTGCCGATGCCGGCACGCGCGATGGCGACACCGCGGCCGGCGATATCCGCACCATGACGCTGGAACAGTTCCAGGCGCAGACGGCGATCGAGACCTGGATCGACCGGCTCAAGCGGCTGCGTGAGGACGACATCCGCAGGCGTGCCTATGGGCTGGGCGATGCGGCCTCGTCCGATCTGGTGGCGGAACTGATCCATGCCGCGCGCCGCACCGGGCTGGCGCCGGGCACGGCGGCGGCGCTGGAGGAGGTGAATTTCGGCCTGACGGTGGAACGGCAGGCCGGCCCGGCGGCGATCGTGGGCGCCGAACGCATCAACGGTTTCGTCGCCACGCTGGGCATGCGCGATCTGCCCGAAGCCGAGCGGCCCCGCGTCAACACCCCCGAGGGCGCAACCCGCCCGGTCTTTGCGCGCCCGCCCGCTTCGGAGACTGCCGCAGATCTGCCCGCGCAGCCCCGTCCGCTGGCCGAGGAGGTCTGGACCGACTGGGTGTTCGCACTGGATGCGCTGTTTGTCGCCAATGCCAAGGACGGCGCCGGGGGCGAGATCGACATCGAGCGGAACCTGGCGCTGGGCGAAATCCTGGCGGCGCTGAACGGGCGCGACGGGCCATGAGCCTGAGCGTTCACCCCGATCCGCAGCACCCGGCCGGCGGGTTCGCCTTTCTGGAACTGCCCGGCGGCGCGCTGCCCGACGCGCCGGTGCCGGTGGCGGTGCAGGAGGCGTTCGGCGGCCGCTGGCTGGCGCCGCAGGGTGACGCGGGGCAGGGCGGGCCGGTCTGGCAGGGGACGCGCCACGATTTCGGCCCCTACGAGGTGCATCGCCATGACGGCGCCGACTGGGTGCGCATCGGGCCCGAGATCGTGGACCGGATCGAGGAATATACCCGGCTTCGGATCGCGGTCGGCGCGCAGGCCGCCGACGTGACCTGGCCCGACGATGTGCCGCCGCGCGCGGGGGCGGCGGTTTCCGGCGCGATCCGGACCGTCCTACCGGCGCCCCGACCCGCCGCGGCGCCGCCCTCACCGGCACCGCCCGAGATCGCCGGGACGGTGGAACGGGACGCCCCCGGCGAGCCGGCGGAAGCGGACGAACCCTTGCCGCGCAGCGCCCCGCGCAGCCGCGCATGGCTGGCGGCGGGGCTGGTTCTGGCGCTGCTGCTCGCGGGGCTTGGCGCATGGGTCTTCTTCCCGCGCGACGATCCCGCGCCGCCCCGGTCCGAGGTCGGGGCCGCGGTGCCCGACAGGTGCACATGGCCGGCCCTGAGCGCGCTTTCAGGCGGGTTCGGAACCGTCGAGCAGGCGATCCGCGATTGCGGCGCCGACGTGTCGCCCGATACCGCGCTGCGCCTGATCGAGACCGCGGCGGCGCGCGGGGATTCGCGCGCGCTGCTGCTGTTCGGCACGCTTTACGACGGGACGGAACTGGATGCGCGCATCGAAAAGCTGACCGGGCTGACCTTTGAGGACGAACCGGCCCGCGCGGCGGAATATTACGCCCGCGCGCTTGCGGCCGGATCGAAACCGGCAAAAGACCGCCTGTCGGCCATCTGCGCGCGGCTTGCGGGCAGCGTCCTGACGCTGGACAAGGGGGCCTATGATGATTACTGCCGCTGATCCGATCCGATGCCGGCGGGCCGCGCTGGCCGCGCTGGCCGCCGTGCTGCTGGCGCTGTGCGCGCCGCTGTCCATGGCGCTGGCCGACACGCCACAGCGCCCGCTGCCGATGGAGGGGCGCAAGACCGTCTATCAGCGCGTCCTGACCCGGCCCGGCGCGATGATGCACCGCGAACCCGGCACCGGGGCGGTCCGGCAGTACCCGGCCTTCCAGCCGCTTTACGTCTACGCACGGCGGCAAGGCTGGTATCAGGTGGGGCCGTCGGTCTCGGCCGGGCCCGAAGGCTGGGTGGCACAGGAGCAGGCGATGCCCTGGAAACAGAACATCGTTGCAGCCTTCACCAATTCGGCGGGGCGCAAGCGGCAGTTCCTGTTCGAGAGCGAGGCCGCCCTGCGCGCGCTGATCGAGGATGAGGCGCTGCGCGAGGTGCAGGCGCGGATGCTCGATGAGGTCGCCGCCGGCGAGATCCCGCCCGAACGCGGCATCGTCGCCGTGGAGCCGCCCGAATACGTCAACATCGTGGACCAGCTGTACCTGATGCCGATCCTGGATTTCGTGCAGGATCTGCATCCGCTGACCTATGAGGACAATCTGCTGATGCAGGTCGCTTCGGTGCCGCTGCGCGCCGGCGGCGGCGAGGCCGGTTCGATCGCCGACAATTTCGATGCCGGTATCGTCTTCGTGTTCGACACCACCCGTTCGATGGGCCCCTATATCGCGCGCACCCAGCGCGCGGTCGAACGCATCGTGACCGCGATTCAGGGCACCGAGATCGGCAGGCGGGTCCAGTTCGGAGTCGTCGGATTCCGCGACAACCCCGAGGCCGTGCCGGCGCTGGAATACCGCACCCGCAGGCTCTTGCCGCTTGAGCGGCGCACGGATCAGACGCCGGTGCTGGCCACGATCCGCGCCGCGACACGGGTGGCGGTGGCCAATTCGCCCGGCTTCAACGAGGACAGCCTGGCCGGTGTCGAGGATGCGGTGGAACTGACCGAATGGGAACCGGCGGGCAACGATCCGTTCGATGCGCGCATCGTGATCCTGATCACCGATGCGGGGCCCAAGGATCCGCGCGACCCGAACGCGCGCTCCGATATCGGCCCGGCCGAACTTCAGCGCGCCGCCCAGGACAAGGGCGTCGCGATCATGACCCTGCATTTGCAGACCGATGCCGGAGGTGCGGCCCAGAACGACTGGGCGGCGCGCCAGTACCGCACCCTGTCGCGCTTCAACGACGACGAGTTCTTCTACCCGATCGCGGACGGATCGGCGCAGGCCTTCGAGGATACGGTGACGCGACTGGTGACGGCGCTGACCGACGTGATCCGCGTGGCGCGCGACGAACGCCCGGTGCTGGCCCCGGACCTGCGCGGGCGCGAACTGGTCAACCTCGGGCTGGCGATGCAACTTGCCTATCTGGGGCGCCTGAAGGGCACCCAGGCCCCGGATGTGATCGAGGGCTGGGTTTCGGAAAAGGCGGTCGAGGATCCCTCGCGCCTGGCGATCGAGCCGCGGCTTCTGGTGACAAAGAACGAACTGGCGACGATGGCGGAGCTTCTGGACAATCTGCTGAACCTTGGCGAACAGGCCCGCAGCGCCGAGGATTCGGGCCGGTTCTTTGCCCAGGTGCGCGATGTCGTGGCCCGCATGGCGCAGAACCCCGACCGCCTGATCAACACCGACAGCGAGACGCTGGGCGGGGCGCTGGAATTCCTCGAGGATCTGCCCTATGAAAGCCAGTTGATGCTGACCACCGCCGAGCGCTGGCAGCAAAGTGCTATGAACCGCCGGTCGATCCTGGACGGGATGCGCCAGAAGCTGGTGCAATATCGCAAATGGCTGCTCGATCCGGGCGTCTGGACCGCGCTGTACCCGGGGGCGCCGGATGGCGAGCATGTGTTTGCGATGCCATTCGACGTGCTGCCCTAGACTCCGGTGGCGGCGGTGCTGCGCATCGGGGCGGGCCGATACAGCCTGCGCGACGGCGACCGCGTGTTCCGGCTGGAATGGGACGGGTTCACGCTGCGTGCCGGCCGGCCCGTGGCGCTGACCGGGGCCAGCGGATCGGGCAAGACGCTGCTGCTGGAACTGCTGGGGCTGCTCAGGGCGCCGGGGCCGGGGATGAGCTATGCCTGGGAGAGCGGAGACGGGCAGGCGGTTCGCGATCTGGCCGCGCTCTGGGCGCACGGGCCGCGCCATGGTGCGCTTGGCGCGATGCGCGGCCGGCTGTTCGGCTTCGTGCCCCAGACCGGGGGGCTGATGCCGTTCCTGACCGTGGCCGAGAACATCGCCCTGCCGCAACGCGTCACGGGGCGCGAGGATGCGCCCTGGTGTGGCGAACTGGCCGCGCGGCTCGGGCTGGAGGGGGTGGCGGGGATGCGACCCGCCGCGCTGTCGATCGGCCAGCGCCAGCGCGTGGCGGTGGCGCGCGCGCTGGCGCACCGGCCGGACTTCGTGATCGCCGATGAACCGACCGGCGCGCTGGATCCCGAAACCGCCGACAAGGTGCTCGAACTGCTGCTGGACATCGCCCGCACCCGGAATTGCGGGGTGATCCTGTCCAGTCACGATCTGGACCGCATCGGGCGGTTTTCCATCCCGCGCCTCGGTCTGCGCACCGCCGCCGGGCCCGGCGGCGCGGTGGTCAGCCGGCTGGAGGTGTGCCCGTGCTGATCGCCTGGCTGGCCTGGCGCGACCTGATGCGCGACCGCTTCTTCCTGCTCTGCAACGTGGCGGTGCTGATCGGTGTGCTGCTGCCGCTCTTGCTGCTGATCGGGGTCCGCAACGGGGTCTATGGCGCGCTGGTGGGCGAAATGCTGGCCGACCCGGCCAACCGGCAGATCGACACGGCGGGCAATGCCGCATTCACGCCCGAGGATCTGGCGGCGCTTGAGGGCTGGCCCGAGATCGCCTTCCTCACGCCCCGGACGCGCAGCCAGTTCGATTTCATGAATGTGCGGGCGCCCGGCGGCCGGCGGCTGCGCCCGGCGCTGGTGGCGCCCTCGGGGGCGGGCGATCCGACCTTGCCCGAGGGGGTCGACATTTCCGGCGATTCGGTCGCGCTCAGCGCGCAGCTGGCGGCACAGCTCGGGCTGAAGGCGGGCGATGAGGCGCAACTGGTCAGCCAGGCCGAGGACCGGGACAAGCAGCTGGTGCTGCCGGTGAGGGTGGCGGCGGTGCTGCCCGAGACCGCGGTGTCGGGCCGCACCGTGCTCGCGCCCTTCGCACTGCTGGATCTGATCGAGGCCTATTACGATTCCTACAGCCTGCCCGGGCACGGGATTGTCGGGCGCCGCGACCTGTCGCAGCGGGTGCCGGTCTATGCGGGCGTGCGCGTCTATGCCCGCCGGCTCGATGATGTCGCGCCCCTTCAGGCGCGCATGGAGCGGGTGCTGAACGTCGCCACGCTGGCCCGCACCCGCGATATCGAGGCGCTGCTGGGGCTGGGGCGCAAGCTGAACCTGGCACTGGCGCTGACCGCGTCGCTGGCGGCGCTGGGGATGGGCGCGGCGCTGATTTTCGGGTTCTGGTCGGATGCGGCGCGCAAGCGCCCGGTTCTGGCCGCAATCGCGCTTCTGGGTGTGCCGGGCCGGACGCTGGCGCTGTTTCCCATGGTGCAGGCGCTGGTGACGGCGGTGCTGGGGCTGGCGCTGTCCTTCGCGCTTTATCGCGGCGTGGCGCCGGTGGCGGCGGCGCTGTTCGGCCAGGGCCTGCCCCGGGGCGCGCCGCTGAGTGTGCTGCCGGTGGCGCAGGGGCTGGCGATCTGTGCCGCCGTGCTGGCGCTGGTGCTGGGCGCGGCCGGGCTGGCGGCGTGGTCGGTGCTGCGGCTCGATCCGGCCCGCGTGTTGCGGGAGGGAACCTGATGCGCTGGCCGGTCCCGGCTGTCCTGACCCTGCTGATGGCATGGGGCGCGCCGGCGTCGGCGCAGGAGGCGCGCTGGCCGGATGAATACACCGATCCGGCGGCGGCCGGGGCAGGGGCCGCCGATCTGGTGTTGCCGATGCCTTGCGGGGCCGCGATGGCGTTTCAGAAAGTGACCGTGCCGGTCGATGCCGCCGATGCCGTGGCCGATCCGCTGGCCGACCGGCGTCTGATGCTGGGCCAGGCGCTGCACGCGACCGGGTTTTCCGACTACCTGCGCCCGGCCTTCCTGCGCGGCCCCTTCGCCGAGCCGGGCACCGGTGTCACGCATTTCTTCATCGCCCGCTATGAACTGACGGCGGGCCAGTACCGGGCGCTGGCCGGGCAATGCGGCGAACCCGGGCGCGCCGATCGTCTGGCGCAGGGCGGGCTGAGCTGGTTTGACGCGGTCGATCTTGCGCGGCGCTATACCGAATGGCTTTATGCCAATGCCGCCGATGCGTTGCCGGGCGGCGGACAGGCGCGCGCCTTCCTGCGCCTGCCCACGGGGGAGGAGTGGGAATATGCCGCCCGCGGCGGTGCGCGGATCGACGCGACGCGGTTTCCGGACCTGACGTTCTTCGGCCAGGGCGATATGCGCGACTATGCCCTGCACCAGGCGCCCGGGTCGGGGCGCGGCAGGCTGGGGCCGGTCGGCCTGCGCAAGCCCAACCCGCTGGGACTTTACGACATCTACGGCAATGCCGAGGAACTGGTGCTGACCCCCTATCGCCTGAACGCGGCCGGCCGGCTGCATGGCCAGGCCGGCGGCATCGTCACGCGGGGCGGATCGGTCCTGTCGACGGCCGATCAGCTTTACAGCGCCCAGCGCACCGAATACCCGCCCCATGACGCAACGGGCGCGCCGCTGCGCTCGGCGACATTCGGGCTGCGGCTGGCGATATCGGCCCCCGTCGTCACCTCGGATGCGCGGCTGGCCGAGATCCGGCGCCGCTGGGGCGAACTGGCCGGCGCGGCCTCGCCGCATGGCGCGCCGCCCGATCCCGATGCGCTGCTGGCGGGGCTGATCGCGGCCGAACCCGATCCGCGGCGGCAGGCGGCGCTGGGCGCGCTGCAACTCGAGTTCCGCCGCGCCCGCGACCGCACCCAGACGGCGCGGCTGCAATCGGCGCGCTCGACCCTGCTGGCGGGGGCGGTCCTGGTCGGGTCGCTGAGCGAAAACGCCGGCCTGATCGAGGCCAAGGCCGCCAATATCCGCATGCTGGTCAGCCTGCAACGCGCCGGTCGCGGCTCGACCCTGCTGGCGCGTCAGGTACGCAGCCATGCCCGCCAGATCGAACATCTGCGCACGGTGCGCGCGGCCTATCTGCTGTCCTACCGGGCGGCGCTGGATACTCTGAGCGCCGAGATCGCGCCGGATGAGCGACGCACGGCGCATGACGTGCTGCGCGAGGAACTGGTGCTCTCCGATCGCCCCCGTCTCCTGACCACGCTGGACCGGTTCTGGGACGATCTCGAAATCTATGCGCGAAATCCCGGCACCGGGCCGGATGCGCTGTTGCGCATGGCGCTGGACTGAACCTGCGCCGGGGGCGCCGGCAAGCCGGGGCAAGATCAAAATCGCGTTTGCGCATGCCGGTTTCGTGGCCCTGAACCTTGACACGGGCCGGATTGTTTGGTGGTCTGGTGTTCGTCAGATGTTCGTGTTTGGACGTTTTTGGCCCGTGACCTGCCGGGCAAATGGCCGGACGCGGGTCTTGGTGAGGATATTATTATGATCGCACGCAAACTCCTTGTTTCATTCGTGGCCGCCAGCATGATCGCGGTGCCTGTCGAAAGGGCCGCGGCCAACGATGCGGCGGCGCTTCTGGGTGGTGCGCTCCTGGGCGGCATCATCGTCAACGAGGTCAACAAGAACAACCAGCGCAAGCGCGCCGCCGCACGGCGCAGCTACAGCTACTCGGCGCAGCGCGCGCAGAACCGCGAGGTGCAGAGCGCGCTGAACTATTTCGGCTACAGTGTCGGGGCGGTCGATGGGCAGCTGGGCAGCCGCAGCCGGGCCGGCATTTCGCAGTTCCAGGCCGATATGGGCTATTCCATCGACGGCGGGCTTGACAGCCACGAACGCGATTTCCTGCTGAGCAGCTACCAGAGGGCGCAGGCGTCATCGCATCTGCCGCCCTACAATCAGGTTCTGGCGACCCAGGGTCAGCGCGGCCTGCTGCGCACCTATCGCAACGAACAGCTGGGCATCGCCAGCCCGC
>JAGRMG010000198.1 GCA_020441385.1 Paracoccaceae bacterium
ACGAAGGTCAGGATCGGGATCTCGAAACAGTCGCAGAAGCGCACGAACCGCGCCGCCTTGCGGCTGCTGTCGATATCCAGACACCCCGCCAGCACCATCGGCTGGTTGGCCACCACGCCGACCGTCTGACCTTCGAGCCGCACGAAACCGGTGATGATGTTCTTGGCAAAGTCCTCCTGGATCTCGTAGAAATCGCCTTCGTCGGCGACCTTGGCGATCAGTTCCTTCATGTCGTAGGGCGTGTTGGCGTTCTCGGGCACCAGCGTGTCGAGCGACATCTCGATGCGCCCCGGTTCGTCGAAGAACGGGCGCACGGGCGGCTTTTCGCGGTTGTTGAGCGGCAGCAGATCCACCAGGCGGCGCACCTCGGCCATCGCCTCCACATCGTTTTCGAACGCGCCGTCGGCGACGCTGGACTTGCGGGTATGGGTCGAGGCACCGCCCAGTTCCTCGGCGGTCACGACCTCGTTGGTGACGGTCTTGACCACATCGGGGCCGGTCACGAACATGTAGGAGGTGTCCTTGACCATGAAGATGAAATCGGTCATCGCCGGGGAATAGACCGCGCCGCCCGCGCAGGGGCCCATGATGACGCTGATCTGGGGCACCACGCCCGAGGCCATGATGTTGCGCTGAAACACCTCGGCATAGCCGGCCAGCGATGCCACGCCCTCCTGGATACGCGCGCCGCCCGAATCGTTCAGCCCGATCACGGGCGCGCCGTTCTGCACCGCCATGTCCATGATCTTGCAGATCTTCTGGGCATGGGTTTCGGACAGCGAGCCGCCGAAAACCGTGAAATCCTGGGAAAACACATAAACCATGCGGCCGTTGATCGTGCCCCAGCCGGTGATCACGCCGTCGCCATAGGGGCGTTGCTTTTCCATTCCGAAATCGGTGCAGCGATGGGCGACGAACATGTCGAATTCCTCGAAACTGCCCTCGTCGAGCAGCAGTTCGATGCGTTCGCGCGCCGTCAGCTTGCCGCGCGCGTGCTGCGCGTCGATACGCTTCTGTCCGCCGCCCAGCCGGGCCGAGCCGCGCCGGCTTTCCAGTTCGGAAAGGATATCTTTCATGTTCGCTTGCCCCATTGCAGATTTCCGCCGACCATATCGGCTTCGGGGCCGTGGCCAAAGCGAATTTCCGCAAATTTGCAAAATGTTGGCAGATCAGCCCTGGCTAAATGCAAATCTGCTAATTGCCCGGCCATTCGCCGGGCCGACGCGCGGTCGCGATGGACACCGGCGGCAGGCTGACCTAATCGGGCTTCATGACCGTGCAAACATTCAGCCGAGGCCGCGCCAGCCCGCCGCATATCGCGACCCTGATCCTGTTGTCTGGGCTGTCCGCGCTGGTCGTGAACGTCTTTCTGCCCAGCCTGCCCAACATGACGGAGTATTTCCACACCGATTACCGGCTGATGCAGCTTTCGGTGGCGCTGTATCTGGGGATGAGCGCCTTCCTTCAGATACTGATCGGACCGATTGCCGACAAGCTGGGGCGGCGCCCGGTCATCTTGTGGGGGCTGGCGCTGTTCCTGCTGGCCACCTTTGGCTGCATCTATGCGCCCACGGCACATCTGTTCCTGTTCTTTCGCATGTGTCAGGCGGTGGTGGTGGTGGGCATGGTGCTCAGCCGCGCCGCGGTGCGCGATCTCTATCCGCAGGACAAGGCCGCCAGCATGATCGGATATGTCATGACCGGCGTTGCCGTCGTGCCGATGATCGCGCCGGCGATCGGCGGCATGCTGGATCAGTTCTTCAGCTGGCAGTCGAGTTTCTGGCTGATGATCGTCCTGGGGGCCATGACCCTGGCGCTGACATGGTGGGATTTCGGCGAGACCGCGGAAAAAAGCGGCCTGACTCTGACCCAGCAGTTTCGCGAATACCCTACTCTTCTGAAGTCGCCGCGCTTCTGGGGCTATTCGCTGGCGGCGGCGCTGTCGTCGGGGGCGTTCTTTGCCTATCTGGGCGGCGCGCCTTTCGTCGGCACCGAAGTCTACGGGCTCGAACCGGGCAAGCTGGGCGTCTATTTCGGAGCGCCGGCGGTGGGTTACGTTCTCGGCAATTTCCTCAGCGGACGGTTTTCGACCCGCGTGGGCATCAACCGCATGGTCCTGTGGGGCTGCTGGACCTGCGGCGGCGGCCTTCTGATGTCGCTCATCATCATGCTCTCCGGGCTGGGATCGGCCGAAACCTTCTTCGGCTTCATGGCCTTCGTGGGCGCCGGAAACGGCATGACGATTCCCAACGCCACCGCCGGCGCGTTGTCGGTAAGGCCCCGGCTGGCGGGCACCGCGTCGGGGCTGAGCGGGGCGATCATGCTGGGCGGCGGCGCCGGGCTGAGCGCGCTGGCCGGGGCCATGCTGACCCCCGGAACCGGGGCGCTGCCGCTGCTTGGGCTGATGCTGTCCACCGCCCTGCTGGGCTGGGTCGCGATCATGGTCGTGATCCGGCGCGAAAGACAGCTCGGCCTCTGATCCGGCACTTGCGGCGGCACGTTTGCAAATTTAGACTGGGCGTATCGCAAACCTGCAAATACCCGACAGGGGCACGACATGGCCACCCAGAAACTCTATGCCGGCGCCAAGCTGCGCGAGATCCGCACCCGCCTTGGTCTGACACAGAAGGACTTCGCCGCCAAACTGGGCGTCAGCCTGCCCTATCTCAACCAGATGGAAAACAACAACCGCCCGGTTTCGACCTCGGTCGTGCTGGCGCTGGCGCAGGAATTCGGGCTGGACGTGACCGAACTTTCGACCGGCGACAGCGAACGCATGGTCAGCGACATGCGCGAGGCGCTGGCCGATCCGGTGTTTGCCGACACTATGCCCCCGCTGGCCGATCTGCGGCTGACCGCCTCCAACGCCCCGGCGCTGGCGCGCGCCTTTCTGGCGCTGCACCGCAGCTACCGCGAGACCCATGAGCGGCTCGCCTCGCTGGACGAGGCGCTGGGGCGCGAGGATACGCGGGTACAGGCGAGCCCGTGGGAAGAGGTGCGAGACTTCTTCCACTATTGCGACAATTACATCGACGCGGTGGATCGGGCCGCCGAACGCTTTGCCGCCCGACCCGACGGGTCGCGCGACGCGCGCGCCGCCGCCCGCGACTGGCTCGGCTCGCGCGGGATCCGGATCGAACTGGCCGACATGGCGCATCTGCGCCAGTACGATGGCGCCAACAAGGTGCTGCGCCTGTCGGCCCGGGCCGCGCCGGCGACCCGGGGGTTCCAGACGCTGTTGCAGGTGGCGCTGCTGCACCAGGACAAGCTGCTCGAGGCGACGCTGGATTTTGCCCGCTTCCACAGCGGCGAGGCGCGTGCCATCGCCAAGATCGGGCTGGCCAACTATTTCGCCGGCGCCGCGCTGATGCCCTATGGCGCATTTCTGGCGGCGGCGCAGGATTACCGCCACGATCTGGAACTGCTGGCCAACCGGTTCGGCGCGTCGATCGAACAGGTGGCGCACCGGCTGTCCACGCTGCAACGGCCCGGCGCCAAGGGCATTCCGTTCTTTTTCGTCCGCGTCGATCAGGCGGGGACCATCACGAAACGGCACAGCGCCACGCGGCTGCAATTCGCCCGTTTCGGCGGCGCCTGCCCGCTGTGGAACGTGCATCGGGCGTTCGAGACACCGGGCCATTTCCTGCGCCAGCTGGCCGAAACGCCTGACGGGATACGCTATATCAGCCTGGCGCGCGACGTCTCCAAACCCGGCGGATCGTTCGGGGCGCCGGTGCGCCGCTATGCCATCGCGCTGGGCTGCGAAGTGCGCCATGCCGACCTGCTGGTCTATGCCGACGGCCTGGATGTGAGCAACGCCGGCGCCTACGAACCGATCGGCATTTCCTGCCGCATCTGTGATCGCGCCCATTGCCACCAACGCTCGGTGCCGCCGCTTGAGCGGCGGCTGACCATCGACGCCAACGAACGCGGCACCCTGCCCTATCAGGTCGACTGAGCGGGCCCGGTCGATGCCATCTCAGCGCCGCGACAGGATGCCCCAGATCTCGTCTTTCAGCGCGGCGCGCTTCTTGCGCAATTCCACCTCGGCCAGGTTTTCCATCGGCTCGACATTGGTTTCGGCACGGTGAACGGCGCGGTTGATTTCGTGATACTCGTCGCTGAGGCGGGCGAAATGTGCGTCCGACTGCCTCAATTCCTGAATCAGGTCGGCCCTTTCGGGAAATTCGGCGGCCAGTTCGTGCGGGGTGTGGGACATGCGTCGCCTCCTTGGGGTTCGGTGTTGGCACAAGGCTAGGACGGTTGCGGCCCCCGCTCATTGACCGGGATCAATACCAGATGGAAAGCGGCGGAATTCCCGCCCCGCGCCTATCGGCGCGCCCGGCGCCACCCGGCGGCCCTGGCCTCCATCTCGGTGCAGAACCAGCGTTCGCCCTGCTGCGGGCGGATGCGGGTGCGCGCGTAGTCGCGCTGTCCGGGCATGTGGTAGATGCGCACGCCCTTGCCCGAGATATTGCCCTTGATGCGGCAATCGTGATCGGGGGGCGGCGCGTCGGCGCTGCGCGCACGGCGGAATTCGGCGGGCGACTGAAGCTGCGCGCGGTGCACCCCGCGACCGGCGATCGCCGCGCCCTTCTCGTCCAGGTCGTAATCCATCGAATAGCGGCGATAGGCAAAGGCGATACCCTGCGAAACCAGAAACCTCCCGGCATCCTCGCCGTTCACCGCGCAGCGCGCCACGATGCGCCCGTAGCGGTCGGTATCCACGCTTTGGCATTCGGCCCGGCGGCCGCCGTAGCGGCGCGCCGCCTCGGCGCGCGCCCACAGACCGCAGCCCCAGACCCGCCCGCCCGGGTCGCGGCAGGTCTGATCGAGTTCCGGCGCGTCGATGCCGTGCAGCCGCACCCGCCGGCTGCCCACATCCCAGGTGTCGGCGTCGATCACCCGCACGGGCCCCGAGAACCCCGTCTGCGCGGCCGGCGCAACCGGCAGGAGGCACAGAACGAAGAGCGTACAAATTCTTAACATTCCGTTAATCTGGGCGCCTTTGCAGGGCCGATCAACGGGTTTTGTCGAGATAGGTTAACGCAACGCGCCTATCGCTGCGCGTCCTGCCAACGCGGATGCAGCCAGGGCCTGTCATTGGCGCGCGGCAGCGGGTCGCGGCCCAGCAGGTGATCGGCGATCTTTTCGCCGACCATGATCGAGGGCGCGTTCAGGTTGCCGTTGGTGATGCGCGGAAAGATAGAACTGTCGGCCACCCGCAGACGCTCGACGCCGATCACGCGGCCTTCGGGATCGACCACCGCGCCGGCATCGTCCGCGCGGCCCATCCGGCAGGTGCCGCAGGGATGAAAGGCGCTTTCGGCATGTTCGGCGATGAAGGCATCGAGATCGGCGTCGCCTTGAACCCCTGGTCCGGGCTGAATCTCGGCCCCGGCGAAGGGTTCGAAGGCGGGCTGGGCGAAAATCTCGCGCGTGAGGCGGATGCAGGTGCGGAACTCTTCCCAGTCGCGCGCATGGCTCATGTAGTTGAACCGGATCGCCGGGGCGGCGGCGGGATCGGCGCTGCGCAATGTCACGCTGCCCCGGCTTTGCGAACGCATCGGCCCGACATGGGCCTGAAAACCATGTCCCTCGGCCGCGGCCTTGCCGTCATAGCGCACGGCCATGGGCAGGAAATGGAACTGGATGTCGGGATAGTCGATGCCCGCCCGCGAACGGATGAAGGCGCAGCTTTCGAACTGGTTGGATGCCCCCAGCCCCTTGCGCGTGAACAGCCATTGTGCCCCGATCCGCGCCTTGCCGTAGAGGTTCCAATGCCTGAACAGGGTGATCGGCTGTGTCGATGCCATCTGGATGTAAAGTTCGAGGTGATCCTGAAGGTTGGCCCCGACGCCGGGCCGGTCGGCCACCACCGCAAGCCCGTGTTCGGCCAGATGCGCGCCCGGCCCGATGCCCGACAGCATCAGCAGTTTGGGCGAGTTGATCGAGGAGGCGGCAAGCACGACCTCGCGCCGGGCGGCGATCACGGAACGCCGGCTGCGGCGGATCACCTCGACGCCGGTGGCGCGGCCCGCCTCGATCACCACCCGCGCGGCCAGCCCGCGCACCAGGGTGCAGTTGTCCCGTCTCAGCGCGGGTTTCAGATAGGCATTGGCCGCCGACCAGCGCCGCCCCCGCCAGACGGTCTGTTCCATCGGGCCGAAACCTTCCTGCCGTTCGCCGTTGTAATCGTCGGTCGACGCATATCCCGCCTGCAACCCGGCCTCGACGAAGGCGTGATAAAGCGGATTGGCGCGCGGGCCGCGCGTCACATGCAGCGGCCCGTCCCTGCCCCGCCAGGCCGCATCGCCGCCATGGCCGCCATCGTGCCAGCTTTCCATGCGTTTGAAGTAGGGCAGCACATCGGCGAACGACCAGCCATCGGCGCCGGCTTGCGCCCAATGGTCGAAATCCCTGGCATGGCCGCGCACATAGACCATGCCGTTGATGCTGGACGAACCGCCGATCACCTTGCCGCGCGGACAGGCCAGGCGCCTGCCGTTCAGATGCGGCTCGGGCTCGCTCCGGTAGCCCCAGTCATAGCGCGCCATGTTCATCGGATAGCTGAGCGCGGCCGGCATCTGGATGAAGGGGCCGGCATCGCTGCCGCCGTGTTCGATCACGATGACCGAGGCGCCCGCCTCGCTCAGCCGCCAGGCCATGGCGCAGCCCGCGCTGCCGGCGCCGACGATGACGAAATCGGCCTGCATCATCATTCACCCCGCGGGAAACGCTGGCTTTCCTCCAGGTCGTTCAGATCCATGTGGTTGCGCATGTAGCGTTCCGACGCCCTCTGAAGCGGCTGGAAATCCCAGGGGTAATAGCCGCCCCTGCGCAGCGCGTCATAGACCACCAGCCGGCGTGCCTGGCTCGCGCGCACCTCGGCGTCGAAGCGTTCGAGATCCCAGCGGGCGGCGGCCTTGATGCGAAACGATTCCAGCGTCGCGGCATGGCCGGGATCGCCGGCCAGGTCGGTCAGTTCGTTCGGGTCGGCGCGCAGGTCGAACAGCTGTTCGGGATCGAGCGGGCAGTTGGTGTATTTCCAGCGCCCCTCGCGCAGCGCCACCATCGGCGCCTCGCTGGCCTCGGCGGCATATTCCATCGCCACCGCTTCGCCTCGCGCGCCGCCCTCGGCCAGCGGCACAAGGCTCTGCCCGTCGCTCCAGGGCATCACCTCGGCCAGATCGACGCCGGCCAGGCCGCAAAGCGTCGGCGTCACGTCGAGCGTGGAAACCGGATCGTCGATACGCCCCGCGGCGAGGCCGGGCGCCGCGATCATAAGCGGCACCCGCGCCGAGCCCTCGAAAAAGGACATCTTGAACCACAGCCCCCGCTCGCCCAGCATGTCGCCGTGATCGGAGAGGAAAACAACGATGGTGTTGTCGGCCTGCCGCGTGTCGGCCAGCACCGTCATCAGCGCGCCGATCTTGTCGTCGAGATAGCTGATATTGGCGAAATAGGCCCGGCGGGCGCGGGCGATGTGGTCGTCGGTGATGGCATAGCTGCGCCAGTCGTTGGCGTCGAAGATGCGCCGCGAATGCGGGTCGTGATCGTCATAGGCCATCGCCGGCACCTGCGGTTGCAGATGCGCGCAGGTCTCGTAGCGGTCCCAGTAGGCCCGGCGCGCGACATAGGGATCGTGGGGATGGGTAAAGCTGACGGTCAGGCACCAGGGCCGGTCGTCGCGGCCGCGGGCAAGATCGTACAGCCGGGCGGTGGCGTGATGGGCGACCTCGTCGTCATATTCCATCTGGTTGGTGATCTCGGCCACGCCGGCGCCGGTGACGCTGCCCATGTTGTGATACCACCAGTCGATGCGCTGTCCGGGGCGTCGGTAATCCGGGGTCCAGCCGAAATCGGCCGGGTAGATGTCGGTGGTCAGCCGTTCCTCGAAGCCGTGCAGCTGGTCGGGGCCGACGAAGTGCATCTTGCCGCTGAGGCAGGTCTGATACCCGGCACGGCGCAGGTGGTGCGCGAAGGTGGGGATGTCCGAGCGGAACTCGGCCGCGTTGTCATAGACGCCGGTTCGCGAGGGCAGTTGCCCGGACATGAAGCTGGCCCGCCCCGGCGCGCAAAGGGGGCTGGCGGTATAGGCATTGGCAAAGCGCAAAGAGCGTTCGGCCAGCCGCGCCAGGTTGGGCGTGTGCAGCCAGCGCGCGGGGCCGTCGGGAAACAGCGTGCCGTTCAGCTGGTCCACCATCAGGATCAGGATGTTGGGCGGGGTCATCTTTCAATCCTCCCGCAGCATGGCAAGCAGGCGCAGCGCCTGTTCGGTGGCGCGTCCGGGCGCTTCGGGTTCATTCAGCGCCGCGCGCAGGTAAAGCCCGTCGATCAGCGCCGCCAGCGTCGCCGCCGCATCGACCGGGTCGGCGGCCTGCCCGCGCAGCGCGTGGGTCAGGTTCGAGCGCAGCCTGCGCTGGTAGATGCGCCACAACCGCAGCGCCTGCGGGTTGTTCTGGGCCAGGACATAGAAGGTCATCCAGGCGGCGATCACGTCGGGCGCGAAACAGGAGGGCGCGAAACAGGCCCGCACGATGGCGCTTGCGCGCTCGTAAGGTGCCGCCGCCGCCAGTTCGCGCCGCGCCTCGGCGCCGAAATCGGACAGGATGCGGCGCATGGCGGCCAGAAAGATCTGATCCTTGCCGCCGAAATAGTGATGCGCCAGGGCGCTGGACATGCCCGCGCGCCGGGCGATCTGGCTGACGGTCACATCAAGCGACCCGGCACCGCCCACCTCGGCGATCGTCGCCTTGACCAGCGCATCGCGCCGGATGGGTTCCATGCCGATCTTGGGCATCGCGCCGCCTCCGATTGTCGTGCCATATGACCGGCGCGAGGATAGGTTTCGTTTATTGACTCGTCAATCAACAAAAATCCGGCGCAAGCGGAACCTCAGCGCCCTGCCCTGCCGCCGGGGTCGGCTCAGACCTTGGTGGCCAGGCTTGCCGGAGTGATCTCGCGGCGCCGCACGACCGCCTCGCGCCATGTGATGAACGTAACCGAGGCCAGGATCAGACCGCCCCCCGCAACCACCCAGATATCGACCGGCTCGGCGAACACCGCCGCGCCCAGCGCCGTGGCCCAGACCAGTTGCAGGAAGGTCACCGGCTGCGTCACCGTCACCGGTGCCGCGCGGAACGCCAGCGTCATGGTGTAGTGCCCCGCCGTGGCGAAGAAGGCGACGCCAAACAGCACGCCCAGTTCGGCCAGGGTCGGCGCCACCCAGACCGTCGCGGCCACCGGCGCAAGCACGACCGTCACCACCAGCGAAAGCATCGCCACCACCACCACCGGGTCGGATTCGTCGGCCAGCACCTTGCCCAGAAGGTAGGAGCCGCCGAACACCACCGCCGTGATCAGCATGGCCACATGCCCCGGGCTGATCTCGCGAAAACCCGGGCGCAGGATGATCGCCGCCCCGACAAGCGCCATGCCCACCGCCGCAAGCCGCCGCGCCGCCAGCTTCTCGCCCAGGAACAGCATCGCCCCGATGGTGACATAGACCGGCGAAAGGTAGTTCATCGCCGTGACCTCGGCGATCGGGATGCTGGTCATGGCGAAGAACCACAGCATCACGCCGCCGCCATGCAGCAGCCCGCGCAGGCCGAACAAGCGCCACTGCCGGCCCGTCAGCCCCGCGTTCAGCAGCGTGCGAGCCATCGGCAACAGGAACACCAGACCCATCAGATAGCGCAGGAACGCCTGCTCGGGCGCCGGGACGCGCGGCCCGAGATACTTGACCAGCGCCGTGACCGTGACAAAGCAGAATCCGGTGACCAGCATCCAGAAGACGCCGGCAACGGGGCGCGATGGGGGAATTTCGCTCATGCGTCGGTTGAACACGCAAACGCGAGGGGCCGCAAGCCGTCAGCGCGCGATCAGTTTCGCCGCGATGGCCCACATCGTCAGCCCGATCAGGGCATCCAGCACCTGCCAGGCGCGCGGCCGCGCGAACAGCGGCGCCAGCAGCCGCGCGCCATAGCCCAGCGAGAAGAAGAACACGAACGATGCCAGCACCGCCCCGAGGGCGAACCCGGCCCGGTCCGCGTATTGCGCCGAGACCGACCCGATCAGAACCACCGTATCCAGATAGACATGCGGATTCAGCCAGGTAAAGGCCAGCACCGTCGCCAGCGTTGCGGCCAGACCGGCGCCGGCGCCGCCCGCGGCGCGCAGCGCCGCGCCGCCGCGCCAGGCCGAAAGCAGGCTGGCCGCCCCGTACCACGCCAGAAACCCCGCCCCGCCCCAGCGCATCAGCGGCGCGAACCAGGGCGCCAATCCGGCCAGCGTGCCGAACCCCGCCACCCCGGCGGCAATCAGCAGCGCATCCGAAAGCGCGCAGGTCAGGCAGACCCAGAACACATGCTCGCCCCGCAGCCCCTGGCGCAGCACGAATGCGTTCTGCGCCCCGATGGCGAGGATCAGGCTGAAGCCCAGGGCGAAACCGGACAGGATTGCTGGCGTCATCGGACCTCTCCGCGGCGGGTGCGGTTTGACTAGACCGGCGCGGCGGTGTAATCCAGTTAATTGCGATAAGCCGGATTAAGCCCAACTGATGCAGTTCGACCGCCATCACCTGAGCGCGCTCGCGGCGGTGCTGCGGCTGGGCAGTTTCGAGGCCGCGGCGGCCGATCTCAAGGTCACGCCGTCGGCGATCTCGCAGAGGATCAAGGCGCTGGAGGATCGCGTCGGCGTCTCGCTGATCAATCGCGGCGCGCCCTGTACCGGCAC
>JAGRMG010000199.1 GCA_020441385.1 Paracoccaceae bacterium
CGCGCCCGGTCGAACGGGTGGCGCCGCAGCCGGTCGCCCCCCCGCCCCCCGAAGCCCGCCCCGACGACGTGCGCCAACCCGAAGTGGTGCCCGAGCAGGGGGCGAACGAGCCGCGCGAGCCCAGCGAAGCCACGGCGCCGCAAGAGGCCACCGACCGGATCGTGACCGAGGCGGAGGCCGGAAAGGCGCTGGCGCCGGGCGCGTCGCCGCGCCCCCGTGCGCGCCCCTCGCGTCCGGCCCCGCTGGCGGTTTCTGAGCCCGCCGAAACGCGCGCCGCGGTGAACGATGCGCTGGCCGAAGCGCTGGGTCGTTCCGACCCCGTCGCGGCGCCGTCCGGGCCGCCGCTGACCGCTGGCGAGAAGGATGCGCTGCGGGTTGCGGTCTCCAATTGCTGGAATGTCGGTTCGCTGTCCTCCGAGGCGCTGCGCACGACGGTTGTGGTCACGGTGTCGATGGCGCAGGATGGCAAGCCCGAGGTCGGAACCATCCGGATGCTGTCGAGTTCGGGCGGATCGGGCGACGCGGCCAAACAGGCGTTCGAGGCGGCCCGCCGCGCGATCATCCGCTGCGGGGCGTCGGGTTTCGATCTTCCGGCCGAGAAATACGACCAGTGGCGTGATATCGAGATGACATTCAATCCCGAAAGGATGCGGATCAAATGATGAGGTTTCTGGTGGCTGTCCTGCTGGGCGCGGCGCTGTTGTCGGCCCCGGCCCGGGCGCAGAACAAACCGCTCAGGATCGAGATCACCGAAGGCGTGATCGAACCCATGCCCTTCGCCGTCCCGGATTTCGTCCCCGACAGTCCGGCGGCGTCCGAGATGGCACGCCAGATCGCACGGGTGATCGCATCGGATCTGTCGGGAACCGGCCTGTTCCGCGAGGTGCCCGCCGACGCCCATATCGGCGCGGTGTCCGATTTCAGCGCCCCGATCCAGTTCGCCGACTGGAAGGCGGTGAACGCGCAGGCGCTGATCACCGGCGCGGTCGGCATGTCGGGCGACCGCGTCACCGTGCGCTTCAGGGTCTGGGACGTGTTCGCCGGTGCGGAACTGGGCAACGGGCTGCAATATGCGGGCACCGCCGATGGCTGGCGGCGCATGGCGCACAAGGTCGCCGACGCGGTCTACAGCCGGATCACGGGCGAGGGCGGCTATTTCGACAGCCGGGTCGTCTTCGTATCCGAAACCGGCCCCAAGGACGACCGCCGCAAGCGGCTGGCCATCATGGATTACGACGGCGCCAACGTGCAGTATCTCACCGACAGTTCCTCGATCGTGCTGGCGCCGCGGTTCTCGCCCACCGGCGACCGCGTGCTTTACACGAGCTATGAAACCGGGTTTCCCCGCATCTTCGTGATGGATGTCGGCCAGGTTCAGCGCCGGGTCCTGAACACCCCGGAAGGCACCATGAGTTTCGCGCCCCGCTTTGCACCCGACGGGCGCACCGTGGTCTATTCGCTGACCCAGGGCGGCAATACCGATCTCTACCGCATGGATCTCGCGACCGGACACAGCGAGCGTCTGACCAGCGCGCCCTCGATCGAGACCGCGCCCAGCTATTCCCCCGACGGGGGGCGAATCGTGTTCGAAAGCGACCGGTCGGGCACCCAGCAGCTTTATATCATGCCCGCTGGCGGCGGCGAGGCGACAAGGATCAGTTTCGGCCAGGGCCGCTATGGCACTCCGGTCTGGTCGCCGCGCGGCGACCTGATCGCATTCACCAAACAGAACAAGGGCCGGTTCCACATCGGCGTCATGCGTACCGACGGCAGCGAGGAGCGGCTCCTGACCGCATCGTTCCTGGACGAGGGCCCGACCTGGGCGCCCAATGGCCGGGTGATCATGTTCACCCGCGAGACCCAAGGCGCGGGCGGGCGGTCCTCGCTTTATTCAGTGGACATTTCGGGGCGCAACCTGTTGCCCGTGCGCACGCCCGACGGCGGATCCGATCCGTCGTGGTCGCCGTTGCAGGACTGATCGGCAAAAAAGGGGCCGGCATGACCCGGCATCGCCTGTCCGCAACCGCGCCGGGCGCTGCATCGGCTGCGTTCACAAGGCATTGCGGCTGTGGTAGAAACGAGTACAGAACAAGCGAAAACGCGAGGCGATCGGCATGACTTACCTGAACAAGATGATTTTGGCCGGCCTTTTGGCGGCCCTGGCGGCCTGTACCAATGCCACCGGCTATGACGGTGGCGGTTCGGCGGGCGCCGGCGGGTCCGGTGCCGGGTCGGCCGGCGATCCGGCATCGCCAGCCTATTTCCAGCAGGCGATCGGCGATCGGGTGCTGTTTGCGGTGGATCAGTCCGATCTGTCTTCCGAGGCGCAATCGACGCTTCAGGCCCAGGCCGAGTGGCTGATGCGCAATTCCGATTACAGCGCCGTGATCGAAGGCCATGCCGACGAACAGGGCACGCGCGAATACAACCTCGCACTGGGCGCGCGGCGGGCCAACGCGGCGCGCGAATTCCTGGTATCGCGCGGGGTGGCGGGCAGCCGGTTGAAGACCGTGAGCTATGGCAAGGAACGCCCGATCGAGATTTGCAGCGAGGAAGCCTGCTATGCCAAGAACCGGCGCGCCGTCACCGTGCTGTCGGCCGATCTGACGGGGTAATGGCCATGCGCGCGGCGGCACTGGTTGTGATGGCGGGGCTGGCGGTGTGTGCCGGCCCGCCCGCGCGGGCGCAGGACACCGGCACGACCCTGGCGGACATCCGCCAGGAACTGACGGTTCTGAACGTCGAGATCCAGCGGCTCAAGCGTGAGCTTTCCACAACCGGCGCGCCGGTCGCCAACCTGGCGGGCACCGGCGTTCTGGACCGTGTCGCGGCCATCGAGGCCGAATTGCAGCGCCTGACCGGGCAGACCGAACAGCTGGAAAACCGCATCAACCGGATCGTGTCGGACGGCACCAACCGGATCGGCGATCTCGAATTCCGTCTGGTCGAACTCGAGGGCGGCGACGTCAGCAAGCTGGGCCAGACCACGACGCTGGGAGGTGACGCGGGCACGCCCGCGGCACAACCGGCGCCGGCCGGGGACGGTTCGCCCGACAGCGAACTGGCGGTCGGCGAACAGGCCGATTTCGATGCGGCCAGCAAGGCGCTGGCCGATGGCGAGAATGCCGCCGCGGCCGATCTGTTCGCGCGGTTCGATCAGGCCTATCCCGGCAGCCCGCTGGCGGCAGAGGCGCGTCTGCAACGCGGCCGCGCGCTGGACGCCATGGGCGACACGCGAGAGGCGGCGCGCGCCTATCTGGCCAGCTTTACCGGCGATTCGACCGGCCCGACCGCCCCGGAGGCGCTCTATGAACTGGGCGCGGCGCTGGGCCGGCTCGGGCAGGTGGAGCAGGCCTGCATCACGCTGGGCGAGGTCGGCGCGCGGTTCCCGGCTGCCGCGGCAGTGGCCAGCGCGCAGCAGCAAATGGCCGCGCTGGGTTGCGGTTGAGCGCCGGCAACGGCGATATTGTTTCCAGGGTCCGGGCCCAGTTCCTCGGCGCACCGCCCGCGCGGCTGGGCGTCGCGGTATCGGGCGGTGGCGATTCGGTCGCGCTTTTGCATCTCCTTTCGCGCTGTTTCGAACCCGGTCAGGTCACCTTGATGGCCGCCACCGTGGATCACGGTCTGCGCGCCGGGGCCGCCGACGAGGCTGCCGCGGTCGGCGATCTGGCGCAGCGCATGGGCATCGACCATTCCGTCTTGCGCTGGCGCGGCTGGGACGGCACCGGCAACCTGCAGGACCGGGCGCGGCGGGCGCGCTACGATCTGTTGACGGGCTGGGCGCGAACCCATGATCTCTCGGTGCTGGCGCTCGGGCATACCGCCGACGATCAGGCCGAAACCGTGCTGATGCGGCTGGCGCGCGTCGCCGGCGTCAGCGGTCTGGCCGGAATTCCCCGGCGGCGCAGCCAGGACGGCGTCTTGCTGGTCCGCCCTCTCCTGGGTCTGAGCCGGGCGCGGCTGCGCGCCTATCTGACCGAGAACGATCTGACCTGGGCCGACGATCCCTCGAACGAGGATACCGGTTTCGACCGCATCAAGGCGCGCAGGATCCTGGCGGCGCTGGAGCCTCTGGGCGTCACCGCCGCCGGGCTGGCCGAGGTGGCGGAGAACATGGCACAGGCCCGGGATGCGCTGGACTGGTACGCCTTTCTTGCCGCCCGCGATCTGGTGGCCTGCGACGGCGGCGATCTGCTGGTCGATCTGCGCGGCTACCGGATCCAGCCGGCCGAAACCGCCCGCCGGCTGCTGGCGAACGCGATTCGCTGGGTGGGGGGCGGCGAATATCCGCCGCGCCGCGCCCCGCTGCTGGCGGCGGTCGAGGCCCTGCGGCGCGGCAACGCCGCGACGCTTGGCGGCTGCCGGATCCTGGCGGCCGGGCGCACCGCCCGGATCTTTCGCGAACTGGCCGCCGTGCGCGATCTGCGCGCCGCCCCGGGCGCGCTGTGGGACGGGCGCTGGCGGCTGAGCGGCGGCGATGCCATCGGGTGCGAGATCGGCGCCCTCGGCAGGCACGGGCTGAATTCATGCCCGGGCTGGCGCGAAACCGGCCGGCCCGAGGCGGCGCTGGCCGCCTCGCCCGCGGTCTGGCGCGGCGGCGAACTGGTCGCCGCGCCGCTGGCCGGGCTGGCCAATGGCTGGCGGCTGGACCTGGCAAGAACCGGCGAAGAGTTCTTTGCATCCTTTTTATCGCATTGAACCCCGGCCAATCATCTCTATTTTAGTTGTCTGGCAGGCCGTTCCCGCGGAGCGGCCGGATATGTGGGAGAATTTCCTTGGGCAACGCGCGCAACATCGCCTTCTGGGTCGTCCTGTTTCTGCTGATCCTGGCGCTCTTCAACCTGTTCAGCGGCCCCGGGGGGACTTTGCAAAGCCGCGAGATCACGTTCTCCGAGTTCGTAAGCTCGGTCGAGAAGGGCGAGGTCGGCCAGGTCACGCTGGATGGCGAACAGGTGCGGTTCCGCACCAAGGACGGTCATGACTATGTGACCATCAAGCCCGAGGATGCCAAGGTCACGGAGCTTCTGATCGACCACAAGATCCCGGTGCGCGCCGAAAAGCAGGAACAATCCGGGTTCCAGTCCTTCCTGATCACGCTGCTGCCCTTCCTGCTGCTGATCGGGGTGTGGATCTATTTCATGAACCGCATGCAGGGCGGCGGCAAAGGCGGGGCCATGGGTTTCGGCAAGTCCAAGGCCAAGATGCTGACCGAAAAGCACGGCCGCGTCACCTTTGACGACGTGGCCGGCATCGACGAGGCCAAGGAAGAACTGGAAGAGATTGTCGAGTTCCTGCGCAATCCGCAGAAATTCAGCCGCCTGGGTGGCAAGATCCCGAAAGGCGCCCTGCTGGTCGGCCCGCCGGGCACCGGCAAGACGCTTCTGGCGCGCGCCATCGCCGGCGAGGCCGGCGTGCCGTTCTTCACCATCTCGGGTTCGGATTTCGTGGAAATGTTCGTGGGCGTCGGAGCGTCGCGCGTGCGCGACATGTTCGAGCAGGCCAAGAAGAACGCGCCCTGCATCGTCTTCATCGACGAGATCGACGCCGTGGGCCGCCATCGCGGCGCCGGCTATGGCGGCGGCAACGACGAGCGCGAACAGACGCTGAACCAGCTTCTGGTGGAAATGGACGGGTTCGAGGCCAACGAGGGCGTCATCATCCTGGCGGCCACCAACCGCAAGGACGTGCTAGACCCCGCGCTGCTGCGCCCCGGCCGGTTCGACCGGCAGGTGACGGTGGCCAACCCCGACATCAAGGGCCGCGAGAAGATCCTTGCCGTGCATGCGCGCAAGACGCCGCTGGGCCCGGACGTGGACCTGCGCATCATCGCGCGGGGCACGCCGGGCTTCTCGGGCGCCGATCTGGCCAACCTGGTGAACGAGGCCGCGCTGATGGCTGCCCGCGTCGGGCGTCGCTTTGTCACCATGGAAGACTTCGAGAATGCCAAGGACAAGGTGATGATGGGGGCCGAGCGGCGCTCGATGGTGCTGACCGCCGACCAGAAGGAGAAGACCGCCTATCACGAGGCCGGCCATGCCATCGTCGGGCTGGCGCTGCCCGAATGCGACCCGGTCTACAAGGCCACCATCATACCGCGTGGCGGCGCGCTGGGCATGGTGGTCAGCCTGCCCGAAATGGACCGTCTGAACTGGCACAAGGACGAATGCGAACAGAAACTCGCGATGACGATGGCCGGCAAGGCGGCCGAGATCATCAAGTATGGCGACAATCACGTCTCGAACGGGCCGGCCGGCGATATCCAGCAGGCCAGCCAGCTGGCGCGCGCCATGGTGATGCGCTGGGGCATGTCCGACAAGGTGGGCAATATCGACTATGCCGAGGCGCATGAAGGCTATAGCGGTCAGACCGCCGGGTTCTCGGTTTCGGCCAACACCAAGGAACTGATCGAGGACGAGGTCAAGCGGTTCATCCAGGAGGGCTATGAGACGGCGCACCGGATTCTGACCGAACGCAGCGAGGAATGGGAGCGCCTGGCGCAGGGCCTGCTTGAATACGAAACCCTTACCGGCGAGGAGATCGAGCGCGTCATGCGTGGCGACCCCCCCCAGAAGGGCGACGACGAGAGCGACACACCCGATCAGGGCAGCGCCCCCAGCGTCACCGCCATCCCCAAGACCAAGCCCAAGAAATCGCCCCCCGAAGGCGGCATGGAGCCGAAACCCTCGGTTTGACCGCGCAGGGCAAGACACGTCGAAACCCCGGAACCCTTACCAGGTTCCGGGGTTCGCGTTTGACCGCCATCACATGTTCACCCGCCGGGGCAGGTCTTCGTGCGAATGCGCGCGACTGGCTGCATCCGGGCGTGACGGTGCGTCCGGCATCCCCGATCCGATCCGATCCGTTCCGCCGATGTCCGATCGGCACGGATGGTTCCTTTCCGCGACGCATCGTGGCGCAATAATGTCGGAAAACATGTCGTATCGCGGCGCCCATGCCGGTATGGGTTGCCCGATGCCGGTGCGAGGATGCCGGCCAAGAGGGTTCTATTCGGGAAATGCGCCAATGACTTTCAAGACCGATATCGAAATCGCCCGCGAGGCGCAGAAACTCCCGATCCAGCAGATCGGGGCCAAGCTGGGCATTCCCGATTCCGACCTGCTGCCCTACGGCCATGACAAGGCCAAGGTCAGCCAGGAGTTCATTGCCTCGGTTCAGGGCAACAAGACCGGCAAGTTGATCCTCGTCACCGCGATCAACCCGACGCCCGCCGGCGAGGGCAAGACCACCACGACGGTTGGTCTGGGCGACGGGTTGAACCGGATCGGCAAACGGGCGGCGGTCTGTATCCGCGAGGCGTCGCTCGGGCCCTGTTTCGGCATGAAGGGCGGGGCGGCCGGGGGCGGCTATGCCCAGGTGGTGCCAATGGAAGAGATGAACCTGCATTTCACCGGCGATTTCCACGCCATCACCAGCGCGCACAACCTGCTCTCGGCGATGATCGACAACCACATCTACTGGGGCAACGCGCTGGAGATCGACGAGCGCCGCATCGTCTGGCGCCGGGTCATGGACATGAACGACCGCGCCCTGCGCGACATGGTCGTGGGTCTGGGCGGCGTGGCCAACGGCTTTGCCCGCCAGACCGGGTTCGACATCACGGTCGCCTCCGAGGTCATGGCGATCCTGTGCCTGGCCAACGATCTGGACGATCTGCAAAAGCGGCTGGGCGACATCATCGTCGCCTATACCCGCGAGCGCAAACCGATCTACGCCCGCGACCTGAAGGCCGACGGCGCGATGACCGTGCTGCTGAAGGACGCGATGCAGCCCAACCTGGTGCAGACGCTGGAAAACAACCCCGCCTTCGTGCATGGCGGCCCCTTCGCCAACATCGCCCATGGCTGC
>JAGRMG010000026.1 GCA_020441385.1 Paracoccaceae bacterium
CCTCACCCACGGACGCGGGCGTAGCTCAGGGGTAGAGCATTACCTTGCCAAGGTAAGGGTCGTGAGTTCGAATCTCATCGCCCGCTCCAATTTCTCCGACCGACATGACAGGCCCGACCCTGCCCCGCAACGCGGGCGTCTCGGGCCGGGCATTCCGCGCCGACCCCGGAACGCGCCGGGCGCCCCGGTTCCGGGCATGCGGCTGTCGCCAATCGAAAGGTTGACTCACCGGACCGACAGGAGCGAGAATTCCGGGATTGAATCATTTCATGATTGTTCCTGGCCTTTTCTCGGGGAGACACGCCATGCCAGACGACTATTCCGCCACCATCTCGACATCCGGTTCGATCAGCGTTGGCGGCACGGCCTGGGGCGAAATCGAAACCGGCGGCGACCAGGACTGGTTCCGCACGACCTTATACGAGGGGCGCACCTACACCCTGCTTCTGGAAGGTTCCGCCGGCGGCGGAGGCACCCTTGTGGACCCGTTTCTGCGCGGCATCCGCGATGCGTCGGGCGCGTTGCTGCCCGCCACCACGGACGATGACGGCGGCGCCGGGCGCGACAGCATGCTGAACTATTCGCCCACCGCGACGGGCACCTATTTCATCTCGGCGGGCGCGTTTGGAGGCTACACCGGCAGCTACACCCTGTCGCTGCTCGAACTGGATAGCGGCGACGATTATGCCGACAATGCCACGACAAGGGGAATGGTCTCGGAAGGATCGCCGGCCGTGGGCGAGATCGAGGTCGACGGCGATATCGACTGGTTCTCGATGCGGCTGAACGCCGGCACGACCTACCGGATCGAACTGCTCGGCACCTCCACCGGCGACGGCACGCTGAACGATCCCTACATCCGCGGGCTTTACACCGCATCGAGCAGCCTCATCCCCGGCAGCTTCAACGACGATGGCGGCACCGGGCTGAACAGCCTGATCGAATTCACCCCGGCAACCTCGGGCACATATTACGTCGCCGCGGGCGCCTTCTCGCTCGATACCGGCACCTATACCGTGTCGGTCAGCGATATCGACCTGGGCGACGATCACCCCGACAACCCCTCGACAACGGCCACCGTCGCCGTCGGCGGTTCGAGCCGCGGTGAGCTCGAAACGGACTATGACGAGGACTGGTTCGGCATCGAGATGGTGGCGGGTCACAGCTACCGCATCGACATGCTGGGCGCGTCCACGTCGGACGGCACGCTGGACGATCCCTATATCCGGGGTATCCACGATTCCGTCGGCAACCTGATTTCGGGCACCCAGAACGACGACGGCGGCGTCGGCCTCAACAGCATGATCGAATTCACCGCCTCCGTATCGGGCACGCATTTCGTGTCGGCCGGCGCGTTCTGGGGAACCGGCACATATACCGTCGCCGTGACCGATCTGGGCACGCTTGACGATTACGGCAGCGATACCGGCCGCGCCGGTTCCATTAGCGTGGGCGGCACCGCCACCGGCGAGATCGAGCAGGCCGAGGACCGGGACTGGTTCGCGGTCACGCTGCGGGCCGGCCAGACCTACCAGGTTGAACTGCGCGGCTCGCAATCCGGCGACGGGTCGCTCAACGACCCCTATCTGCGCGGCATTTTCGACAGCGACGGCCGCGCGATCATGGGCACGTCCAACGATGACGGCGGCGCCGGCCTGAACAGCCTGCTGAACTTCCGGGCCGATACGGACGGCACCTATTACATTTCGGCCGGCGGTTTCGGCATGGCGACCGGCACCTACACCATGGAAGTGAGCGAGCAGTCCAGCAGCGACGATTTCCTGGCCAATACCGATACCACCGGCGTGATCGGCGGCAGCGGCGTCGCCACCGGCGATATCGAGACCGCGGGCGACCGCGACTGGTTCCGCATCGAGCTGAGCGAGGGGCATTCCTACAGGATCGGCGTCGAAGGCTCCTATTCCGGCGGCGGCACCCTGCTCGATCCCTACCTTGACGGGGTGTACGACAGGTCGGGCAGCCTGCTGCCCAACAGCAGCAACGACGATGGCGGCGTCGGGCTGGACAGCCTGCGCGAATTCGCCGTCGCCAGTTCGGGCACCTACTATGTCTCGGCCGCCGGCTACGGGTCCAATACCGGAACCTATCGGGTGACGGTCGAGGATCTGGGCGGCAGCGGCGGGCGCGCGGACGATTACGGCATGACCCCGGGTTCCAGCGGTTCGGTCGCGGTGGACGGCACCGCCACCGGGGCGATCGAGGTCGCCCATGACGAGGACTGGTTCGCCGTCGATCTGGAGGCCGGGGAGACCTATACCATCGGCGTTCAGGGCTCGGCCACGGGCGGGGGCACGCTGTCCGACCCCTATCTGTTCGGCATCTACGACGCCTCGGGCTCGCTGCTCGACGGGACGACGGACGACGACAGCGGCACCTGGTTGAACAGCGAGGTGGAATTCACCGCCGCATCAAGCGGGCGGCACTTCATCTCGGCCGGGGCCTACTGGTCCGATACCGGCACCTACACGGTGTCGGTGGATCGTGCCGTGGCCGTCTCGGACGACTTCGCCGGCAATACCGGAACCGCCGGTCGGATCGTGCCGGGCGGAACCGCCACCGGCGCGATCGAAAACGGCGGCGACACCGACTGGTTCCGCATCGAGTTGCAGGCGGGGCACGCCTATCGGGTCGATCTGGAGGGCGCCGACACCGATGGCGGCACCCTGACCGACCCGTATTTCCGTGGCCTGTACGACAGTTCCGGCGCCTTGCTGGACGGCACAAGCAATGACGACGGCGGTTCCGGGCTGAACGCCCGGATCAGCTTTGCCACCGACACGAGCGGCACGTTCTTCCTGTCGGCCGGCGCGTTCGGCGGTGGAACCGGAAGCTACAAGCTGTCGATCATCGATATGGGGGTATCGGACGAATACAGCGCCGACACCACGACCTCGGGCGCCGTCCCGGTCGGCGGGTCGAGTTCGGGCAATATCGAGACCGCCGGCGATCAGGACTGGTTCCGCGTGTCCCTCACCGCGGGCACCACCTATCAGTTCGACCTGGAGGGCAGCGCCACCACGACCGAGACCCTGTCCGATCCCTATCTGCGCGGCATCTTCGACGCTTCGGGCGAGGCGATCGCGCGAACCGCCGACGACGACGACGGCGAAGGGCTGAACAGCTTGGTCAGCTTCACGCCGACGGCCTCGGGCGAATATTTCGTATCCGCAGGCGCCTATGGCTCGCACACCGGCACCTACAAGCTGACGGTCAGCGAAACCTCTTCCGGCACGCCGAGCGACGACCACGCCCAGGACGGATCGACCGGCGGGCGGGTCAGCGTCGGCGGGTCGAGCTCTGGCAGCATCGAAACCGCCAGGGATCAGGACTGGTTCGGCGTCACGCTGGAGGCGGGGCATACCTACACCATCGACCTGGAAGGCAGCGCCACAGCGGGCGGCTCGCTGTCCGACCCGTATCTGCGCGGTTTGCACGACGGGACCGGTTCGCTGATCGCCGGCACCTCCAACGACGATGACGGCACCGGCACCAACGCGCAGCTGACATTCACGGCTTCCAGCACCGGCATGCACTACATCTCCGCCGGCGCCTATGGCAGCACGACCGGCACCTACAAGGTTTCGGTCAGCGAAGACAGCGTCACGCCCCCGCCGGCATCGGGCTTCGAGATCACCATCGACTTCGAAGGGAACGACGCCTACCGGCCCTATTTCGACCGCGCCGCCGACGCCTGGGAGCGTGTCATCACAGGCGACCTTCCCGATGTCGTCGACAGCCGCTGGGGCATTGTCGACGATCTGCGCATCGACGCGGCAGTCACCGCCATCGACGGGCCGGGCAGCATTCTGGGCCAGGCCGGCCCGCGCGACTTCCGCGCAGGATCCGCCCTGCCCTATAACGGCATGATGCAGTTCGACGAGGCCGATCTTGCCGGGATGGAGGCCAAGGGCGTCCTGGGCGAGGTCATCGAACACGAGATGGGCCACGTCCTGGGCATCGGCACCCTGTGGGAACATCTGGGCCTGCGCAGCGGCTTCAACTATACCGGCGCCAACGCCGTCAACGAATACAGCACGCTGACGGGCAGTTCGCAATCGTCGGTGCCCCTGGAATCCGGCGGCGGCGCCGGTACCGCGGGCAGCCACTGGAGCGAGTCGGTCTTCGATACCGAACTGATGACGGGCTATGCCGAAAACAGCCCGCCCATGCCGCTGAGCCGGATGACGGTCGGCACCTTGCAGGACATGGGCTATACGGTCGATTACGCGGGCGCCGATCCCTATGTCCTGACCGGAAGCCTGTCGAGCCTGCTGGCGCCGGGCGGCGCGGCGCGCGGGGCGAGCACGGGCCTGCCCGATCTGCCCCCGATGGCGGCGCTGGAGGCTCCGGGCTTTTCGGGGCAGCGGTTCACCAACTTCAACTCCACATCGATGCGCATCTCCAGCACGCCGGTTCCCGAAAAACTCAACGGGCTTATCAGCGAAGCCAGCGAATCCTCGGTCATCCTGTTCCTGAACTCGCGCGAACGGCGGGTCGTCGTCGAACTGGATGGCGAATTCCAGAAGAACAACCCGGTTTCGGTGGACGAACTGAAGGGCGAACTGCGCCAGGCCTCGTTCTACGAGAGCGGTTATCTGCTGGCCCGCTACGACTATTCCGACAGCCCGGTCGATGTCACCAGCGCGCTGCAAAGCTGGAGCGGGTTCGATCTCGACCTCGACAATCTGCTTGAAAGCCGGGCGCCGACCGCACAGGCGGACCTGATCCGCGCCGGGGCCGGCAACGATTACCTGATCGGCGGGCTGGGCGACGACACCCTGGTCGGCGGTGCGGGCGAGGATACCGTCGGCTTCGACTTCGACAGCGGCGACGCGACCGTGAGCGAAGAGGGCGGCGTCTTCACCATCCTGTCGCCCCGGGAAGGGGTCGACCAGGTCAGCGAGGTCGAAAGCTTCCGCTTCAACAACGAAACGCTGGGTGTCGACGGCATGCTGGCCCTGGCGGGCAGCGGCGGCGGCGGTGTGGGCCCGGACGGGTCGACCATCGGCGACGATCTGCTGACCGGCACAGCCGGCGACGACACGCTGAGCGGCGATGACGGCAACGACACGATCGACGGTCTGGACGGCAACGACCGCCTGCTGGGCGAGGGCGATGACGACCTGCTGCGCGGCGGCGACGGCGCCGACATTCTCAACGGCGGCCCCGGCAATGACGAGATCATCGGCGGCGCCACCAGTGCCGACCGCAGCGACACGATCTTTGGCGGCTCGGGCAACGACAACATCCAGGCCGGTTACGGCAATGATCTGGTCTATGGCCAGGACGGCGACGATTCCATCGCCGGCGGCTATGGCGCGGACACGCTACAGGGCCAGAATGGCGATGACGTCATCACCGGCTCGGCGTTCGGCGACATCGTGTTCGGCGGCAATGGCAACGATTTCGTGAACGGCGGCTTCGGCCACGACCTGGTCAACGGCGGCGACGGGGCCGACAGGTTCTTCCATGTCGGCGGCAATCGCGACGCGATGATGGGGCATGGCAGCGACTGGGTGCAGGACTACGACGCCGCCCAAGGCGACGTTCTGGTGTTCGGCGGCAGCGCCACGGCCAGCCAGTTCCAGGTCAACTTCGACCATACCGCGAACCGCGATACCGGCGAACGCTCGGGCGATGATGGCGTGCAGGAAGCCTTCGTGATCTACCGCCCCACCGGGCAGATCCTCTGGGCGCTGGTGGATGGCGGCGGGCAAAGCTCGATCAACCTCACCATCGCGGGCGACACGTTCGACCTGCTGGCGTGATTGGCCGTTCGGAGCGGGTACGGGCCGCGTGGCCCGTGCCGCCTGCCGTCCGTGCCGCCTGCCGTCCGTGCCGCCTGCCGTCCGTGCCGGGCCTGTCAGAAGATTCCGTTGGCCTTCTGCAATTCGCGGACATAGCGCGTGATGGCCTTCACATCCGCATCGGTCAGCCCCTCGACCGGGGGCATGTCGCCGAACGGCCAGTGATGCGCCCTGACTCCGGCCTGGGCCGCGCGCATGAAGGCGGCATCGCCGTGGTGGCCCGGCTCGTAATACCTGTGCACCAGCGGCGGCGCGGTACCCTCCCGCCCGGCGGCGTTCGCACCGTGGCATTCGGCGCATTTCGCCTCGAACGCCCGCTTGCCGATCCGGGCTTGCTCTGACAGCGTTTCAGGCAAGCTCACCGCCACGATGGGCGCGCCCGGTGCGGCGGTTCCGGCACCGTCGGCGCCATCCTGCCCGGGCGGTTGCGGCGCCAGGGCCGACAATATGTACCAGCCCGCCACGGCAGCCAGGGCGGCGCCCGCCATCGCAGCCAGAATTCTCATGTTCATGACATCTCCCCGTTTCCTGCCGGTTTCCCGGCCGACATGGGCACGGCGCTAACACCTTCCCGCGCCGGAAGGTCAAGACGCGCGCGGGCGGGTTCAGAACGCCTTGAAGGTCAGCGTGGTCAGCGACCTTTCGATCCCGGGAATATCGAGAAGGTGGTCGTTGATGAACTTGCCCACATCCTCGGATTTCGGGATGTAGAGCTTCATCAGCAGGTCGAAATCGCCGCTGGTCGAGTAGAGTTCGGAATGGATCTCGCGCAGCACGATCTCTTCGGCGACCTTGTAGGTGGTGCCGGGTCGGCATCGGATCTGGACGAACACGCAGGTGGACATGGCCTTGCCTCGGGCTGGATCGGGGCCAAGCTGGCACGAGCGCGGGCCGGGCGCAATCCCCAACCCGCCGGTGCCGGCGCGGCAGCATGAACACAGGCCGGGCGGCTTTGGCCCAGGATGTCTTGGAACGCCGGGCGCGGACGCCTATAAGCGCCCCGACCATCATGGGATATCGCCGATGCGCAGCGCCACCGTCAGCCGCAAGACCGCCGAAACCGACATTTCCGTCAAGATCGACCTGGACGGCAGCGGACGTTACGACAACCAGACCGGGGTCGGGTTCTTCGATCACATGCTGGACCAGCTCGCGCGCCATTCCCTGATCGACATGGAGATCCGCGCGACCGGCGATCTGCATATCGACGATCATCACACGGTCGAGGATACCGGCATCGCGCTGGGCCAGGCGCTGGCGCGGGCATTGGGCGACAAGCGCGGCATCCGCCGCTATGGCGCCTGCCTGCTGCCGATGGACGATGCGCTGGTGCGGGCCGCGCTCGATCTGTCGGGCCGCCCCTTCCTGGTCTGGACCCTCGATCTTCCGACCCCCAGGATCGGCACGTTCGACAGCGAGCTGGTGCGCGAGTTCTTCACCGCGCTGGCCACGCATGGCGGCATCACGCTGCATGTGGACCGGCTGCACGGGTTCAACAGCCACCACATCGCCGAGGCGGCGTTCAAGGCGGTGGCCCGCGCCCTGCGCGAGGCGGTGGAAACCGACCCGCGCAAGGGCGACGCCGTGCCCTCGACCAAGGGCGCGCTCTGACCGGCGCCGGTTTCCTGCCGGGCCGTTGCTCGCACGCGGCCGGGGATGCTTGGCACGCGCCGGGGCCTAGGCTAAAGCAAGCCGCGTTCGATCGAAATCGTCCGCCAAGGCGCACGCGCCGTTCCTTCAAGGCGCGGCCTTGCCCGGGCGGGCGGATATCGCAACCCGTCTGATCGCGGCACGCCCGGGCCGCGTCACGACTGTTAAGTTCTCACGGAGTCCGCCCATGCTGACCGCCATCATCGATTACGAAAGCGGCAATCTGCATTCCGCCGAAAAGGCGTTTCAGCGCATGGCGGCCGAGGTCGGGGGCGGGCGCGTCGTGGTGACGGACAAGGCCGATCTGGTGGCCCGCGCCGATCGCGTGGTGCTGCCCGGGGATGGCGCCTTTCCGGCCTGCGCGGCGGCCTTGCGCGGCCGGTCGGGCCTGTTCGATGCGCTGCGCGAGACGGTCGAGACACGCGGCCGGCCCTTTCTGGGCATCTGTGTCGGCATGCAGCTGATGGCGACCTGGGGCCGCGAATACGAGGACACGCCGGGGCTTGACTGGATCGGCGGCGAGGTCGTGCGCATTACTCCGGCCGATCCGGCGCTGAAAGTGCCGCACATGGGCTGGAACGATCTGGTGATCGACCACCCCCATCCGGTATTTGACGGCATCAAGACAGGCGATCACGCCTATTTCGTGCATTCCTACAGGTTTCACGCGCACGACCCGGCGGACCGGCTGGCCCATGTCGATTATGGCGGCGACGTCACCGCGGTGATCGGCCGCGCCACCATGCTGGGCATGCAGTTCCACCCCGAGAAGAGCCAGGCCACGGGGCTGCGGATGATCGCCAATTTCCTGCGCTGGATGCCCTGAGGCGCCGCTACCAGACCCGCCGCCAGTCCTGCGAGCGGCAGACCGGGCCGATGCAGCCCCCGACCTTGATGTGGTTCCTGTCCCGCATGTCGATCTGGCCGCGCACCTTCTTCTTGTAAAGCGGCACATAGGCCCAGCCCTGCCACTTGGCCTGCCCCGCCGGGACCATGTCCCAGAACACCTGCACACCGAGGTTTCGGGTATGCACCAGCCGCCCGTCGGCATCGTAGGTGCGCGCTATGGTGCCGCACATCGACGCCGCGCCGCACTGCGTCACCTCGATATGGGCGGCAATGCCCTTGCCATCGCGCGGCGTGATCCAGGTGCCGGCCAGCGGATCGGCCCCCGCCGCGCCCGCCAGCGCCAGAACGGCGGCCGCCGTGCCGGGCAGAAGGGTTCTCAGCAGCAGGGTTCGCACAAGTTCCGCCATCGGCATGGTTCGTCCCCTGAACCGGTCGGGCGGATCGTACCGCCCCGAACGGGTCATTTCACGCGCCGCCAGTTGCCGCCGTTGCGGCAGATCAGCAGGACGCAGCCCTCGACCGCCAGCTTGTCGCCGTTCAGCTGCATCCTGGACTTGTAGGTCTTGTCGCGGTCGGGCGACCAGATCTTGCCCCCGCCATAGGCGCCGTCGCCTTCGTTCGTCATGTCCCACACGATTTTCTTGCCGGTGTTCCCGGACTGCATCTCGGCCCCCGCGGAATCGAAGGACTTGACCAGCGTGCCGCATATCTTCGCCCCGCAGGCCTGCATCCGGATATGGCCGAAATTGCCGTTGTCGTCGGGTTCCGTCTGCCAGGTGCCGAACACCGGATCGGCGGCCGCCATACCGGCCAGGGCAAACCCGAAAACCGCACCCAGAACTATTTTCTTCATGGTCGTTCCTCCTGTCTTGCGCTCACTGTGACGCAGGCCGTGCCCTTCTGGCAAGCCCGGCCTCGGGGCGCGTTGCAATTGCCGCATCGGACATGCAAAACACCGCCCAACGATCAGCGAAAGGACGCCAGGGATGATCCTCTACCCCGCCATCGACCTCAAGGACGGGCAGGCCGTGCGGCTCTTGCGCGGCGAGATGGACCGCGCCACCGTGTTCAACGACGACCCCGCGGCCCAGGCCCGCGCCTTTGCGGATGCGGGGTGCGAATGGCTGCATCTCGTCGATCTGAACGGCGCCTTCGCCGGCCGCCCGGTGAACGCCGAGGCGGTCCGGGCGATCCTTTCGGCGGTGGATGTTCCCGCGCAGCTTGGCGGGGGCATCCGCGACATGGCAACCATCGAGCGCTGGATCGAAAGCGGTCTGAGGCGGGTGATCCTGGGCACCGTGGCGGTCGAGAACCCCGGACTGGTGCGCGAGGCGGCAGCCGCGTTTCCCGGCCGCGTCGCGGTGGGAATCGACGCGCGCGGCGGACGTGTCGCCACAAGGGGCTGGGCCGAGGAAACCGATGTCGATGCCACGGACCTGGCGAGATCCTTCGAGGATGCCGGCGTTGCCGCGATCATCTATACCGACATCACGCGCGACGGCGCCATGCAGGGCCCCAACGTGGCCGCAACGGCGAACCTGGCGCGCGCCGTGTCGATCCCCGTCATCGCCTCGGGCGGGGTCAGTTCGCTGGCCGACCTGATCGAGCTGCGCGACTGCGGCGCCCCGCTGGACGGCGCGATCTCGGGGCGGGCGCTCTATGATGGCGCGCTCGATCTCGGCGCCGCACTGGCCGCGCTGGCGGCATGATCACATCGTCAGGTTGACGCCGCCGCCGTCCAGCAGCACGTTCTGGCCGACGATGAAGCCGGCATGCTGCGAACACAGGAAGGCGCAGGCGGCGCCGAATTCGGCCCGCGTGCCATAGCGCCGGGCGGGGATGGTCGCCTCGCGCCGCGCCCGCGCCTCCTCCAGCGTGATGCCCTCGGACTTGGCCACGGCGCCATCCAGCGAATCGGCGCGGTCGGTGGCGTGGATGCCCGGCAGCAGGTTGTTGATGGTGACTCCGCTGGCCGCCACCTGGCGCGACGTACCGGCAACATAGCCCGTCAGCCCGGTGCGCGCTGAGTTCGACAGCCCCAGGACCGGAATGGGCGAGCGCACCGCCTGGCTGGTGATGTTTACGACCCGGCCCCAGCCGCGCTCCATCATCGCCGGCACCAGACCCTTGATCAGCATGATCGGAGTCAGCATGTTGGCGTCCAGCGCCCTGATGAAATCATCACGCTCCCAATCGGTCCACATGCCCGGCGGCGGCCCGCCGGCGTTGTTGACCAGAATGTCGGCGCGCCCGGCCGCCTTCAGCACCGCCGCCTGCCCCTCGGCCGTGGTCACATCGCATGCCACCGTCACCACATCGACCCCGTGCGCATCGCGAATCGCCTGCGCGGATGCCTCCAGCGCCTCGCGCCCGCGGGCGTTCATGACCAGATCGACTCCCTCGGCCGCCAGCGCCTCGGCGCAGCCCAGCCCCAGGCCGCGGCTCGACGCGCAGACCAGCGCGCGCTTTCCGGCAATCCCCATGTCCATGTCCTTGTCTCCCCGTTGGATGTGTCGCAGTCCGATTAACACCGGTTGTGGCGACAATGCCAGCAATTCACCGGGGAATTGACCGATGCCCGCCACAATCCTAGGCTAGTTGTTCAGCGCCACCCGCCCCGGAAAGGCCGCGAAACGTGACCCGCACAGACCGCCCCGTTCAAAGCATCGCCACCTATCCCGGCCGGGCCTTTCGCGTCGCCCAGGGCGCCAATCTCGGCGACGGCATGGGCACGATGAGCGAACTGGTGCCCGACGATGTCTATCAGCTTGCGCTGGACGCGCGGCGCCAGCGGCTTTCGCTGGAAACGCTGGGCGACGGCACGTTCCGCATCGCCGCGGATACCGAAACCGGCCAGCCCGGCGCGCTGGTGCATCTGGATTGCGCGATCAGCCTGATGTCGCCCGACGGGCGCATAGCCGAGGCGCTGATCCTGGTCGAGGTGGACGATCTGTGGCTGATCGCCGGCATCCATGTTCTGCCGCTGGCGCCGCTGGCGGCGAGCACAGGCTATGCCCTGGTCGGCACCGACCGCCCCGGAGCACGGCGGAAATTCGCACAGGTCGCCTGCGTCTCGTTCAGCCGCGGCACCCGAATCACCATGGCCACCGGTGCCCAGGTTCCCATCGAGAACATCGCGGTCGGCGACCGCATCCTGACGCGCGACGACGGCGCGCAGGCGGTGCGCTGGGTGGGCCACAACACGGTGCGCGCCACCGGCGACTTCGCCCCGATCGTGATCGCCGCCGGTACGCTGAACAACGCGGGCGAACTGACCGTCAGCCCAGACCATCGCCTGTTCGTCTATCAGCGCAGCGACCGGATCGGCGCCGGCCAGCCCGAACTTCTGGTCAAGGCGCGGCATCTGGTCAACGGCGACACCGTGCAGGTGCGCGAGGGCGGGTTCGTCGAGTATTTCCAGATCCTGTTCGACCGGCACCACATCATCTATGCCGAGGGCATCGCCGCGGAATCCATGCTGGTCGATCCGCGCACCCGCCCGGCGCTGCCGCCCGAACTGGTCGAACGGCTGGGCACGCTGCTGCCCGGCCACGACCGCCCCGACCGGCACGGGCTGGACGTGCAGAAGGCGCTGCTCGACCGGCCCGACGCAATCGACCTGCTGCGCCGGGCCTCTCTCAGCTGAGCCTATTGCGGCGGCATCGCGTAGAAGAACTCCTCGCGCGCGATCTTGTTGTCGGCGACATGGTAGACGGCGACCTCCTTCATCGAAAATTCCTGGCCGCTGGCCTTTTCGCGGGCACGCAGTTCGAAGATGACGGCAAAGCGGTCGTCGCCATGGGGCATCGGGTCGCTGACCTCGCCGCCCAGATGTTCCATCGCGGTCTCCCACCAGTCGTGCTTGGCCTTGATCGCGTCGAGCCCCCGCGCCTCGCGCGGCATGTCGGTGGCCGTCGGTTCGACCGATACCGCATCGGCGGCATAAAGCCTGTCGAGATTGGCCCGACTGCGGCCCTCGCGGCAGCCCGCGACCAGTTCGTCGGCGATTTCCTGAAGCGTCATCGTGCTCTCCCTGATTTTTTGTTCACTATACGTTCTTATCATCGCCGCGCCGATTCGACCAATCGGCAATCGCACCCTCACGCAATGGTGACGGCGCGCGCCGGCTTGCTTCGGGCGCACCGCTCACTTATACGCCGCACATGCTGGACACCGCCCAAAACCGCCCCGCCCTGCCGCCCGAGATCGCGCGGCGGCGGACCTTTGCCATCATCAGCCACCCCGATGCCGGCAAGACCACGCTGACGGAAAAATTCCTGCTTTATGGCGGCGCCATCCAGATGGCCGGGCAGGTTCGCGCCAAGGGCGAGGCGCGGCGCACGCGCAGCGATTTCATGGCGATGGAAAAGGACCGGGGCATTTCCGTTTCGGCCTCGGCCATGTCGTTCGATTACAAGGACTTGCGGTTCAATCTTGTCGACACGCCGGGGCATTCGGATTTCTCCGAAGACACCTATCGCACGCTGACGGCGGTCGATGCCGCGGTGATGGTGATCGATGGCGCCAAGGGGGTCGAAAGCCAGACACGCAAGCTGTTCGAGGTCTGCCGCCTGCGCGATCTTCCGATCATGACCTTCTGCAACAAGATGGACCGGGAAAGCCGCGACACGTTCGAGATCATCGACGAGATCCAGGAGATGCTTGCCATCGACGTGGCGCCGGCCAGCTGGCCCATCGGCCAGGGCCGCGATTTCGTCGGCTGCTACGACATCCTGCGCGACCGGCTGGAACTGATGGACCGCGCCGAGCGCAACAAGATCGCCCAGAGCATCTCGATCGAAGGGCTGGACGATCCGAAACTCGCCGAACATGTGCCCGCGCACCTGCTGGACCAGCTGCGCGAAGAGCTTGAGATGGCGCGCGAATTGCTGCCCGCGCTGAACCCGCAGGCGGTGCTGGAAGGGCACATGACACCGATCTGGTTCGGGTCGGCCATCAACAGCTTCGGCGTAAGGGAGCTGATGGACGGGATCGGCACCTACGGGCCGCAACCGCAGGTACAATCGGCCGAGCCGCGCAAGATCGCGCCCGAGGAACCGAAGGTTTCCGGCTTTGTCTTCAAGGTGCAGGCGAACATGGATCCCAAGCACCGCGACCGGGTCGCGTTCGTGCGCCTGGCCAGCGGCCACTTTACCCGCGGCATGAAACTGACGCATGTGCGGTCGAAAAAGCCGATGGCGATCACCAACCCGGTGCTGTTCCTCGCCGCCGACCGCGAACTGGCCGACGAGGCGTGGGCCGGTGACATCATCGGCATCCCCAATCACGGCCAGTTGCGCATCGGCGACACGCTGACCGAGGGCGAGACGCTGCGGGTAACGGGCATCCCCTCCTTCGCGCCCGAGTTGCTGCAAGGCGTGCGCGCGGGCGATCCGATGAAGGCCAAGCACCTGGAAAAGGCGCTGATGCAGTTCGCCGAGGAAGGTGCGGCCAAGGTGTTCAAGCCCGCGGTCGGTTCGGGCTTTGTCGTCGGCGTGGTCGGGGCGCTGCAATTCGAGGTGCTGGCCAGCCGGATCGAGCTGGAATACGGCCTGCCCGTGCGCTTCGAGGCTTCGCGCTTCACCAGTGCGAGATGGGTGAAGGGCGAACGCCGCGCGGTCGATGCGTTCGTCAATTCCAACAAGCAGCACATCGCCCATGACCACGACGGCGACATCGTCTACCTGACCCGCCTGCAATGGGATATCGACCGGGTGGAACGCGATTTTCCCGACCTGACGCTTTCGGCGACCAAGGAAATGATGGTGTAGGGCCCGGATGACCCGGCCGCCGCCCGACGCCGTGAACAGCCCGAACCCCCGCCTGCTGGACCGGCTCGCGGCGCGCGATATGCTGATACCGGCGCGGCCGGATCTGGATGAACGGGTGACGCGCCGGTTCGGTCCGCTACCGGAGGCGCAGACAGACCCATGACCACCTGGGGCATCGTCGCCACCATCAAGGCGCCTGCGCGCGACATCCTCGATTTCGCCGCATACCACCTCGATCTGGGTGCGCACCGGCTGTATCTCTATCTGGATGCGCCCAACCCCGAGGCGCTGGCCAGTCTCAAGCCCCACCCGAGGCTGCGCGTCATCACCTGCGATGCGGCTTACTGGCGCAAACTTGGCCCCAGGCGACCGGCCAAGCATCAGGTGCGCCAGAGCGCCAATGCCACCCACGCCTACGGGCGCCGCGCCGAGGTGGATTGGCTGATCCACATGGACGTGGACGAATTCGTCTGGCCCGACGCGCCGCTGGCGGATCTGCTTGGCGCCCTGCCGCCCGGAACGCTTTGCGCCCGCATCCGGCCGATGGAGGCGCTGGCGGGCGCGGCCGGGCTGTTCAAGGGCTTCATCCCGCCCGGGCCGCGGCGCGAGGCCATCGTGGAACGCCTCTACCCGACCTGGGGAAGCCATGTGAAGGGCGGGTTTCTGAGCCACCTGGCGGGCAAGCTGTTCGTGCGCACCGGCCTTGGCCCGCTGACGGTGAAGATCCACAACGTGTTTTCGGGCGAACGGATGAACCCGGGCGAAACCGAACTGGACCGCGTGGCGCTGTGCCATTGCCACGCCAAAAGCTGGGAGGACTGGATCGCCGCGTTCGCCTACCGCCGCGAAAAGGGCGCCTATCGGGCCGAACTGGCGCCGAACCGGCCGCGCGAAAGGGGCGGCATGTCGCTGCACGAGGTGCTGGGCCTTATCGAGTCCGAACAGGGCGAACCCGGTCTGCGCGCGTTCTACGACGAAATCTGCGCCGCCAGCCCCGGCCTGTGCGACCGGCTGGCCGCCGAGGGGTTGTTGCGCCACTGCGATCTGGGGCTGGATGCGAAGCGCCGGAAACATTTCCCCGAATCCGGGTGAATTGTCGCCCGCCCGGAAACCGAAACCGCCGGATTCCGCGCTGCGGCAAGATTGTTTGACGCTGGCGGGGCTTTTTGCTATGCCCGCGCGAGAGCTGGATTGCGCGCGACGCGCAGGGCCGTACGGGCCCGGCTCTGACTGACGCGCGGGCCGGAACAGTGTCCGCGAAACGCGGATACACATGACAAAATTTTCCGATCTGAACCTGAGTCCCAAGGTCCTGCAAGCCATTGCAGAGGCCGGTTACGAAACCCCCACCCCGATCCAGGCCGGCGCGATACCCGCCGCGCTGGAAGGCCGCGATGTCCTGGGCATCGCGCAGACCGGCACCGGCAAGACCGCCGGTTTCGTGCTGCCGATGATCACCATGCTGGCGCGCGGACGGGCGCGGGCGCGCATGCCGCGCAGCCTGGTGCTGTGCCCGACACGGGAACTGGCCGCGCAGGTGGCCGAGAACTTCGACACCTATGCCAAACACGTCAAGCTGACCAAGGCGCTGCTGATCGGCGGCGTCAGCTTCAAGGAACAGGATGCGCTGATCGACCGCGGCGTCGATGTCCTGATCGCAACGCCGGGCCGGCTGCTGGATCATTTCGAACGCGGCAAGCTGCTTTTGACCGGCGTGCAGATCATGGTGGTGGACGAGGCCGACCGCATGCTCGACATGGGGTTCATCCCCGATATCGAACGCATCTTCAGCCTGACGCCGTTCACCCGCCAGACCCTGTTCTTTTCCGCCACGATGGCGCCCGAGATCGAGCGCATCACAAATACCTTCCTGTCCAATCCCGCGCGGATCGAGGTCGCCCGCCAGGCCACCGCCGCCGAGAACATCGAACAGGGCGTGGTGATCTTCAAGGGATCGCGCCGCGACCGCGAACCGCGTGAGAAGCGCGCGCTGCTGCGCGCACTGATCGACGCCGAAGGCGAGAAATGCACCAACGCGATCATCTTCTGCAACCGCAAGACGGATGTGGATATCGTCGCCAAGTCGCTCAAAAAGCACGGTTATGACGCGGCCCCGATCCATGGCGATCTGGATCAGAGCCAGCGCACCCGCACCCTTGACGGATTCCGCGACGGCAGCCTGCGCTTTCTCATCGCATCGGACGTGGCGGCGCGCGGGCTGGACGTGCCCAGCGTGAGCCATGTGTTCAACTTCGACGTGCCCAGCCACGCCGAGGACTACGTTCACCGGATCGGGCGCACCGGCCGCGCCGGGCGCACCGGCAAGACCATGATGATCTGCATTCCGCGCGACGAGAAGTATCTGGATGCCGTCGAACGGCTGCTTGAGCGTCAGATCCCGCGGCTGGAAAACCCCCTGAAAGACGGCCAGCCCGCCCGCGAGGCGGACACCGCGCCAGACGAGGCCGAAAAGCCGGCCTCCCGCGGCCGCGGGTCGAGGGGCAATTCGCGCAAACCCGACGCACCCAAAGCCGCGAAGGCCGAAACCGCCCCTCCGGCGGCCGACCGCGCCCCGAACGAGAGCGCGGAGCGCAAGAGCGAAGGCAGGGACGAACCCCGGCGCGCCCCGCGCGGCCGCGACTCCGAACGCGGATCGGGCGGCGGCAACAAGGTCGTCGGCATGGGCGACCATTTGCCCAGCTTCATCGCGCTGAGTTTCGAGGAACGCGGCGCCGGATAAGGCGCGCCGCGCCCCAGGCGGGCCTGCGGGTTTGCCTCAGCCCATCCGGCTGAGCACGACCGTCACCTCGGGCTTCTTGCCGATCTCGCTCTGCGCGACCTGACGCACGATGCGGCGCAGCGCCTCTTCCAGCTTGTCGTCGTCCGCCAGCGTCTGCGGGTTGGCGCGGCGCAGGAACTGGCTCAGATCCTCCTCCAGAACATCGACCAGCGGCGCGCCCGAACTTCCGGTTTCGGGCAGGCCCATCAGTTCGACCCAGGCATCGCCGAGCGGTTCGTCCTCTTCGTCCAGTATCGCCGTCACGATGACATGACCGTTCAGCGCCATGCGGATACGGTCGCGCACCACGCCATCCAGCGCGCCGACCATGACCGTTCCGTCCAGATAGCTGCGCCCGGTCTCGATGAATTCGGCGACCTCGGGCGCGTCCCCGCCCAGATCCACCATCATGCCGTTGACCACCACGGCGGC
>JAGRMG010000200.1 GCA_020441385.1 Paracoccaceae bacterium
CTACGATCTGGACGCGTTCGCCCGGACGGGCGTCGAGGACATCACCCTGTTCAAGAACGGCGGCGGCGCGCATCTGGACCTCATGACCAGCCGCCACATCCTCGACAAGTGGCAGGCCGCGCATTGACCGCGCCGCGCATGGCCGGCCCATGGCCGCCAAGCGGCCCGCGCGGGCGTCGCTTCGCTATGTGAAGGCTCCGCTCAGCCCGCGCCATCGGCGGAAATTACACCGACCGCCGGGACACTGCTCGGCCGTGCGCATAGAGAGTATTTTTTACCAGAAAGAAGCCGGGGGCATCACGCGCCCAGCAGGGTTGGAAACCAGTCCTCGCGCAGCCGTTGGCCGGGCTGCATGCCGTGACCCGGATAGGGCGGCGAGGTCGGGCCGGGGCGCTCGACATAGCGCGCATCCTCGCCCAACAGACGCAGGGAAAAGGCCCGCCTGCGGGCCGATGAGCGATTGCCGCGCGCGCCGTGCAGGGTGCGGAAATCGAAGGCCACCGCATCGCCCGGACGCATCGGAAACTCGACGATGCGCATGCCTTCCGCATCCGGGTCGGGGACGTCCATGTAGTCGTCGCCGGCAAAGAAGTCCTCCTGGCTGGCCCAGCGGGTCGGCAGGACCTCCTTTTCCCACAGATGCGATCCGGCGACGCAGCGCAGCGTCGCCTCGCGCACGGGGTCGAGCGGCGACCAGAAGCTGACCGTCTGGCGACCCTCCACGAAGTAATAGGGCCCGTCCTGATGCCAGGGCGTTGCCATCGAGGTGCCGGGCTCCTTGACCAGAACGTGATCGTGAAACATCTGCACCGATTTCGACCGCATCAGCGCCGCGGCGACCGCGGCCGCCGGAGAGTTGCGCACGACCCAGGCGAATTCGGGGAACCGCTCCCAGTTGCAATAGTCGTCGAAGAACCGTCCCGTTTCGCCCGCCCTTTCGTTGTTGGAGGCATAGGGGCCGGGATCGGCCATGTTGGCGGCGATACCGCGGCGCAGGGTCTCGACGTGATCGGCGAACAACCCGCGCACCAGCACCACGCCATCGCGCCGGAAGGTGTCGATATCCTGCTGCGCAAGCAGCGGGTGGATCGCCGAATCGGTCATGGTCTGCCCCTGTTCCAGCCGGTGCTGCCAGTCTGTCCGGACCCGCCATGCGGCGCAAGCCGCGAACCGCCCGCAATCAGGTCTTGCGGCGCAGGCGGATCACCACGTCCACCGACGCGATCTCGACCCCGTCGGGGGCTTGCGGCAGGCGTGCGATTTCCAGCTGGTCGGGCGGCGCGTCCGACAGCCGCGCCTCGTCCTCCCAGTAGAAATGGGGGTGGTCGTGGGTGTTGGTGTCGAAGTAGCTCTTCGATCCGTCGACCGTGATTTCCTGCAGCACGCCGGCCCCGCAGAAGGCGCGCAGGGTGTTGTAGACGGTGGCCAGCGACACCGCGACGCCGCTGTCACGGGCGGCTTCGAACAGGCTTTCGGCGGTGACGTGCCGGTGCCGGCCATCGCCGACCAGCAGCTCGGCCAGGGCCAGCCGCTGGCGGGTCGGGCGCAGCCCCGCATTCACGAGCCATCCGGTGGCGGTATCCAGCGTGTCGCGCGGCATCCTCGGGTTTCCGTGTTTCACTGCCCCGCGATATTAGGTATCCGCAAGTTAGAATTCAATTGAATTTCATTCGCAGATAGGTGCGGGTCCGGCCGCGTCGCCGGAGGCTTGCGGGGCCTGGGGAATCGCATTTGAAGATCAGGTCTGGCGCTACGGTCTGATATGGATTCTCTGGCAGGCTCCTGTTGAGGAGTTTTGCGATGCCGTCGCTGATCGCGATCTTTCCCGATATGCCCGATCCGCAGCTGCAGCAATGCCCGGCGCAATAGCCTGCCCGACATCCTGACCAAGGCGCTGGTGGCGTCGGTCTGCGGCGCCGAAAGCTGCGTGGATTTCGCCGGATTCGGTGAGGACCGGGAGCCGCTCTTGCGCGAATTCCCGAGCCTTGAGTACGGCTTGCCCAGCCGCGCCGGCGGGTCCGTCTTGACCCGCTACTGCCCGGGTTCCGCCCGGCTCACGCCCGCGCGCTTCGCCCACGCCGTCCGTTCCCACCGGGCGATCCAGACTTCCCTCCGACTTCCGCGCTCGACGTGACCTTCGACGAGGACCGCGCCCGTGACCGCGCCCACAACGGCCCGGAAAACCTCGCCATCCTGAGACGACCCACCCTCGACCTGCCGCGAACCGCAAGGCCGTAGTGCCCCATCCCCCGAAAACGAAAGCGATCAGGATGGTCCGATGCCTTCGCCCGATCCGCCATCGGTCAAGCGCGACAGCCCTGGGCGGGCGGGCGGCTGCACTTGACCCAGAGCGGCCCGGTCAGCGAGCCCAGCTCCCGATTGGCAGGATTGTTGGTGTGATAGCCGGAGACGAACACCGTCACCGATCCGGGCGATCCGTAGGCCGCATCCGCCAACCGGTCGACCAACGAACTGCTGGAGACCTAGCTGTTGCATATGTCGACCCCCGAAGAGCCTCGACGCCGCGCCGCGGGGCGCGTCCTGGGCGGCCTTGATCTCGATCAGCTCGGACCTGGCATCGCTGCCGTCTATCCTGATCAGGAAGGAGACGACGACGATCACGAGTTGCCCCGCATCACCTGAAGCGCGCCGGCCTCGATCAGGCGCATCTCGCCCCAAAGCCGGAGCGTCACCGCGATCCCCGCGAAATCGAGCGCCACCTTCACCGCCGCGAAGTCGAGCCCGATCAGCCCTCGTGAAACCGGCCTCCCCGCGCTCTGCACGCGGCTCTCGGCGCTGGCCGACATGACGAAACGCGACAGAGTCCGACCAACCGATTTCGGGCCGAGTTGGCGGCGCACCCGCCGGCGCCATCTATCGTGTCAGGTCGCGGCCTGTGTCCTCACGTCATAGCCGGCCTCACGAATTGCCTCGGATAGGGCGCGCTCGCTCAAGGCGCTCTGCACATCGACGGTCCGTGTTTCCA
>JAGRMG010000201.1 GCA_020441385.1 Paracoccaceae bacterium
CATAGGCCTTGAAATCGCCGAAATACTTGGTGATCGCCGCCGTCAGCGTCGTCTTGCCGTGGTCGACGTGACCCACCGTGCCGATGTTCACATGCGGTTTCGTCCGCTCAAACTTTGCTTTTGCCATGCTCCTGGCTCCCTTTCTTGTCGGATGGCGGGGTGGCACCCACCCTGCGGGGTTGTGATAGGGCGGGTGGAACCCACCAACCGGTTATGCGTATTTGGACTGGATCTCTTCGCTGATGTTCTGCGGCACCGGATCGTAGTGATCGAACTGCATCGTGAACTGCGCGCGCCCCGAAGACATCGAGCGCAGCGTGTTGATGTAGCCGAACATGTTGGCCAGCGGCACGAAGCAGTTGATCGCGATCGCGTTGCCGCGGGTTTCCTGCCCGGTCACCTGGCCCCGGCGCGAGGTCAGGTCGCCGATGATGCCGCCGGTATATTCCTCGGGCGTCACCACCTCGACCTTCATGATCGGCTCAAGCAGCTTGGCGCCGGCCTTCTTCAGACCTTCGCGCATGCACATGCGCGCGGCGATCTCGAAGGCCAGGACCGAACTGTCGACATCGTGGAACTTGCCGTCGATCAGCGCGACCTTGAAGTCGATCACCGGGAAGCCGGCCAGCGGGCCGCTGTCCATCACCGACTTGATGCCCTTTTCGACGCCAGGCACATATTCCTTGGGAACCGCGCCGCCCACGATGCGGGATTCGAAGGAATAGCCCTCGCCCGGCTCGGTCGGCATGATCTCGAGCTTGACCTCGGCATACTGGCCCGAACCGCCCGACTGCTTCTTGTGGGTATAGGTATGCTCGATCTTGCGGCCGATGGTTTCGCGATAGGCCACCTGCGGCGCACCGATATTGGCCTCGACCTTGAATTCGCGGCGCAGACGGTCGATCAGGATGTCCAGATGCAGTTCGCCCATGCCCTTCATGATGGTCTGGCCCGACTCCATGTCGGTCTCGACCCGGAAGGACGGATCCTCGGCGGCAAGCCGTTGCAGGCCCTGGCTCATCTTTTCCTGGTCGGCCTTGGTCTTGGGCTCGACCGCGATCTCGATCACCGGATCGGGGAAGGTCATGGTTTCCAGAACCACCGGATCCTTCTGGTCGCACAGCGTGTCGCCGGTGGTGGTGTCCTTCAGGCCCGCCAGCGCGATGATGTCGCCGGCGAAGGCTTCGGTGATTTCCTCGCGGTTGTTGGAATGCATCATCATCATCCGGCCGATGCGCTCTTTCTTGCCCTTGGTCGAGTTGAGCAGCGTGTCGCCCTTGGCCAGCTTGCCCGAATAGATGCGCGTGAAGGTCAGCGAGCCGACGAACGGGTCGTTCATGATCTTGAACGCCAGGCCCGAAAGCGGCATCTCGTCATCCGCGCGGCGCGCGATATTGCGGGTTTCGGTCTCGTCGCCGGGCTTGAAACCCATGTAATCGACCACGTCCAGCGGGCTGGGCAGATAGTCGACCACCGCGTTCAGCAGCGGCTGCACACCCTTGTTCTTGAAGGCCGAACCGCACAGCACGGGGACGAACTTGATGGCCAGCGTACCCTTGCGGATCAGCTTGCGCAGGGTGGGAACGTCGGGTTCCTCGCCCTCCAGATAGGCCATCATCGCCTCGTCGTCCATCTCGACGGCGTTCTCGATCAGCTTGCCGCGCCATTCCTCGGCCAGTTCCTTCAGGCTGTCGCGGATCGGCTGGCGGGTCCAGGTGGCGCCCAGATCCTCGCCCTTCCAGGTCCATTCCTCCATGGTCACCAGGTCGATGATACCTTCAAGCTCGCTCTCCGCACCGATCGGAATCTGGATCGGCGCCGGGGTGGCGCCGGTGCGGTCCGCGATCATGCGCACGCAGTTGAAGAAGTCGGCGCCGATCTTGTCCATCTTGTTGACGAACACGATGCGCGGCACCTTGTAGCGGTCGGCCTGGCGCCACACGGTCTCGGTCTGGGGTTCGACCCCTGCGTTGGCATCGAGCACGGCGACCGCACCGTCGAGCACCGCCAGCGAGCGTTCCACCTCGATGGTGAAATCGACGTGGCCGGGCGTGTCGATGATGTTCATGCGGTACTTGGTGTCCGACGTGCCCTCGGCGGTCGGATCCTCCTGCCACTGCCAGAAGGTCGTGGTGGCCGCCGACGTGATGGTGATGCCGCGTTCCTGCTCCTGCTCCATCCAGTCCATGGTCGAGGCACCCTCGTGGGTCTCGCCCATGACGTGGTTCTTGCCGGTATAATACAGGATGCGTTCGGAACAGGTGGTCTTGCCGGCGTCGATATGCGCCATGATACCGAAGTTGCGGTAGCGTTGGAGGGGATAGTCGCGTGCCATTTCGGGTGCCTTCCGAGAATTCGCCGGGAAACCGACGGTTTTACCAGCGGTAGTGGCTGAAGGCCTTGTTCGCCTCGGCCATCTTGTGAGTGTCTTCGCGCTTTTTCACGGCGGTGCCGCGGGACTGGACAGCATCCAGCAATTCGCCCGCGAGGCGTTCTTCCATCGTGTTCTCGTTGCGCTTGCGCGAGGCGGTGATCAGCCAGCGGATCGCCAGCGCCTCGCGGCGCTCGGGGCGCACCTCGACGGGAACCTGGTAGGTCGCGCCGCCGACCCGGCGCGAACGCACCTCGACGCTGGGCTGGATATTCTCCAGCGCCTCGTGAAACACCTCGATCGGCGCCCGCTTGATCTTGTTCTCGACCCGGTCGAGCGCGTTGTAGACGATGGTTTCCGCGACCGACTTCTTGCCGTCGATCATCAGGTTGTTCATGAACTTGGTCAGAACCCGGTCGCCATACTTGGCGTCGGGCAGGACTTGTCGCTTTTCGGCGGCGTGACGGCGGGACATCTGATAACCCTCTTACTTCGGACGCTTGGCGCCGTATTTCGAACGGCGTTGCTTGCGGTCTTTGACGCCCTGCGTATCCAGGACACCGCGCAGGATGTGGTAACGGACGCCGGGAAGGTCTTTCACCCGGCCGCCGCGGATCAGGACCACCGAGTGTTCCTGAAGGTTGTGGCTTTCGCCGGGGATATAGGAAATCACCTCGAATCCATTGGTCAGGCGCACCTTGGCGACCTTGCGCATGGCCGAGTTCGGCTTTTTCGGAGTCGTGGTATAGACGCGCGTGCAGACGCCGCGTTTCTGCGGACATTCCTGCAGGTGCATGGACTTCGATCGTTTGACTTTCGGCTGCCGCGGCTTGCGGATCAGCTGTTGGATCGTTGGCATTCCGGTTCTTTCCCCGTCTCAGCAACACATGTGTCGTGCACGCCACCGCGTGCGGTTAAATCTCGCGCGCCCCACGCGTCCGCAAAGCGCAAAAACCGCATTCGTCCCCGTTTCGGGAACGACGCGGTGGGTTTCCAGAGGATCGGGCCATGCCGGCCGGATCGTGACCACTCCAGTACTGAAGTCGGCGCATGGGGGCAGCCCCGTTGCCGAGATGTTGGCGCGTATAGGGGGAGTCGCCCGC
>JAGRMG010000202.1 GCA_020441385.1 Paracoccaceae bacterium
GCCGGCGCAAGGGCCACCGTCGGCAGAGGATCGGGCCGCCGCAGCGGCGGGGCGGCGGGCCGGACCGGCGTCAGCCCCGCCAGGGGGGCCAGGTGAGGACCGGCCTGTTCGATGCCGGGCCGCCGGGGTGGCGTCGCCGGAGGTGGCGCGGAGGGGGCGGGCGTGTCCGTTGTCATGTCGGGCGGTGCCTGCCAGTCGCGCATCAGCGCGGATTGCTGCGGCGTGGCGACGGCCAGCGCGACGGCTGCCGGCTGCGCCGCGCCATCCCCGCCCGCGCCGCGCAGCTGGCCCGCGAGCGACCAGGCGCCGACATGCAGCCCCGCGGCCAGCGACAGGAACACCAGGGCTTCGCCCGGGCGGATCATGGCGCCGGCCCGGTCAGCAGCGACAGATCGCTCAGACCCGCCGCCGCCAGTTTCGCCACCAGCCGCGCCAGATCGCGCGCCGGCAGCCGCGCATCGGCCCGGATCGTCAGCTTCGTGCCCCGATCCAGCCGGGCCAGGGCCGCGAACACGGCCTCGCCACGAACCGCACCAAAGGCCAGCGCGCCGTCGGCCGCGACATGCAGGATCGCCTCTGCCCCGGCGGCATCCTCGCTCTGGGATGCGGGCGGGATGATCTCGAACGGGTCGGGCGGGGCGATCTGCGCCGTCATCAGGAAGAAGATCAGCAACAGGAACACGACATTGATCATCGGGACGATGTTCTCCCGGGCGCGGCGGTGCGGGCGGGGCGGGGTGAACTGCATGGCGATCACTCCACCAGGACCAGATGCGGGAACCCGGCGGCGCGCAGCGTGTCGATAACCGCGACCAGGCGCGCCAGATCGGCCCCCGCACCGGGGCGCAGCAGCACCGGCGCATCCGCGCGCGGCATCAGCGGCGCCAGCGCCGGGGCCAGCCCGCCGGGTTCCAGCGCAACCCCGTTCAGCCGCAGGGTGTCGGGTCCGATCTCGACCAGCCGCGGCGCGCCGTCCCAGACCGCGCCGCCCCCGCCCGCGGAAAGCGGCAACGCCATGTCCTGCCCGAAGCGCGCGGCCAGCATGAAGAACACCAGCAGCAGGAACACCACGTCGATCATCGGCGTCAGGCTGGGGCGGCGGCGCGGCCCGGGTGCGGCAAAGCTGAACATCACCGCCCCCCGCGAATGAAGATGCGGGTCGCTGCGTCTTCCATGTCGGCCTGCAACGCGTCGGTCACGCTTTCGAACCAACTGAGCGCGACACCGGCCGGAATCGCCACCGCCATGCCCGCGGCGGTGGTCAGAAGCGCCTCCCAGATGCCGCCCGCCAGCGCCGCCGGATCGGCCTGCGCGCCCGCCTGTTGCAGGGTCTGGAAGGCGGCGATCATGCCCAGCACCGTGCCCAGGAGGCCCAGCAGCGGCGCGATGGTGGCGATCACCTCGAGCGCCCGCAGGCCGCGCCGTGCCTCGCCCAGGTCGCTGCGGGCGCGGCGGGCGGTTTCCTCGCGCGCCTGCGCCTCGCTCAGCCCTGAATCGAGCCGCGCTTCCATCGCCGCCTGCGCCAGCCGCGCCCGCAGCGACCGCCGCCCCGCGACGGCGGCCAGCGCCGCCTCGGGCCGGCCCTCGGCCCAGAGCGCGACGGCGCGCGCGGTGGCGCTGCCCGACCATGCGCCCAGCAGGGCCAGCCGCCAGATCTTCCACAGGATCAGGGCCAGCGTCAGCACGCTCAGGCCCGCGATTATCCAGAGCGTCGGGCCGCCGCGGCCGAGGAAATTCAGCAGGGCATCGGGGATCATCTCGTGGCTCCTTTCCCGGGCCGGGCCGCTGCGGCATTCATCGCACCACCTCCATCGGCTGGAAAACCGGACCTTGCGGCGTGGCCTCGTAGAAGGCCGAAATCGCGAACACGCGCCTGACGTTATCCGCTGTCAGCACCTCAGCGGGCGGGCCGTCGGAGACCAGCCGCCCGGATTCCAGCATCAGGAGCCGCGTGCAGTGGCGCGCCGCCAGGCCCAGATCGTGCAGCGACACGAGCGCCGAGCGGCCCTCGCGCGCCAGCCCGGCGAAAACCTGCATGGTGGCGATCTGGCTGGCCGGATCCAGCCCGGCGATGGGTTCGTCGGCGATCAGCAGGGGCGTGTCCTGCGCCAGCGCCCGGGCGATCAGCACGCGGGCCTGTTCGCCCCCCGACAGCCGCGTTGCGATGCGTTTGCGGTAATCCTCAAGCCCCATCCGGGCGATGGCGGCGCCGATGGCGGTGCGGTCGGCCTCGCCCAGGCGCGCGCCGCGCGGCAGCCAGGGCAGGCGACCGAGCGCGATCAGGGTTTCCACGCTCACCGGCCAGGCGATGTCGCGGGCCTGCGGCATCCAGGCGGCGGCACGGGCACGCGCGGCCCCCGTCATGGCGGCCAGCGAGGAATGGCCGCTGGCCGGAAGCAGGCCCAGGGCGGCGCGCAACAGCGTCGTCTTGCCCGCGCCGTTGGGGCCGATCAGGCCGACGCATTCGCCCGCCTCGATGGTCGCCGTCACGCCTTCCAGCGCGACGCGCCGGCCGCGAAGGGCGCCGAGATTTTCCAGCGAAAGCAGGCTCATGCCATTTCCTTTCGCGTCCGGTAGATCAGGTGCAAAAACAGCGGCGCGCCGACCAGCGCCATGAGAACGCCCAGCTTCAGGTCGCGGTCGGGCAGCAGCACCCGCACCGCGATGTCGGCGGCCAGAACCATCGCCGCGCCGCCCAGGCCCGAGGCCCAGAGCAGCGCCGAGGGCCGCCCGCCCACCAGCGGGCGAAGCAGATGCGGCACCACCAGCCCGACAAAGCCGATGGCACCCGCGACGGCGGTCGCCGCGCCGACGGATGCGGCGGCGCCCAGCACCAGAAGCAGGCGCAGGCGGGGCAGGTGGATTCCCATCGCCTGTGCCGCGTCCTCGCCCAGCGTCAGCGCATCGAGCCCGCGCCCCAGCGCGGCAAGCATCGCCCAGCCCAGCGCCATGAAGGGCAACGCCAGCCAGACATGGGCCATCGACCGGTCGGCCAGCGACCCCATGAGCCAGAACACGATGTCGGCGGCGGCAAACGGGTTGGGCGAGAGATTCAGCACCAGCGAGGTCAGCGCACCCGCCAGGGCCGAGATGACGATGCCGGCCAGGATCAGCGTGATCGACCCGCCGCGCGGCCCCGCCAGCGCCAGGATCAGCAGCACCGCCGCCAGCGCCATGCCCAGCGCCGACAACGGCAGCGCCAGCGGATGCGTCAGCACCAGCCCGGTCTGGATCGCCAGGACCGCGCCCAGGGCGGCGGCGCCGGAAATGCCGATCAGGCCGGGTTCGGCCAGCGGGTTGCGCAGATAGCCCTGCAAGGCCGCGCCCGACAGGCCCAGCGAGGCGCCCACCATGACGGCCAGCAGCGCCCGGGGCAGGCGGATTTCGCGCATCACCAGCGACAATGGCGTGCCGTCGTCGATCGCCAGCGCCTTCAGGCTCTGGCCGGCCGGGGCGGCGGCAAGCCCCGTGACCAGCGACAGCGCGAACAGCGCGGCGCACAGCACGACAAGGGCGGCCGCCAGCCTCATCGCCCGGTCTCCAGCGACAGGCGCAGTTCGCGCAGGCGGGCGACCGCGTCGAGCGCCATGGGCGTGCCGCAGATCCAGTCGCGGTCGGTCAGGGGCGCGGACATCGGCACGCCCAGGGCGCGCAGGGCCGGGTGGGCAAGATTGTCCTCGGCCCGCGACCGGCCGGGATAGTCGCGCCCCCGCACCACCACATCGGGGGCCAGCAGGATCAGCCGTTCCAGCGCCAGCGTGCCGCCTTGGGCCAGCCCGGCCTCGTCGGCGACATTGGCAAAGCCGGCATGGTGCAGGATGTCGCCGGCCAGCGAATCCGCGCCCAGGGTAAAGCTGTTGACGTACCACAGCGCGGCGCGCGGGCGGCGGGGCGGGGTGTCATCCAGCGCCGCCAGTGCCGCGCGGAAGGCGGCGATCCGGCGTTCGGCCTCGCCCTCGCGGCCCAGCAGCGCGCCCATGCGGGCCATCCGCGCGGGAATGTCCTCAAGCGAACGCGCAGGCGCGAACACTTCCACGCGGATGCCCAGGCGGCGCAGCATCTTGACCGTGGCGTCGTTGGTATAGGTGCCCGCCAGCACCAGGTCGGGGCGCAGCAGAAAGACCTCTTCGGCACCCGATCCGTTGACCGCAAGCCCTTGCGCCGCCCCGGACATCGCCGAACTGGCCGGATCGCGCGCCAGCCGCGACACCGAAACCAGTTGCCCCGGCGCGGCCAGCAACAGCGCCAGCTGGTCGGTACACAGGTTGACCGACACCACCCGCTGCGGGGGTTGCGCGATCGCGGCCGCTCCGGTCAGGGCCAGCGCGGCCAGCGCACCTATGACCCTAGAAGGTCGCACGCAGCCCCGCATAGACGGCGCGCCCCGCGGCGTTGAACCCCGCAGCGGTCTGGTAATCCTCGTCCAGAAGGTTCTCGACCCGCAGATAGGCCGATGTCGTATCGGTGATATCGTAGGACACCGAGGCGTTGACGAGCGTGAAATCGGGCATGGCGACGCCGAATTCGTCGGGCCGGTCGGCGACATGCTGCACCGACAGGCTGCCGGTCCAGCCGGTGGCGAATTCGGCGTCGAGCCCGACCACCAGATCGTGGGCCGGCACCCGCAGCAGCCGCGCCCCGGTGGCATCGGTCGCGTCGGTATAGGTGTAGTTGGCAAACAACGCGAACCGGTCGTCGATCGCCCAGGCGCCGGACAGTTCGACGCCGCGCGACGTGGATTTGCCGGGAACCTGGCGATACTGCCCGCTGAAGGGCACGAAGGACAGGGTGACGAACTGGATCAGGCTGTCGATCTCGGTATGAAACGCGGTCGCCTTGACAAAGGATCCCCCGCCGAAGGCATGCTCGGCACCGAGTTCGAAACTCACGCTTTCCTCGGGCTGGAGGCCGGCATTGCCGTAAAGCGTCGAGTTCAGTTCATAAAGCGAGGGCGCGCGAAACCCGGTCGCCGCGACGGCGCGCAGCGTGGTGGCATCCGAAACCCGCCAGGCCGCCGCCAGCCTGCCCGACAGGTTGCCGCCGAACGAATCGTAATCGTCATAGCGCAGAGATGCCGCCAGATCGAGATCGCCGGTGGGCGCGTAGAGAAGCTCCGTGAAGGCGCCACGGCTGTCCTCTTCGCCGCTGTCGAGGCCCGAGGCAAAGCTTTCGCGCTGCCAGTCCGCGCCGAAGGTCAGCGTCATCCCCCCCGGGCCCGACCAGACGCCGGTATAGTCCAGCTTGCGCCGCTCGCCGTCGAACGCGGTGATGAACCCGTTGGAATGGCTGTCGCGGTCGTTCGAGAAATAGCTGGCCGAAAGGCTGTGCAGTACCGCGCCGGTCCGCACTTCGGCGAATCCGCGCAGGCCGCGCGCCTCGGCCTCGTTGAATTCGTCGTAGGGGGGCAGGCCGTCGCCGCCGAACTCGTCGAAATCGCCTTTCGAATCCAGCGCATAGGCGGAAAATCCGAGGCGCAGCGCATCGGTGGCCTGGATGTCGCCCGACAGGTTCAGCTGCGTCGCCTCGTAGCCGTCGGGTTCGGTGTTGGCCGCGCCGGCGGTGGCGGAGAATCCGTCCGTCTGCACCCGGCCCAGGCTGAAGGAAAGCCCGCCCCGCGCGCCGGTATGGGCAATCGCGGCCTCGCCCCGGAACGTGCCAAAGCTGCCGCCCTCGGCCGACAGCGTGGTGCGCGTGCCCGCATCGTCGGGGCGTTGCAGCGTGGTTATGTTGACCACGCCGCCGATGGCGCTGGATCCGTAGACCGAGGAGCTTGATCCCTTCAGCACCTCGATGCGGCTGATGCCCGTCGTGGTCAGCCCGCCCCAGTTGTACTGCACCTGCGGGCCGCTGGGGTCGGTCACGTCGATGCCGTCGATCATGACCTTGACGTACTTGCCGTCCAGCCCCCGCACACGCAGATCGGCGCTCGATCCCATTGCGGCGCCGTTGGCGCTAAACGTGAGGCCGGGCAGGCGCGCGAGATACTCGGCCACGGTGGTCTCGCCGGCCTCGTCGAGATCCTTCCGGGTCACCACCTCGACGGTGGCGCCGCTGCGCTCAAGCGCGGTTTCGGTGCCCGACTTGTTGGCGAATACCGCAATCTCGCCCAGATCGAACGCCTCCTGGGCGCTGGCGGGAAGGGCGCCGCAAAGCGCCAGCAGGGATGCGGTGGTGTGAATTGGCTTCATGGTGTGGTCCTTTCCAGACCCGTCGTTTCCGTTTGTGGGTTCTGGAAAGGCTGACATGGGCTTTCCGCGACCCGGTGAGGTTCGATGTCACCGCTACGGAACAGGCGCCGCCCATCCGACGCGCCCCGCGCCGGGTGAAGGTGATCGCCTTGGCAGGTCTCCTGACTTGCGGGTCGTCACGCTGGCCGGGCCTTCCCGGAACCCGAACGGTTCCAGTGGCGATATCCGGCCGCGCTCACCGCCTACAGTTGCGGGGGCAGCCGCGGAATTGGCCGGTATGCCGGCCGCACCGCGTTCCCTTTTGCCGGCGACTCACGCCGCCGAACCAAGGCAACCCGGTCATAGGACGCCGCGCCCGGCCGATCAAGCGCCGATTGGCCGATTGTCCGCGCCGGGCGCGCGATGCCGCCTTGCGATGCGCGCCGCCCCGCTGTATCCGGCGGTTTCACGCCTCATTCCCGCAGCCCGACGGAGCCATTTCATGGACGAAACCACAGCCGAAGCGACCCAGCGCGTCACCGCCAACGAACTGCGCCAGTTCATCGAACGGTTCGAACGGCTGGAAATCGAGAAGAAGGACATCGCCGACCAGCAGAAGGAGGTGATGGCCGAGGCCAAGGCGCGCGGCTACGACACCAAGGTGATGCGCAAGGTGATCTCGCTGCGCAAGCGCGACAAGGACGATATCGCCGAGGAAGAGGCGGTTCTGGAACTCTACAAGGAAGCGCTGGGGATGGCCTAGAAATCGCATGGTGCGCGATTGAAAGGATGAACGATCCGCATCCGGACCGGTCCGTGCGATCACTAGGGAAAGCCGGCCGGTCCGCAGAGACTGCCGGAACGTGCCGCGCTCGTCTTCTTCGGGTCCGCCTGCTGTCCCTGGGCATGCCTCGGCTGACGCGCTGACATCGCCCGATCCGGAAAAACCCTTCATTTCGGGTTGAACCTATAGCTGCTGTAGGTCCTATATCGACATCCGATCGGGAATCACGACGGAGAACGACCATGGCCGACGGCAGCGCGGCACAACGCGAATGGCGCGTGACGGGCATGGATTGCGGGTCCTGCGCGGCGAAGGTGCGCGGCGTGGTCGAGCGGCTGCCCGGCGTCGAAGATGTCGATGTCGCGCTGATGGCCGAGCGGCTGCGCCTGACGCTCGACGAGACACAGACACCGCCCGAGCGGATCGAGAAGGCGGTGCGCGGCGTCGGCTTCGGCATCGCGCCCAAGGGCGCGCGGCCGGAAAGGCCCAAAGGCGGCTTCGTGCTGCCGGACGGGGCCTTCCCGGCGGCCGCGGATGGCCCGGAGACCAACAGCGAGCCGGAGCAGAACGACGAGCCGGCCCAAGACGCGCCGCGTTCGTGGATGGGATCCTCCAAGGGCCGACTGGTGATCGGCACCGGCGCATTGCTGGCCGCGGCCTGGGTGTCCCGCCTCGTCTTTCCGGCCGAGATCGCACATTGGGCGTTCGTTCTGGCAACCCTGGTGGGGCTTGTGCCGGTGGCGCGGCGCGCCTTCGCCATGATGCGGGCCGGCATGCCCTTCACCATCGAGATGCTGATGACGATCGCCGCCGGCGGCGCGCTGGTGATCGGCGAGCCGGAGGAGGCGGCGCTGGTCGTTTTCCTCTTCGCCGTGGGCGAGTTGCTGGAAGGCGTCTCGGCCGCCAAGGCGCGCGACAGCATCCGGGCGCTCTCGACGCTCGTGCCAAAGACGGCGCGGCTGGAAGCGGGCGGAAACACGCGGGAGGTCGCGGCCCGGACACTCCGGGTGGGCCAGGTCGTGCAGGTCCGGCCCGGCGATCGGGTGCCCTGCGACGGCGAGGTGATCGAGGGCACCTCGGGCGTCGACGAAAGCCCGGTGACGGGCGAGAGCGTCCCGAGCCTCAAGGAGCCGGGCGCGGAGGTCTTCGCCGGGTCGATCAACGCCGAGGCGCTGCTGCGCGTGCGGGTCACGAAGGCGGCCGAGGACAACACGATCGCGCGCATCGTGCGGCTGGTCGAGGAGGCCGAAAGCGCCCGCGCGCCGACCGAGCGCTTCATCGACCGCTTCAGCCGGGTCTACATGCCCGCCGTGGTCGGGGCTGCGCTCCTTGCGGCGGTCGTCCCGCCGCTGGCCTTCGGGCAGGACTGGGGCGAATGGGTCTATCGCGCGCTGGCGCTGCTGCTGATCGGCTGCCCCTGCGCGCTGGTCATCTCGGTGCCCGCGTCGATCACCTCGGCGCTTTCCACCGGGGCCCGCAACGGCCTTCTGATGAAGGGCGGCGCGGTGATCGAGGCGGCCGCGCGCACGACCCATGTCGCCTTCGACAAGACCGGCACGCTCACGCATGGCAGGCCCCGCGTGACCGACGTTTCGGTGCTCAGCGGGAGCGAGGATGACCTCATCGCGCTCGCCGTCGGGGTCGAGAGCGGTTCGAGCCATCCGCTCGGACAGGCGATCTGCGCGGAGGCCGACCGGCGGGGCGTGGTCGCGCCCGCTGCCAGCGGCGCCCGCGCGCTACCGGGCAAGGGTGCGGAGGCGGTGATCGACGGCGCAACCGTCTGCGTCGGTTCCCCACGACTGGCCGAAGAGCGCGGCACGCTCACGGACGACCTGCGGAGCCGCGTTTCGGCGCTGGAATCCGAGGGCAAGACGGTGGTGATCGTGCTGCGGGATGACGTGCCCCGGGGCCTCATCGCGATGCGCGACGAACCGCGCGCCGACGCCGCGGACGCGGTCGCGCAGCTTCGCACCCTTGGCATCTCCTCGGTCATGCTGACCGGGGACAACCCGCGCACGGCGCAGGCCATCGCCGGGGGCCTGGGGATCGGGCACCGGGCCGGGCTGATGCCGCAAGACAAGGTCACGGCGATCCGTGCCCTCGCTTCCGGGGCGCGGGTGATGATGATCGGTGACGGGATCAACGACGCCCCCGCGCTCGCCGCGGCGCATGTGGGCGTTGCGATGGGCTCGGGCACCGACGTGGCACTGGAGACGGCCGATGCGGCGATCCTGCGCAACCGCGTGACGGACGTGCCCGGCAAGCTCCGCCTGGCCCGTGCCACCATGACGAACATCCGCCAGAACATCGCCATCGCGCTCGGGCTCAAGGCGGTCTTCCTCGTGACCACCGTGCTTGGCATCACCGGCCTCTGGATCGCGATCCTCGCCGATACCGGGGCCACCGTGCTTGTTACGATCAACGCCCTGCGGTTGCTGTTCTTCCGGCCCACCGGTGCGTCCGAGACCACGGGGCGCCCGATGCAAGACGCCGGAACCGCCAGCCCCGATCATGCAACGACCTGAAAGGAGACACCGATGATTCTTACCCGTCGCGCCTTGTTGGCTGCCACCGCGAGCTTTGCCGCGTCAGTTCCGCTGGCCGGAGCGGCCCAGGGTGGACCGGCGATTCACGTCCTGAAGGACCCCAATTGTGGATGCTGCACCGCCTGGATCGAAATCCTGCGTGCGGACGGCTTCACGGTCACCACCGAACGCAGCTTCGGCACGCTCCTGATCCGGTACAAGCTCGAAAACGGCATCCCCCAATACATGACCTCGTGTCATACCGGAGAGGTCGAGGGCTACATGATCGAAGGGCATGTGCCGCCGGCCGACATCCGCAGACTGCTTGCCGAGCGTCCCGATGCCGTTGGTCTCGCCGTGCCCGGGATGCCTTACGGATCGCCCGGCATGGGCCCCGAGGACGAGCGTGATGCCTATGATGTCTTCCTGATCCGGAAAGACGCCAGCACGGAGGTCTTCTCGAGCTACGAGGCAGCGTAAGAGCAGGCTGGACAGGGCACGCCGGGTGTCGGCGTGCCTCTACAGGGCGCCGCCGGAAACGGGTATGAACGGCGGCCTTGGTCCGTCCGCGCAGGACGGCGCCAACCCTCAAATCTCCACCGTCTTGGAAAAGGCAATCGCCAATGGTTGCCGGCGCGAATGTCGCACAAAGTCGCCCAGAGCCTTCAAACGGCCAAGTAGAGACGCATGTGGAAATCGGCCGCTGATCCAGCCTCCTGGTTTCGCGTGAAAACGATATCCGCAGGTTCCGGAGCTTTGCAACGAAGCGTCGGGCATGGGGACGCGGCGCGCCGGTTCACTCGGGCGCATCGAACTGGCGGCGGCGGGCGAGATAGATGCCCGTCGCCCCCGCCAGCGCCATCAGCGCCAGCCCGAACGGATAGTCCAGCAGCCGCAAGGGATGGCCATCCAGCAGCGCCAGCGTCTGGGACAGCGATATTTCCAGCCGCGGGCCGAGAAAAAAGGCGATGATGAACACCACGACCGAGAATCCGAAGGCGTTCATCACGAAGGCGAGCACGGCGAAGGCCAGCATCACGCCGATGCCGAAGATCCCGCCCGAGGCCAGATAGACGCCGACGAAACACATCAGCAGCGCGGTCGAGAAGATGAAGGATTCGGGCGCCGAAACCACCCGCACCCACAGCCGCAGCCCGATCTGCCCGACCAGCAGGTTCATCGCGTTGGCGACGATCATCGCCCCGAACAGCCCGTAGATCAGCCGCCCCTGCTGTTCGAACAGGAACGGCCCGGGCTGCACGCCGTGGATCATGAACGCGCTGATGATCAGCGCCGCGCTGACATTGCCGGGAATGCCCAGCGTCAGAAGCGGGATCATGTTGGCGCCCATGACCGAGGAATTCGCGCTTTCGGCGGCCGCGATGCCGTGCAGCGACCCCTTGCCGAACGATCCGGGATCGCGCGAGGCCTGGCGCGCCGAGGCATAGGACATGAAGGCCGCCGCCGTCGAGCCGATGCCGGGCAGGGCGCCCAGCACGGTGCCGATCAGCGCGCCGCGCGCGATCGTGTAGCGGCAGGCCCAGTACTCGGCCCAGGATACGCGCTTGTCGGCGGCGCTCTGGCGTTCGGGCATCGTCACCGCCGCACGCACGCCGCCGCTTCGTGCCAGACGGTTCAGCAGTTCGGCGATCGCCAGCATTCCGATGGCGACGGCGGGCAGGGGCAGCCCGTCGTACAGTTCGTACTGCCCGAAGAACAGCCGCGGCGTGGCGTGTTCCGGATCGGTCCCCACCATCGCGCACAAAAGCCCCAGCGCGGCGGCGATGAACCCCTTGGACAGCGACGACCCCATCAGCCCGGCGATCACCGCGAAGGCCAGCATCATCAGGCCCAGCACCTCGACGGGCCCCATGCGCAGCGCCAGCACCGCGAGCGGCGCCGACACGGTGATCAGCACGATATCGCTGAACGTGTCGCCGGTGACGGAGGCGAACAGCGCCATCTTGGTGGCCTTGAGCGGCTTGCCCTGGCGGGCCAGCGGGTAGCCGTCCAGCGCCGTGGCCGCGGCATCGGGCGTGCCCGGCGTGTTGAGCAGCACCGCCGGGATCGCCCCGCCGACAAGGCCGCCCTTGTTCACGCCGACGAGAAAGCCGATCCCGGCCAGCGCATCGAACCCGAAGGTGAAGGGAATGGCGATGGCCATGGCCATGACCGGGCCGATCCCCGGCACCGCGCCGACGAATTGTCCGGTGATCACGCCGAACAGCACGAACGCCAGCGTCTGGAGCGAGAAGGCATCGCCCAGGCCGGCCAGGATCATGCTGAGTTCGGGCATCTCGCGTTCGGCTCCGCTTCGCGCTTCAGGGCAGGGGGCGTTCCAGCAGCCGCGCCACCACCAGCCAGATCAGCGCCGGCATGCCGCCGGCCCCGAGGATCAGCCAGAGGGGGCGGCGCTCACCGGCCAGCAGCATGATCGCCAGCGCCATGACCGGCGCCACCAGCACGAAACCCAACCGCGACATCAGCGCCAGCGCCACCACCAGCAAGGCGGCGAACAGGGCGGCGCGCGCCCAGCGGATGTCGCGGCCCGCACGATCCGCGGGCGGCCAGATCGCCAGAACCGCGCCGCAGATCACCATGAACACTGCCAGGATGCGCGGCAGCGTGCGCGGCTTCAGCCAGCCATAGGCGACCGTCTCGACCTGCCAGGGAATGACCACGGTGAAAAGCAATAGCCCGAAGCCGACGAAAACCAGACCGGACAGGCGGTTTGCGTTCATCGGCCCGTGCCCGCCCGCGCGCCCGCTCTACTGGGCAAAAAGCTGTCCGACATTGGCCAGCCCGTCGTCCAGCATCTTTCTGGTGCCCTCCGGGCCCATGTTCACGATGGGCGATTTCAGCGTGTTGCCGACGACCTCGCGAACCTCGTCGCTGTCCAGCGCCGCGGCCAGGGCGGCGACCAGGGCCTCGCGCGCATCCTCGGGCGTGCCGGCGGTGGTGGCGAAGAAGAACACCGGATCGACATAGATCGCAAAGCCCTGTTCCGGCAGGGTCGGCGTGTCGGGGGCATAGTTGTGCCGGCTTTCGTTCATGCTGGCGATCATCTTGAGTTCGCCGCTTTCCAGAAAAGGCAGGTGTTCGCCCGCCTCGAAACCGGCGATGGCCTGACCGCCGAGGATCAGCTTGGCGTTGGCCGAACCGCCCTTGGTCGAAAGATACTGGAACTTGATCCCGGCCATCTGCGCCACCTTGCGCATCGCCAGTTCCTGGGGCTTGGCGTCGAAGGCCAGGGCGGCGCCGTCATGGGTCTTGGCGTATTCGATCAGCCCCGCGACATCGTCGAACGGCGCATCCGCGCGCGCCACCAGTGCCAGTTGCGCCCGCGCCGCCGTGGCCAGGTAGTCGAAGCTGTCGAGGTCGAAATCCAGCTTGTCGGGCCGCGTCACCAGGTTGACGAGGATCGGCATGCTGACGCCAAGGCCGACGACGCTGCCATCGGCGGGACGGTTCGCGATGCCGGTGAACATGGCGATGCCGCCGCCGCCCGGCTTGTTCTCGGCGACCACGTTCCAGCCGGTCTGGTCGCGCAACACCTTGGCGACGATGCGCCCGATCGTGTCGGTCGATCCGCCCGCCGCGAACCCGATCTGCAAGCTCAGCGGCCCGCCGGGCGCCCAATCCGCCTGCGCCGCGCCGGCGGCAAACATCGCGGCGCCGGCGGCGATGGCGGCAATCGTGCGTTTCAATGACATGGTGCATTCCCCCTCATTGTTGGTGTCACCGGCCCGTATCCCGGTGCCCCCCGCGACCCGCAAGCCCATCTTGCCCCGTCACGGGAACGACGCACCAGACTAGGCACAACATGATTCACATGACAACGTTTTATCCCGCGCCTGGCTTTGTGCGCACCTGCGCCGGGCCGCGATTTCAGCCTGCGCCGACATCGGTCCTGGCGATCGAAACCGACTTGATCACCGCATGGACGCGCACCCCCGGCGCCAGCTTCATCGCCTCGGCCGAACGTCGCGTGATCCGCGCCAGCAGCCGGTCTTCGCCGCATTGCATCTGAACGATCACCCCCGGCCCGCTGCCCTCGCGGATCGTCAGGACCACGCCGGGCAGGATGTTCAGCGCCGAAAGCCCGGCCGGCCTCTCGCGCGCCAGGATGACGTCATGGGCCAGCACCCGCACCCGGGTCTGCGTCCCCTCGGGGCGGTCCATGCGCGGCAGGAACAGCCGCCCGCCGGTCACATCCAGTTCGGTCAGGCCGTCATCGTGATGGCGGGCCACGCTCGCCGGCAGGATCGAACCGGCCTCGCGCAGGCCAAGCTGCCGCACGGTGGCCGGATCCGACAGCACCCGTTCGGCGGGACCGGCGCGCGCGACCCGGCCGGATTCGAGCACCACGACATAGGTGGCGAGCCGGGCAACCTCGGCGACCGAATGGCTGACATAGAGGATCGGGATCGCGGTATGGTCGCGCAGCCGTTCCAGATGCGGCAGGATTTCCTCCTTGCGGGGCGCGTCCAGTGCCGCGAGGGGTTCGTCCATCAGCAGCATGCGCGGCCGCGACAGCAGCGCGCGCCCGATGGCGACCCGTTGATGTTCGCCGCCCGACAGCGCGCCGGGGCGGCGCTCGAGCAGGTCGTCGATGCCCAGCAGATCGCAGACCTCCTCCAGCGACGGCCCCTTGGCGCCGCGCGGCGCAAAGCGCGCGCCGAAGGTCAGGTTCTGGCGCACCGACAGATGCGGAAACAGCCGCCCGTCCTGGAACACATAGCCCAGGCGCCGGCGATGGGCCGGCAGGTCGATCCCGGCGGCGGTGTCGAGCAGGGTTTCGCCGCAGATTGCGATACGGCCCGTACGCGGGCGCAGCAGGCCGGCCACCGCGTTGATCACGGTGGTCTTGCCGGTGCCCGACCGCCCGAACAGCGCGGTGATGCCGCCCGGCGCCTCGAAGGCGACGGCGAGGTCGAACCGGCCCAGCGGCTGCGCGATATCGACGGCGAGGCTCAAGCGCCCGCCACCCGGCGCGCGGCGCGCCGCGCCAGAAGTTCGGAGGCGACCAGCGCCGCCATCGCCACCGCGACCGAGACCAGCACCAGCCGCAGCGCCGACGCCTCGCCGCCCGGCACCTGAAGGAAGGTGTAGATGGCCGAGGGCAGGGTCTGGGTCTGGCCGGGGATGTTGGAGACGAAGGTGATGGTGGCGCCGAACTCGCCCATCGCCTTGGCGAAGGCCAGCAGCGCGCCCGCGATCAGCCCCGGCAGGATCAGCGGCAGCGTGACGGTGGCAAACACCCACGGCCGCGAGGCGCCCAGCGTCGCGGCGGCCTGCTCCAGCCGCGGATCGACCGCCTCGATCGCCAGCCGGATGGCGCGCACCATCAGCGGAAAGGCCATGATCGACGCCGCCAGCACCGCGCCGGTCCAGCGGAACGCCAGCACCAGGCCGAACACCTCTTCCAGCCAGGCCCCGACCGGCCCGCGCCGCCCGAAGGTCAGCAGCAGCAGATAGCCGGTGACGACCGGCGGCAGGATCAGCGGCAGGTGAACCAGCCCGTTCAGCACCTGTTTGCCGCGAAACTGCCAGCGCGCCAGGGCATAGGCGATCAGTATGCCCAGCGGCAGGCTCAGCGCGGTGGCCCAGAGCGACACCTTCAGAGACAGCGCAACCGCCTGCCATTCCTGCACGCCGAGCCAGCCGGTCAATCGCCGCCCCCCCCCAGGCCGAAGCCGTGTTCGCGAAACAGCGCGCCCGCCAGCGGCCCGGCCAGGAAGGCCAGGAAGGCCCGGGCTTCGGGGGTGTCGCCATCCCCGACGATGGCCGCGGGATAGAGGATCGGCGGGTGGCTGCCGGGCGCGAACACGCCCACCACGCGGACCCGCGGTTCGGCGGCGGCATCGGTGGCATAGACGATGCCCAGCGGCGCCTCGCCCGCCGCCACCAGCCGCAGCGCGGCGCGCACGTTGTCGGTCTGCGCCACCCGCTCTGCGATAGCGTCCCACAGGCCCAGCGATTGCAGCGCCGCCTTGCCGTAGATGCCCGCCGGCACCGCATCGACCAGCGCCATCGCCAGCCGCCCGTCGCCCAGCGCGGCGGCCAGATCGGCCCCCGGCACCGGATCGAGCGTCACATCCATGCCTTGCCCCGCGATCAGGACCAGCCGGTTCGTCAGCAGGTTCGTGCGCGTGCCGGGCGCCAGCAGCCCCTGGCCGTCGAGCACGTCCATCCAGCCGGGATTGGCCGAGACGAACACCTGGGCCGGCGCGCCCTGCTCGATCTGGCGGGCCAGGGCCGAACTGCCGGCATAGGACAGGCGGGTTTCGGTGCCGGTGGCGTCGGTGAAGGCCGCCGCCACCGCATCCAGCGCGGTCTTGAGGCTGGCCGCGGCGAAGACCGTCACCGGGCGCGCCTGCGCCGGACAGGTCCAGGCCAGCGCCAGCGCGGCCATTGCGAACAGTCTGGCGATGCGGGTCATGTCGGCTCCGGGGTGGGCGTGGCTCTCGGGGCGAGTTTATCGGCCCAAGCACGCGGCGGGGCAAGCGTTGCTTTGTCGCGCCGCTCAGGGCGCGATCATCTGCACGCCGGGGATGCGCTGGATGCGAAAAGCATCCTCGTCGTAAAGTTCGCTCATCTCCTCGACAAGTTCGTGGGTCCAGCCGGGCAGGTCGAGTTCGTCCTCCACCGCCTCCTCGATGGCGTATTTGTCGAGGAACGCTGCGATCACCCGGCGGCGTTGCATTTCCGTCATGTCGGGATGCTGGCCCAGATAGCCGCGCAGCCGCCGTATCCCCTCGCGCGACATGATCTCGTAGAGGATGTCGAACCCGCCGGCGATGGTCTGGCCGTGTTCGATGCCCGCGATCTCGCGCAGAATCTGGCCCCAGATCAGGGGCGTGTCCTCGTTGCACCACACGGTCAGCGGAATGTCGGGCACCGCGTCGCGGATGCGGCTCAGGGTCTGCGACCAGCGCAGCGTTCGCGGGTCGGTGGCCTCCAGCACCTCGCGCACCCGTTTGGGCGCCGCCTTGGCCAGCACCAGCGGCAGGAAACCGGCGGGGTTGCGGATGGCCATGAACACCTCGATCTGATCGAACGGGAACAGCGCGCGCAGCTGGCCCAGGCGTTGGCCGGCCAGCGGATACAGGATGTTGCCCTCGATGGCGAAACGCTGCGAGCCGAAGAAATGTTCGTTGGACATGATCAGCCGGTCGGCGACCTCGTCGTCCAGAATGGCGTCGATCAGCACGTCGCGCGCATCCGAAGCGGGCTCGGCCCTGTCCATCGCCGCGAACGCGTCCTTCAGAAGCGAACGGTACTTGCCCGGCCCCGGCACGGCGATGCCGCGGGCCGAGAATTCCTCCTTGTTGCGCAACAGGCACTTGAGCAGCAGGTCGTCGTCGGTGCAGTGGGCGCCGGTATGGAAAATGATCTGCATGGAGACCGGACGCGCCTTTGCTGGATCGGATTGCCGGCCCCCGAATTATCGCCTTGGCCGGGCGCAGTCAAACGCAACGCGTCGAAAATGGGGATCGGGCCAGGGCGGCGCGAATGCCGCCACGGTGCCCGGCTTGCCGCATCCGCGATGTGCCCGTTACAGGGTCACGCCCCGGGCGCGGCGCCCGCCTAGCGATATCCGACGTTCATCACATAGTTGAAAAGCAGATCCTCTTCGTGCTGAACCTCCTGCCAAAGGCTCTGAAGGACATCCCGGGCGGTCAGCACGCCGAGCGGCCTGTCCCCGGGGCCGACCACGGGGATGTTCTTCAGGCCGCGCGATTTCATGATCTCCCAAGCATCCTGCATGCGGCCGTCCGGGGCCACCTTGACGACGTCGCGCGTCATCGCCTCGACCACCGGCGCGGTGCAACTGGCGCCGGTGCAGACACCCATCTGGCGCACCACGTCGCTTTTCGTCACGATCCCCGCCAGGGGGCCGCCCTCGTCGCAAACCAGAAGAATGTCGTGCCGGCGTTCCAGAAGCCGCGCCGCCCGCAGCAGAGCGGCATCCGGACCGATGCAGCACATCCTCTTGCGTGCCGTCGGCAGGAAATTCTCGATACGCATGGTGCCTCCTTGTCTAGCCGGCCAGCGCCATGGTCAGGGTCGCCACGATACCGGCGGTGGCGCCCGCGATGCAGGACAGCCGGATCAGGGCGATCGCGGCGAATCTGGCGGGGGTGTGGATGTAGTCCTCGGCGACCACCTGAAGGCCCAGCGCCGCGTGATGGAACGCCGCGAGAAGGGACAGGACCATCAGGATCGCGTTGACCGGCTGCCCCAGAAAACCCGCCAGCGCCGCCCGATCCGTGGCCGCGCCGCCAAACAGCGACAGCCCGAGCCAGAGCGCCAGCGGAACCAGGGCGAGGGCCGAGACCCGTTGCGCGCGCCAGTGGCCGGTGCCGTGCCCGGCGGCGCCCAGTCCGTGGGCCTGCGCATAGGCGGTCCTGCGGCGCAAGATCATGCCAGCCCCCACAGCCAGAACCCGACGGTCAGGATCAGGCTTGCCGCCACCACGGCCCAGCCGCCGGCATAGATCGCGCGCAGCTCGAACGCGCGCACGCTGTCCCAGACCAGATGGCGGATGCCGTTGCAGAGGTGATAGAACAGGGCGAGCGTGACGAAGAACAGCACGATCCGGCCGGGCAGCGACAGCGCGGCCGCCTGCATCGCATCGAAGGCGCGCGGCGCGAAGGCGCCCGCCGCCAGCCAGGCGGCAAGGCCGAAGGCGCAAATGCCCAGCGCGACACCCGACAGGCGGTGCCCGATGGACAACACCGATGTCAGCTGCGGGCGGTAGTTCTGCATGTTGGGCGAAACCGGGCGGGGGCGGGGCATTGCGGGTTCCTTCGTTCAGCCTTGGCGGTCCAGCATCATGCGCTTGATCTCGGCGATGGCCTTGCCGGGGTTCAGCCCGCGCGGACAGGTGCGGGTGCAGTTCAGGATAGTGTGGCAGCGATACAGCCGGAACGGGTCTTCCAGCGTATCCAGCCGCTCGCCGCTTGCCTCGTCGCGGCTGTCGGCCAGCCAGCGCCAGGCATGCAGCAGGGCCGCCGGGCCGAGAAAGCGGTCGCCGTTCCACCAGTGGCTGGGGCAGCCCGAGGTGCAGCAGAAGCACATGATGCACTCGTAATAGCCATCGAGCGCCTGGCGGTCCTCGATGGATTGCAACCGTTCGCGTTCGGGCGCGGGGGTTTCCGTCCTGAGCCAGGGGCCGATCAGCGCGTGCTGCTCGAACAGGTGCGTCTGGTCGGGCACCAGATCCTTGATCACCGGCAGGTTGGCCAGCGGATAGATCGTGGCGGGTTCGGACAATTCGTCCATGGCGCGGGTGCAGGCGGTCCAGTTGGTGCCGTCGATGGTCATCGCGCAGGATCCGCACACGCCCTCGCGGCAGGACCGGCGGAAGGTCAGCGTCGGATCGACCCTGGTCTTGATCCAGATCAGCGCATCCAGCAGCATCGGCCCGCAATCGTCGAGATCGACGCGGAACGTGTCGATGCGGGGCGGATCGTCGCGGTCCGGCTCGTAGCGATAGATGCGCAGGGTGGCGATGCGCACGGCCCCATCAGGTGCGGGCCAGGACTTGCCCGTGACAATGCGCGACCCCTTCGCCACCCCGAAGTCGCGCGGAACCGGAAAGCGGCGCGGCCATTTCAGGCCCCCGATTTCATCGACCTCGTCCGAGCGTTTCACCATGGTAACCGATCCTTCCGAGCCCGCGGCCCGATGCCCTTGCGCTCAGTTGCCGCCCGCGCGCCTGTTGGGGTCGAAACTGACGGCAATGGGGTCGCTGGCGGGAAAACTCTCGGCCAGGGCCTCGTCAAGCAGCGCATCCTGAACCCAGCGCCCATCCGGCGAAGCCGGTTCGATCCGCGCCCTTTCGCAGGACAGGACATTGCCCTGCGCATCCGCGGTGATCCGGACCCGGTGATCGGGCGAAAAGAACGTGAGCCGGATCCTGCCGACATCCTCGTCCTCCCCGTGCTCGGCCCGGCTGGTGATCGTGCCTTCGCGCATCCTGCGTTTCAGCTCCTCGGACCCGATGTCGAACGCGCGGGCCAGCACCTCCGCGTCGATCTGGATCATGCTTTCGGCGATCTCGACCTGTGCCATGCGCGCCCTCCATCGCAACGCCTCGTTCGGCTGCGCAAGGAAGGTTTTGCCGTGACACGTTCAGGCGACGTGCGAACCGCCGCCGTTCACCTCGGACTGCGCAGCATATGCCTTCCACGCAGCGGACACAGCAGATTACGGCGGGCGGCACCCCTTCGGTGACAGCGCCGGTTCTGCATGCTGTCCATCTCTGATCTAGTGGTGTCGAACAGAGACTTCAAGCCGGAAACGGTCGCAGACGGCGCACGGCCCGGGTTCGCCGCGCCTCACGACGTGTTCACCGGCGATAACGGTTTCGCGAGATCGGGCCCGCGGGTGAAACTTCGCGGCAAGCGGATCCGTTGCTTCCCGACTTGCAACTCAGACCGAAAGGCGCTTTTCATGGCACATCTAGACAAGACCTTCGCCAGCTTCGACACGTTCCTGCAATCCGCTCAGGCCGCGTATGCGGTGAACCTGACCGCGCTCAATTCGTCCGGGGTCAGCGGTGACGCGGTGATCGCGGTCGGCAATGTCGAGGAAGGCGGCGAACAATACGTCAATGTGGCGATCGTGGCCGACAGCATGGAGGCCGGGATGGGTGTGCCGCAACATATCCACGGCCGCTTCGACGATGAGGGCAACCCCATGGATTCCGTGTCGCCCGACATCTTTTCGGATACCGACCGCGACGGCATGGTCGAGGTTCTGGAGGGCGTCGGTTCTTACGGCGATGTCCTGCTGCCGCTGTCCGAGGACGGCGGATTGCCTGTCACCGGCGATGACGGCCAGTTCGTCTATATCCAGTCCTTCGATCTGAACGATGCCGCGAACTTCTTCAGCCCGGTGACGATGACCGACTACACCGGCGAGGACATCCTGCCGCTCAATCTGCGCGAGATCGTGCTGCATGGCGTCACCGTGCCCGAAGGCATCGGCGCGGGCACCGAGGGCGAGGTCGACGGCTCGGGCGGCTTTACTCAGCTTCTGCCCGCGGCCTCCGGCGAGATCGAGGCGATGAGCATCGAGGGCGCCCGTGGCCTCCTCGAGCAGATGCGCGCCAGCACCGGCAAGACGCTGGTGGCCGATGAGGGCGGCGACGAGGTGAACGGCGGCGAGGGCGACGACCTCGTGCTGGGTGCGTCGGGCGACGATACGCTGTCGGGCGGAAGCGGTCATGACGACGTGTCCGGCGGTGCCGGCAACGACCGCATTTCCGGCGGTATGGGTTCGGATGTGCTGGCCGGCAATGGCGGCAACGACATCATCGCCGGCAACGGCGGCGGCGACGCGCTGTTCGGCGGCGACGGCGACGACTTTCTCAACGGCGGCTTCGGGTTCGACCGGCTGAACGGCGGCGGCGGCAGCGACACCTTCTTCAACATGGGTGTCGAAGGTCATGCCACCGACTGGGTTCAGGATTTCTCGGGCGAGGAGGACATGCTCCAGTTCGGCGCCTCGGGCGCGACCCGGGACGATTTCCGCGTCGATTATGCGATCACCGCCGGGGCGGGCGACGATGCGGCTGCCGAAGCCTTCGTCACCCATGTGCCCAGCGGGCAGGTGCTCTGGGCGCTGGTCGATGGCGCGGCCGAGACCTCGATCATGCTGCATTCGGGCGGCGACAGCTTCGACCTGCTGGCGTGACAGACGACGCCCCGGCGGTTCGCACCGCCGCGCGAGACAGTGACGGCCCGGGCGGTTCGCCCGGGCCGTTTGCCGTCCTGCCCAGGCCGTCTGCCGTCAGACGACGAAACCCGGCTCCGATCCGCGTTCGTAGAACAGGATGTCCTCGGCGGTCAGCCCGGTGGCGGCAAGCACGGCGACGGTTTCGCCGTCGGCCACAAGCGTCTGGGTGCCGTCGCCATTGTCCGTCAGGCTCAGCGCCGGTTCGGGGGTGCCTTCGTCGTGAACATAGATCAGCCTGTCCTCGGCGCCGTCGAAATCCATCACCTGCGCCGGGTCGGCCGCGATACCGCCCAGCAGATAGAACAGATCGTCGCCGGGCCCGCCGGTGGCCATGTCGCCGCGCCCGAACATCAGCATATCGTCGCCCGGCCCGGCATCCAGAACATCGGCATCGCCGTCGTCGCCGGCCCGGTAGTCCACGCCGGGCGGCAGGTTCGCGCCTTCGCCCGAAAGCGTCGCGTCGCGCAGCGCCGCCAGTTCCCCGACGCTCAGCGCGCGGGTCAGCAGGTCGCCGCCGGCCAGAAGGTCGTCGCCGCCCTCGCCGGTCAGCGTGTCGGCGCCGCCGCCGCCGATCAGGTTGTCCGATTGCGAGCCGCCGTTCACGATGTCGTCGCCGTCCTGCCCGTCGAGCCAGTCGTCGCCCCGGTTGCCCAGCAGCGTGTCGTCGCCGTCCCCGCCGATCAGGATGTCGGTATCCTCGTTGCCGCGCAGCGTGTCCTCGCCGGGCCCGCCCAGCCCGATATCAAACCCGGCGCCGCCGACCAGCCGGTCGTTGCCCTCGCCGCCCTGCATCAGGTCGTTGCCCTCGCCGGCGACAAGCGCGTCGTTGGCGCTCAGGCCGTCCATCGTATCGTTGCCGCCGAGCCCGAACATGTCGTCGTCGCCGGGCCCGCCGGTCAGGCTGTCGTCGCCTTCGGTGCCGGTGATGGTCTGGTCGAGATTTTCGTCGTCATCGTCGAGCGCCTCGTAGATGCCATAGGCGACACCGAACCCGAGCAGGACGAGCAGATAGATGGGCAACATGGGACTCACTCCGCGATAAACGGAATAACTGTCCTCCCGTTAACGGATTGCGTCAAGAATTGGGCGGGCATTGTGGATAGCGGCGAAACAGTCGCGCGCTTTGCCGCCGACTGGTCCAATGGGGGCTTGAATCGGCTGTCCCGGGTTCGGGCGGCGGGGGCGGGCATTGTCGGAACGGGCGCGACAATGCCGCGAAACCGCCGCAATTCGGACCCAACGGTTCAGCGGTCCTCGGCGATCCGGTCGGCAAAGGCGTGGTTGCGGTCGCGGTGCCCGGCCTCGTCGGCGCGCACGACCTCGACCACCTCGCGCAGCCGCGCGCCCGGTTGCAGGTTCCAGTAGGAAACCGCAATATCCGGCGCGGCGACGTTGTCGACCCGGCCTGCGTCGATCTCGTCCAGGTATTCGGTATAGCTGACGACTGCTTCTTCCTCGAGGTAGCCGACCACCCGATGCGCGATCCGCGGCGCCAGCAGGTAGAGAAAGAAATAGAAATTGTAGAACAGGAACTGGCCGGCCAGGATCAGCCACCGCTCCAGCCGGGAAGGACGCGCGATCTCGATGAAGGTCATCAGATGCATGCGTTCGTTCTCGGCCTCGTCGATCAACTCGCGGATCCAGCCGTGGTCGTCGCGGATGCGGCGCACGGACTTCAGATGCTGCAACAGCCCCCCGACCATGCCCGGCACCGCGGCGATCGTCTCCAGCACCACCGCGCGATGCCCGTAGCGGTTGGAGAAGAACCGGTCGGCGAAGACGCGCAGAACCTTGACCGTCCGCAGGGCAGCGCGGTCGCGCCAGTCGCGCGGCGCGGCATGCGCGGCCAGATCGACGGCGGGCGTCCCGCCGTTCCTGCGCCGCGCAGGCGGCGGGGCTGCTGATCTGGCGGTCTCGTTCATCGCGTGTCCCGGCCTCTGCCCGGCCCTGCGGCCGGCGCATGGGGTGAACGCGCAGCCCGGCCGGGGGTTCCGCCGTGAACCCGGGCGCGAGTGGGAACGAAAAATCGCCCCCGCCAACAGCGGGGGCGTCTCGGGCGGTACAGGGTCGGTTCAGCGGTTCTCGATATCGACGTAGTCGCGCCGGGATTCGCCCAGATAAAGCTGGCGCGGCCGCCCGATCTTGTGCGCCGGATCGGAGAGCTGCTCCTTCCATTGCGAAATCCAGCCCACCGTGCGGCTGAGCGCGAAGATCGGAGTGAACATCGCGGTCGGAAAGCCCATCGCCTCGAGAATGATGCCGGAATAGAAATCCACGTTCGGGAACAGCTTCTTGTCCACGAAATAGGAATCCTCCAGCGCCTGCTTCTCCAGTTCCTTGGCGACCTGCAGCACCGGGTTGTCCTCGATTCCCAGCAATTCGAGAACCTCGTCGGCCGACTGCTTCATCACCTTGGCGCGGGGGTCGAAGTTCTTGTAGACGCGATGGCCGAAGCCCATCAGGCGGAAGGGGTCGTTCTTGTCCTTGGCCCGCTTGATGTATTCGGGAATCTGATCGACGGTGCCGATTTCCTTGAGCATTTCCAGGCAGGCCTGGTTGGCCCCGCCATGCGCCGGCCCCCACAGGCAGGCGATGCCGGCGGCGATGCAGGCGAACGGATTGGCGCCCGAGGATGATGCCAGCCGCACCGTCGAGGTAGACGCGTTCTGTTCATGATCGGCATGCAGCGTGAATATCCGGTCCATCGCCCGGGCGAGGATCGGATTGACCTCGTAGGTCTGGGCCGGAACCGCAAAGCACATCGACAGGAAATTCGCCGCATAGTCCAGATCGTTGCGCGGATAGATGAAGGGCTGGCCGATGGAATACTTGTAGGCCATCGCCGCGATGGTGGGCAGCTTGGCGATCAGCCGGATCGCGGCGACCTCGCGTTGCCAGGGGTCGTTGATGTCGGTCGAGTCGTGATAGAAGGCCGACATCGCCCCCACCACGCCGACCAGCGTCGCCATCGGATGCGCATCGCGGCGGAACCCGCGGAAGAAATTGTGCATCTGTTCGTGCACCATCGTGTGACGGGTCACGCGGGTCTCGAAATCCTCCAGCTCGCTTGCCGTGGGCAGATTGCCGTAAAGCAGCAGGAAACAGACTTCGAGATAGTGGGATTTTTCCGCCAGCTGGTCGATCGGATAGCCGCGGTGCAGCAACTCGCCCTTGTCGCCGTCGATGAAAGTGATGGTCGATTCGCAGGCCGCGGTCGAGGTATAGCCGGGATCGTAGGTGAACACGCCGGCCTGCGCATAGAGCTTGCGGATATCCACCACGTCGGGGCCGATGGTCGGTGTCAGGACGGGAAGGTCATAGGACGTTCCGTCGAGGGACAGCGTGGCGGTCTTGTTGTTGTTTTCCGTCATGGGTTTCCTTCCTCGTTCGTGCCGTGTGCGGGCACCGGTAGCGCACCGGTCCTGTTCCAGCGCGTGCGGGCGCGCGCGGCCGGCAGCGCCGGTTCCCGGTGAGGCAGCGCCTGCACCCGGCGAGGCGCAGGCCGTGTCGTAACCGCGCAGCGTTACCCGAATGTGAATCCCGGGATCACCCTGCCGCGTCGTTCAGCCGGGCCACGGTTTCGTCGCGGCCCAGAACCAGCATCATGTCGAATACCGAAGGTGTCACCGTCCGCCCCGCCAACGCCGCCCGAAGCGGCCCGGCGAGCTTGCCGAACTTGGTATCGTGCGCCTCGGCAAAACCGGCCAAGGCAACCTCCAGATCCTCTCGGGTCCAGCTAACATTTTGCAAATGCGGCGTCAATTCCGCCAGTATACGGTCGGATACCGCCTGCAAGGCCGCGGCCGCGGCCGCATCCGGCACGACGGGCCGCGAGTCCAGAATAAAGTGTGCCTTTTCAAGAATCTCGGGGAACGTCCGCGCGCGGTCCTTGAGGCAATACATCGCATGTTCCAGATTGTCTGACTGCCGCGGCGTCAGCGCCGGCCGGCCTGCGGCCTCGAGATATTCGCCGATCTCGCGCCGCAGCGCGGCATCCTCGCTGACGGCGATATGCCGGCCGCAGAGATTTTCCAGCTTCTTCAGGTCGAACCGGGCCGGGCTTCGGCCGATCCCGGGCAGATCGAACCACTCCAGCGCCTGCGCGTCGGTGAAGAACTCGTCGTCGCCGTGGCTCCAGCCCAGCCGCGCCAGGTAGTTGCGCATGCCCGCCGCCGGATAGCCCATCGCCTGATAGGCTTCGGCCCCCAGCGCGCCGTGGCGCTTGGAGAGCTTCTTGCCGTCCGGCCCGTGAATCAGCGGGATATGCGCCCAGACCGGAACCTGCCAGCCCATCGCCTCGTAGATCATCATCTGGCGCGCGGCGTTGTTGAGATGATCGTCGCCGCGGATCACATGGCTGACCCCCATGTCGTGATCGTCCACCACCACGGCCAGCATATAGACCGGCGTTGCGTCCGAACGCAGGATGATCATGTCGTCAAGCTGGTCGTTGCGGATCGTCACGTCGCCCTGCACGCGGTCGCGGATGACGGTCGTGCCGTCCTGCGGCGCCCTGATGCGGATGGCGTAGGGCGCGTCGGGGTGGGTCGAGGGGTCGGCGTCGCGCCAGGGGCTGCGGAACTGGGTCGATCTGCCGCCGGCCTTCGCGGCCTCGCGGAAGGCGGCGATTTCGTCCTGCGTGGAAAAGCACTTGTACGCCTTGCCCTGCGACAGCAACTGGTGCGCTACCTCGGCATGGCGCGCGGCGCCCGCGGCTTGGCTGACCGGTTCGCCATCCCAGTCGAGCCCCAGCCAGGTCAGCCCCTGAAGGATCGCCGCCGTTGCCTCGGGCGTCGAACGGGCGCGGTCGGTATCCTCGATCCGAAGCAGGAATTTCCCGCCGCGGCCGCGCGCGTACAACCAGTTGAACAGCGCCGTGCGCGCGCCGCCGATGTGCAGATACCCGGTGGGCGAGGGGGCGAAACGGGTGACGACCTGATCGGGCATTGGCGCTCTGACTTCCTGGCTTTACGTTTTGGTAACCATGTGCGGGATAGGGTTCGGGTCTCTCTAGCGATCCGCGCCACAGGGGGCAAGCATGCGCGTTCCGGCCGAACTGCAAGCGGCGCTGTCGGCCCAGCGCGGTCATCTGTTTCCCTGGGCGCCGGTCTGCGCAGCGATCGGGATCGGCCTCTATTTCGCGCTGCGCGAGGAACCGGGCGCGGCGCTCTATGGCGGTTTGCTTGCAGCGGGGGCGCTGGGGGCGGCGGCGGCGATGCGCTGGCCAGGGGGCTGGTCGGTGCCTGGCTGGGCGATGGCACTGGTGGCCGCGGGGTTCGCCCTGGCCGGGCTGCGGGCCAATCACGTCGCCGCCCCGGTGCTCTACTGGCGCTATTACGGCCCGGTCGAGGGGCGGGTTGTCGCGATGGACCGGTCGGCGTCGGACAAGCTGCGGCTGACGCTCGACCGGGTCTGGCTCGAGGATGTGCCGGACTGGCGGCGGCCCGAGAGGGTGCGCATATCCCTGCACGGCGAGGCGCCCGAGATCGTTCCGGGCGCGCGTATCCGCACGACCGGCCACCTGTCGCCGCCCCAGGGCCCGGCCGAACCGGGCGGCTTCGATTTCCGCCGCCATGCCTGGTTCAAGCGTCTGGGCGCGGTCGGCTATACCCGCAAGGCGGTGGTCGTCCTTGCGCCGCCGGCGCCCGGATCGGCCGGGGTGCGGGTGTTCGCGGCCCGCATGGCGGCGGCGTCGCGTATCCGCGAGGTTCTGCCCGGCGATGTCGGCGGGTTCGCCGCCGCGGTGACCACCGGCGATCGCAGCGCGGTCAGCCGCGACGCGCTGACCGCGCTCAGGGCAAGCAACCTGGCGCATCTGCTGGCGATCTCGGGGCTGCACATGGGGCTCCTGGCCGGTTTCGTGTTCGGCGCCCTGCGACTGGCCATGGCGATGGTGCCTGCGCTTGCGCTGCGGCTGCCGACGCGCAAGCTCGCGGCGGTCGGCGCGCTGATCGTGGCGGCCGGATACCTGGTGCTGTCGGGCGGCAACGTCGCCACCGAACGCGCCTTCGTGATGACCGCCGTGGTGCTGGGCGCGGTTCTGGTGGACCGGCGCGCGTTTTCGCTGCGCGCGGTGGCGATGGCGGCACTCATCGTTCTGGCGCTGCGGCCCGAGGCGCTGACGGGCCCCGGATTCCAGATGTCGTTCGCCGCCACCAC
>JAGRMG010000203.1 GCA_020441385.1 Paracoccaceae bacterium
CGGGCCTCCTTGGAGGGGTGGCGCAGATGCTGATCACGTCCGCCTTCCGCTTTGCCCCGGCTTCGATGCTGGCGCCTTACGACTATGCCTCGATGCTGTTCGCGATACTGCTTGGCTATTTCGTGTTCGCCGAACTGCCGACGCTGGTGATGCTGATCGGCGCCGCGGTGGTCATCGCCAGCAACGTGCTGGTGATCTGGCGCGAGCACCAGCTTGGCCTGGCGCGTGCCAGGCTGCGGTCGATGGCCGACCCGAAGGGGTGAATGCGCCCCCGGTGCCGAGGGCTGCCGGCAGCGAAATGTGCAGGGCATCGAGGACTCTCCCCATCGCGTAGATTCTTGACTAGACGGGCAATTTTATCTAAAATTCGACTTCCGTAAAGCAAGTTTGTTTCTCTTTACAGGGGGTGAAGTTGATGAAAATTACCAGACTGATACGCGCAACCGGCTATGCCGCCGTTTTAGCGATTGCGTCGGCGGGCTCGGCGCTCGCCGCCACGATGACGCTGGATTTCACGGGCGAAACCGTCGGAGCGCTCGCGGGAGACACGTTCAGCAAATCGCAGGGCGCGTTGACCTTCACGTTCAACGGGCCGGGTTTGCGAATCAGGACACTGCCCAGCGCGTTCGAGACGGCCTACAGCCTTGATCGCTGGCTCAGCACCACTGCCGATGCCGGACCTATCGAGATGCTGATTTCGGGCGGGGTGATCAACTCGGTCAGATATCTCAACCCGATCAACGGAAGCGTCACTTCGGAAATCGACGTGATCGACGCCGTGGCCTACGATGCGCTTAGCACGGTGCTCGATTCGGCATCCAACTCGAACGAGTACAACACGCTGTTCGGCCCCGACATCGCGCGCATGACCTTCGTCGAAGGCAGCGGGGGTTCCGGTTTCGTGCTTGGCCAGTTCGTTGTCGATTATACCGCGGCGGCCATACCGCTGCCGGCGGGCTTTCCGCTGTTGCTGGCTGGTCTTGGCGGGCTTGCGGTGCTGCGCCGCAGGAAGAAGCCGGCCTGAACGATCCTGCCATCGGGCCCCTAAGCCGGTGAATGCCCTGTCGCTGCGACGGGGCATTCGCGTTCGTGTCAGGCGCGCACCAGTCGTTCATAGCCTTCCGAGATGTCGCGCGTCAGCGCCCCGACCTCGAAATTCCAGTCGCCGATCCGGCCGACCGGCGTGACCTCGGCGGCGGTGCCGGTCAGCCAGCACTGTTCGAAACCATCCAGTTCCTCGGGCATGATATGGCGTTCGTGTACCTTGATCTGGCGCTCGTTCAGCATGTCGATCACCGTCTGCCGGGTCAGGCCGTTCAGGAAGCAGTCGGGTTTCGGCGTGTGCACCTCGCCATCCTTGACGAAGAAGATGTTGGCGCCGGTCGCCTCGGCCACATAGCCGCGATAGTCGAACATCATCGCGTCCGAACAGCCCTTGGCCTCGGCCGCGTGCTTGGACATGGTGCAGATCATGTAGAGACCCGCCGCCTTGGCATGGCTGGGGATGGTCTCGGGGCTGGGGCGCTTCCATTTGGAAATGTCCAGCCTGGCGCCCTTCATCTTGGCATCGCCGTAATAGTTGCCCCATTCCCAGCCGGCGATGGCCATGCGCACCGGGTTGCGCCGCGCCGAAACGCCCATGTCCTCGCCCGCGCCGCGCCAGGCGACGGCGCGCACATAGGCGTCGGACCAGCCGTTGGCCTTGAGCATGGCGTATTTCGCGGCCTCGATTTCCTCGACCGTCCAGGGGATTTCGAAATCCAGCATCTCGGCGGATCGCTTCAGCCGCTCGGAATGTTCCACGCCCCGGAATATCCTGCCATTGTAGCAGCGTTCGCCTTCGAACACCGAGCTTGCATAATGCAGCGCATGGGTCAGGATATGTACATTCGCGTCCCGCCAGGGGATCAGTTTGCCATCCATCCAGATCTGGCCGTCCCGGTCGTCATAGCCTGCCATCGTCGTGCCCTCCTGCGGGTCGTTCGAAATTTCCATTTATTGCGCAAAATCGGGCCGAACCGGACACGAAATTGCGCGAAAACTGCGATTCGATACCGCTTCGCGCTTGGAATGTCAACAAGACTGACGTAAACTGGCGCAAAACGGAGAAAGAGGGCACCGATGTCGGAGGGACGGGCGGCACCGGTCTACAGCGGCGAGAACCTGCTGTTTCTGACCGACGAACAGTTGCGCCAGGGGATCGAGGCGATGTTCTTCGCCTATCGCGGCTTTACCGCCGATCCCGACCGCATCCTGGCGGACCAGTCCTATGGCCGCGCGCATCACCGGGCGATCCATTTCATCAACCGGGCGCCGGGAACCACCGTGAACAACCTGCTGGCGATCCTGGGTGTCACGAAACAGTCGCTGAACCGTGTGCTGCGCGCGCTGATCGCCGACGGGCTGGTCGAAAGCCGGGTGGGCAATGTCGACAAGCGCGAGCGCCACCTCTATCTGACCGAGGACGGGCGCGCGCTGGAGTCCCGGCTGTCGGATGCCCAGCGCGCCCGGATGCGGGCGGCCTATCGCGTTGCCGGGCCCGAAGCGGTGGCCGGGTTCAGGCAGGTGCTCGAGGCGATGATGGATACCGACATGCGGCGCGCCTATGTGCGGCTGCGGGATGGAACACCATGACCTTGCTGGATTCGCATCTGCTGATCGTCGATGACGATGAGCGTATTCGCGACCTGCTCAGGAAGTTCCTGATGCGCAACGGCTTTCTGGTCACGGCGGCGCGGGATGCAGCGCATGCGCGGCGTATCCTGGCGGGGCTGGATTTCGACCTGATCGTGCTTGACGTGATGATGCCGGGAGAGGACGGCATGGCGCTGACCCGTGCCTTGCGCGAAACCCGGACGACGCCGATCCTGCTGCTGACCGCGCGGGGCGAGACCGAGCATCGCATCGCCGGGCTGGAAGCCGGGGCCGACGATTACCTGCCCAAGCCGTTCGAGCCGAAGGAACTGCTGCTGCGGATCAACGCGATCCTGCGAAGGATGCCCGATTCCCGGACCCGGGACGCCGGCCCGAAGACCCTGCATCTGGGCACGATCCGATACGATGTCGAACGCGCCGAGATGTGGCAGGGCGAACTGCTGATCCGCCTGACCGCCACCGAAAGCCAGCTGCTGCGCATATTCGCCGCCTGTCCGCACGAGCCGGTGAGCCGCACCAAGCTGGTCGAGGATCTGGGCCGCGACCGCGGCCAGGCGCAGGAACGCGCGGTCGACGTGCAGATCACCCGGCTGCGGCGCAAGATCGAGCCCAACCCGAAACAGCCGCAATATTTGCAGACGGTCCGCGGCGAGGGTTACATGCTGGTGCCGGACTGAACCCGCAAGCCATCCCGGCACCGCAGGAAAGGGAACTGGGAATGAAAACGGCGCTGATTTCACATGCCGATTGCCTCACTCACGTCACGCCCGAGGGCCATCCCGAACGCGCGGCGCGGCTGGATCATGTTCTGCACGCGCTGGAAACGCTCGATCTCGATAGGGTGACGGCGCCTCTGGCGGCGGAAGATGACATATTGCGCATCCACCCGGCGGCCTATCTGGCCGATCTGCGCCGCAACCTGCCGGCTGACGGCTTCTTTCGCATCGACGCCGATACATGGATGTCGCCGGGATCGCTGGTCGCGGCGTTTCGCGGGGCCGGCGCGACGGTGCGCGCGGTTGACATGGTGCTGGGCGGCGAGGCGGCCAACGCGTTCTGCGCGATCCGCCCGCCGGGGCATCATGCGGAACGCGCGACCGCGATGGGTTTCTGCCTGTTCGGCAATGCCGCGCTGGCGGCGAAACACGCGCTGGACCATCACGGGCTGAACCGGGTCGCGGTGCTGGATTTCGACGTGCATCATGGCAACGGCACCCAGGATCTGCTGTGGGACGAGCCTCGCGCGCTGTTCGTCTCGAGCCATCAGATGCCGCTCTGGCCGGGCAGCGGGCGCGAGGATGAGACCGGCGCGCATGACAACGTGCTGAACCTGCCGCTCGCCCCCGGCACCGGCGGGGCCGAGATGCGCGCCGCCTGGAGCGAGCGGGCGTTCCCGCGCCTGCGCGAATTCGCGCCCGATCTCGTCGTGATATCCGCCGGGTTCGATGCGCATCAGGACGACCCGTTGGCGCAACTGGCCTGGAGTACCGGCGATTTCCGATGGATCACCGCCGAGATTTGCGCCCTGGCCCGTGATCTGTGCGCGGGGCGTATCGTCTCGACTCTGGAGGGCGGGTATGATCTGACCGCGCTGGGCGCCGCCGCAAGGGCGCATGTGGAAGAACTGACGAAGGCTGCGACATGACCGGGAAACCCGTAAGCGAGATGAGCTTTGAAGAGGCCATGAAAGAGCTTGAGGCGGTGGTTGGCCAACTCGAACATGGCGACGTGGCGCTGGACGCCTCGATCACGCTTTATGAACGCGGCGCGGCGTTGAAGAAGCGCTGCGAGGAAGAACTGGCCCGCGCGGAAGAGAAGGTCGCCCAGATCACCATGGATGCCGACGGCAATCCGACCGGGACCAGACCGGTCGAAGAGATGTAGATGTTCCGCGAACGGCTGGCCGAGGACGCGGCGCTGATCCAGACGCATTTCGACAGGGTGCTGGCAGGATTCGAGACGCTGCCGGTGACGTCCGGCATGGCCTGGGCCACATGGGGCGGCAAGCGGCTGCGCGGTTTCTGGGTGCTGGAGAGTGCGCGGCTGCACGGCATCGGGACCGAACGGGCGATCTGGCCCGCCACCGCAATCGAGGCGTTGCATGCCTATTCGCTGGTTCACGACGATCTGCCCTGCATGGACGATGACGACCTGCGCCGGGGCCGGCCCACGGTTCACGCGAAATGGGATGAAGGCACCGCCGTTCTGGCCGGTGACGCGCTGCACAGCCTGGCGTTCGAGCTGGCGGCGCATCCCGAATGCGGCCCGGCCGCCGTGCGTGCCGATCTGGTGCTGAGCCTGGCGCGCGCCGCAGGTGCCGCCGGCATGGTCGAGGGACAGGCGCGGGACATGGCCGCCGAATCCGCGCCCGCGCCTCTGACGCTGGATCAGATCACCGCGTTGCAGGCCGGCAAGACCGGCGCGCTGATCGAATGGTCGGCCTGCGCCGGGGCGCGGCTGGCGCAGGCCGATCCGGCACCGCTTCGGGATTATGCCCGCGCTCTGGGGCTTGCCTTTCAGATCGCCGATGACATTCTCGATGTCGAGGGCGACGCGCAGAAGGCCGGCAAGCGGTTGCAGAAGGACGCGAGCAAGGGCAAGGCGACCTTCGTGTCGCTGCTGGGGCTGGACGCCGCCCGGACCCGGGCGCGCGATCTTGCCGATGCCGCCTGCGATGCGCTGACATCCTACGGCGCGCGGGCGGAAACCTTGCGGGAGGCGGCGCGCTTCGTTATCTCGCGACAAAGCTGACCCCTGCCGCCCAAGGAGGCGCGGATGCAAGACCGACCCAAGACGCCGCTGCTCGACCGGGTGCAGCGCCCGGCGGACCTCAAGGCGTTCAGCGATGCCCAGCTGACGCAGCTTGCGGGTGAACTGCGCGCGGAAACCATCTCGGCGGTATCTGAAACCGGCGGTCATCTGGGGGCGGGTCTGGGCGTCGTCGAACTGACGGTGGCGCTGCATGCGGTGTTCGACGCGCCGCGCGACAAGATCATCTGGGATGTCGGCCATCAGTGCTATCCGCACAAGATTCTGACCGGCCGGCGCGACCGCATCCGCACCCTGCGCCAGAAGGGCGGGCTGAGCGGGTTCACCAAGCGCAGCGAGTCCCCCTATGACCCGTTCGGGGCGGCGCACAGTTCGACCTCGATCAGCGCCGCGCTGGGCTTTGCCGTCGCCCGCGATCTGGGCGGGGTGACGCCCGAGGGGCTGGGCGATGCCGTGGCGGTGATCGGCGATGGCGCCATGAGCGCGGGCATGGCCTTCGAGGCGCTCAACAACGCCGGCCATCTGGGCAAGCGGCTGATCGTCGTTCTGAACGACAACGAGATGTCCATCGCGCCGCCGGTGGGCGCGTTTTCGTCCTATCTGTCGCGGCTCTACGCCGGTGCACCCTATCAGGATTTCAAGGCGGCCGCCAAAAGCGCGGTGTCGCTGCTGCCCGAACCCTTTCGCGAAGGCGCCAAGCGCGCCAAGGACATGCTGAAGGGCATGGCCATCGGCGGCACGCTGTTCGAGGAACTTGGCTTTTCCTATGTCGGGCCGATCGACGGCCATGACATCGGCCAGCTCGTGCCGGTCCTGCGCACCGTAAAGGCGCGGGCCACTGGGCCGATCCTTGTCCATGTGCTGACGAGGAAAGGCAAGGGATACCCCCCGGCCGAAAGCGCCCGCGACAAGGGCCATGCCACCGCCAGGTTCGATGTCGTGACCGGCAAGCAGAAGAAGACGCCCTCGAACGCGCCCAGCTATACGCGCGTGTTCGGGGAAACGCTGGTCGGGCTGGCCGCCGGCGACGACCGGATCGTCGCTGTGACTGCCGCCATGCCCGACGGCACCGGCCTGAACCTGATGGCCGAAAGGTATCCCTCGCGCTGTTTCGATGTGTCCATCGCCGAGCAGCATGGCGTGACGTTTTGCGCCGCCCTTGCCGCCGGCGGGCTGCGGCCGTTCTGTGCGATCTATTCCACCTTCCTGCAACGCGGGTTCGACCAGGTGGTGCATGATGTGGCGATCCAGGGCCTGCCGGTGCGCTTTGCCATCGACCGGGCCGGGCTGGTCGGCGCCGACGGGCCGACCCACGCCGGCAGCTATGACATCGCCTATCTGTCAAACCTGCCCGGATTCACCGTCATGGCCCCGGCGGACGAGGCAGAGCTTGTGCACATGGTCGCCACGGCGGCGGCGCATGATTCCGGCCCCATCGCCTTCCGCTATCCCCGCGGCGAAGCGGTCGGTGTCACCCTGCCCGAAACCCCGCAGGTGCTGGAGATCGGCAAGGGCCGGATCATCCGCCAGGGTTCGCGCGTGGCGATCCTGTCCTATGGCACCCGTCTGGCCGAGGTCGAGAAGGCCGCCGAGGCGCTGGCGGCGCGCGGCATATCGCCCACCGTGGCCGATGCCCGGTTCGCCAGGCCGCTGGATCGCGACCTGATCCTGGCCCTGGCCGCCGGACACGAGGCGCTGATCACCATCGAGGAAGGCGCGACCGGCGGGTTCGGCAGCCATGTGGCGCAGCTGCTGGCCGATGAGGGCGTGTTCGACGCCGGGCTGAAATTCCGCTCGATGGTGCTGCCCGATGTATTTCTCGAACAGGCCAGCCCGGAGCAGATGTACCGCGATGCCGGGCTCGATGCCGCCGGGATCGAGGCCAGGGTTCTCAACGTTCTCGGCGTGGCGACCATCGCGGGCAAGCGGGCCTGAGTTGCCTGGCGAAGTGGCGGCTGGCAGAGGTCGCGATCTGCCGCGACAGACGATCGAGTGCATTTTCCTTTCGGCCTGCGCCCTTGCCGACGCAGCCTTGTTCCGGCTATGAGACCTGATCTGAGACAAACCGACTCTCCGTTCAAAGGATTGATTGCAATGAATCCCTATTCCGATTTGCCCAAGACATCCTTCTGGCGCACCGGTGTGGCGGAAGCTTCGCCATATGCGCCAGTCGGCATATACGAGAAGAAGTGGGAAATCGGCAAAGAAGAAAAGGTCGCCGCCGCAGGAAGCTGCTTTGCTCAGCATGTTTCCAGAAATCTGAAAACCAGAGGGTTCAACGTTATCGACAAGGAACCGGCCCCCTATGGGTTGCCGGAAAATCTGCGTGGAAAATTCGGCTACGAGATGTATTCCGCGAGATACGGAAATATTTATACTGCCCATCAGCTTCTGCAACTGGCCAAGGAAGCGATACTTGAAGAAGTACCGGCAGATCCGGTTTGGAAGGGTGCGGATGGCCGATATCACGATGCCTTCAGGCCAAACGTGGAACCTGCCGGCCTGGAGACTCGGGAAGAAGTCGAAATACACCGCCGCCAACATCTGAAATGCGTTCGCTCCATTCTGCATGAAATGGATGTGTTTGTCTTTACCTTCGGCCTCACCGAAGCCTGGGTTCACAAGGAAACTGGCACCGTCTATCCGACCGCTCCCGGTGTTCTTGCCGGCACTTTCGACGAGGATCGGTACCAGTTCAAGAACTACAATTATTCTGAGGTAATGTCTGCGTTTCTGGAGTTTATCAAAATCGTTACCCAATTTCGAAACGGTCGCGAATTCAGGACGCTCGTCACCGTATCACCGGTTCCTCTGACCGCAACGGCAACGGGCAAGCACATTCTGCCTGCGACGATCTATTCAAAATCGGTGTTGCGTGCTGTTGCCGGAGATCTTTCAGAGCAGCATGGGAATATCGACTATTTTCCGTCCTACGAGATAATAACCAATCAGGCCGCGCAGTCGCGATTCTACGCGGAAAACCTGAGGTCCATCCGGGCCGAGGGTGTCGAGACCGCGATGAAAGCCTTTTTTTCGGAGCATGGGGAAGATGAGGCGCGGCTTGCTCAAATGACGGATGTGAAGGCAGAAGATGTAGCATCCGGGATGGAACAAGTAGAGAGAATTGCAAGCGAATCGGAGTCCGAAAAATGGGAACGGGACATCATCTGTGAAGACGAACTTCTGGAAGGATACTTGAAGTGAAGCTCTTGATTTTCGGAAACAGTCATTTGATCGGATTTTGGGACCATTGGCATACCGAATTCGAAAAGATCGAAAACTTGGAAGCGACTCTGGTCGTTTCCAATTTCCTGGAGAGTCCCGTTTCCCAATGCCTGAACTCCGGCAGGTTTGTACACAGGACGGACATTGCTCCGGGCCACCTGAAACGTCTTCATGGGAATCTGCGCGATTTCTATTTTCCCGATGAACGGGCCCGGCAGGAACAGCCGACGGTCGTTCTTCTTTTTGGAACCGGCATCTGCGGTGAAGCGACGCATGGAAGCATGTGCGGTGGCATGAAGACCGCCAAATTTTCCTACCACGCGAACCATCAGAAGTATCTTGACGGGCAGACGAATGTCGTTGGCCCCGTCTCGGATTATTGCCTCGATACCATGTATGCGCATCACTATGCGCAAAGTGCGAAATTGTTGGAACGATGGATGAAGGTTCCCGGATTGGAAGTCGTTGGATGGGTGGCGAGCCCTAACATGACTGAAAGCTCCGCTCGCATGACCTTTGGCGATCACATTGTGGATAGCGGGATCTTGCGCTGGCACTACGACAAGTCGTGGGTGCAGTGCGTCACGCAGTTCACGGCTCAGGGACTTCAGGACTATCTTGTAAATCCGAATGAAGGCAAGGTTGGTCCGAATGGCGGGCTTGAAGACAAATATCAGTTCATGCTTGGCAACAACCATGCAAATGGTGAGTTCTACGCCTCGCACATTCCCGAGGTGATTTCGCGAATCCTGTCTTCCAATGCGGTACTGGCAGACCTTCCGGCAGGTGCGAACTCGTGATGCGAGTGGATTTCCCGGTTCCGGTCTGCCAGCGTTGCCGCACGAAACGGCGATGAACCGGCGGGCAACGCGGTTCCAGCGCGCGTTCTTCACCCGAGGCAAGCCGCGTTCAGAAGCGCCCGCAGGTCGCCAGTTGTTGCTGGTACATGTCGGCCCTGGCCTGAACCTGGTCCGCGACGCGCAACAGCCAGCTTTTCGATTGATGCGAGCCGCGGGCATAGCCGGTGTGGCCCTCGTGATAGGCCAGATACTGATTGCGTGCATCGGTCAGCGCGATGCCGTTCTTCTCATAGCTTTTGGTCATGTACCAGCCCATGAAATCGGTGGCATCGCGGATGTCGTCGCGCTTGGCCCGGCGCTTGCGGGTTTCCTTCAGGTAGTGATCCCAGGTGCCGTCCAGCGCCTGGCTGTAGCCGTAGGCGCTGCTTTGCCGGCCCATCGGGATCACGCCCAGGACAAACTGGAACGGCGTGCGGGCATCGGCGCGATAGCGGCTTTCCTGATAGATCGTGGCCATCTGCACATGCGTCGGCACGCCCCACCGGCGCTGGGTCTTCCTGAAGGCCCGCTCGTATTCGGGCCGCTGCGCGATGATGCTGCAGGCATCGTCCAGATTGCGCGGCGGTGCCTTGTAGCCACCGCCGCAGGATGCCAGAATCAGCATTGCGACCATTGCGGTAACGGTTCTGCTCATCTGCCTCTCGCCTCTGCTGGGTCGCGTTTGCCGCGACCCGGTTTTGGGCCGAGACTACCGCAAGCGGGCCGACGATGGAATCACATTCGCAAGAGCGGACCGCGCCCGCCCGCGGCCGGGCGTCGCGGGGAACTGTCGAAACATGGTTCACAGTCTGTTTCTCGCGATTCGGGGCCAAGGTATTGGACAGCAGGGGCTTGAACCGGTTACTAACTGGGGATAGGGGCTGCAAATTGATGCTTAAGACACGCGCAAAATATTGCCTTGGACAGGTCGTTCGCCACCGGAAACACCCGTTCCGCGGTGTGATCTTCGATGTCGATCCGCAATTTTCCAACACCGAGGAATGGTATCAGGCGATTCCCGAAGACAGCCGGCCGGCCAGGGAACAGCCGTTCTATCACCTGCTGGCGGAAAACGACCAGAGCTATTACGTCGCCTATGTCTCGGAACAGAACCTGGTGGCCGACTATTCCGGCGAACCGGTCGAACACCCCGACATTCCCGACATGTTCGGCCC
>JAGRMG010000204.1 GCA_020441385.1 Paracoccaceae bacterium
CGCGGCCGAGCACATGGCGCCCGAGGCGCTGATGGATTTCGCCGCCCGCGGCTTTGCGGAATGCCTGGTGGGCGAAGAGGGGCGCGAGGGCGTCGCGTCGTTCCTGGAAAAACGCAAGCCCGTCTGGGCGCAGAACGCCTGAGCGACAGCAGGAAAGGGGCCTTCTCATGAGCAAATCGAAAATCCGTATCGGTGGCGCCTCGGCGGCCTGGGGCGACACCATTCACGGCGCGCGCCAACTGGTGGAACGGGGAAACCTGGATTACCTGGTCGGCGACTTCCTGGCCGAGGTGACGATGGCGATTCTCGCGCGGATGCGCGCGAAATCGCCCGAGGGCGGGTTCATTCCCGACTGGCTGGCCGCGGTGAGGCCGCTGCTGCCAAGAATTCACGCCGACGGCGTGCGGCTGATCACCAACAGCGGCGGCATGAACCCGCTGGCCGCCCGCGATGCCTTTGCCGCCATGGCGGGGGAGGCCGGGCTCGACTTTCGCGTTGCCGCGATCACCGGCGACGACCTGACCGGCATGATGGACGAACTGCGCGCCGCCGCCCCGGCCGAGATGTTCAGCGGCGCGGCCCTGCCCGAAAGGCTGGCGAGCGTCAACGCCTATCTGGGCGCCGTGGCGATCGCGCGCGCGCTGGATGCGGGCGCCGACGTGGTCATCACCGGCCGGGTGGTGGATTCGGCGCTGGTTCTGGGCCCGCTCATGCACGAATTCGGCTGGGGGCCGGAAGATTACGACCGTCTGGCCGGGGGCAGCCTGGCGGGCCATGTCATCGAATGCGGCGCGCAGGGCACCGGCGGGCTGTTCACCGATTGGGAGGATGTCGCCGAGGGCTGGGACGACATGGGCTTTCCCATCGTCGAATGCGGCCCCGACGGCGATTTCACCGTGACCCGGCCCGAAGGCACCGGCGGGCTGGTGACGCCGGCCACGGTGGGCGAACAGATCGTCTACGAGATCGGCGACCCGGCGGCCTACCTGCTGCCCGACGTGACCTGCGATTTCCGCGACCTGCGCCTGGTGCAGGACGGGCCGGGGCGGGTGGCGGTCTCGGGGGTGCGCGGGCGCGCGCCGGGCCCCGACTACAAGGTTTGCGCCACGCATATGGACGGCTTCCGCCTGATCAACACCTACATGCTGGCCGGCGGCGACGCGGGCGCGCGCGGGCGCGCCATGGCGCAGGCGCTGGTCAGACGGTCCTCGCGGCTGATGGCCGAACAGGGCTTTGCCGATTTCGAGGAGGTCTCGATCGAGGTGATCGGCGCCGAGGATACCTATGGCGCGGAGGCGCGCGATTTCGTGGCCCGCGAGGTGCTGGTCAAGATCGGCCTGCGCCACCGCGACGCCAGGGCGCTGGAGGTGTTCGCGCGCGAATTCGCCACGCCCGCCGTGTCGATGGCGCAGGGCGTGACCGGGGCGGCCTCGGGGCGGCCCAAGCCGGCGCCGGTGCTGCGGGTGCATTCCTTCCTGTGGCCCAAGGCGAAAACGCCGGTCCTGCTGCACATGGACGGCGAGGCGAAGGCGGTCGAGATCCCGCAGGGCGGCGCGCCGGGCCAGGCGCCCGCGCTGCCGGACATGCCCGTCCGCGACGTGCCCGCCGACGCCCCGCGCGTGAGCCTGCGCGCGCTGGCCTGGGCGCGCAGCGGCGACAAGGGCGATCATGCCAATATCGGCATCCTGGCGCGCCAGCCCGATTTCGCCGCCGTCTTCAAGGGCCAACTGACCGCCGATCGGGTGGCCGCGGCCTTCGCCCACTATCTCAAGGGCGGTGTCACGCGCTATGAGATGCCCGGCATGGACGGCTTCAACTTCGTGCTGGAAAACGTGCTGAACGGGGGCGGCAGCGCCTCGCTGCGCTATGATCCGCAGGCCAAGACCTATGGCCAGATGCTGCTGGACATCCCGATCCGCGTGCCCGCCGAATGGCTGGCGCAGGGCGGCCCGCTGGC
>JAGRMG010000205.1 GCA_020441385.1 Paracoccaceae bacterium
CGCGAGGGCGTCATGGCCAGAAGGTTGGCGATGATGGCCCATACGCAGGCTAGGATCAGCGAAACCGTCATTTGCGCACCTCCCGGCCGCCCGCCCGCCGCAAGACATGACGCAGCGGATTGCGAAACATCGAAACGAAGGCCAGCACCCCGGCCAGGGACCAGAACCAGCCGAAATCGTGGCCCAGCCAGACGATCAGCACCGGCGCCGCCACCAGCAGCGCCATCCCCGGCGCATATTGGCGGCGCATCGGCAGCATCGCCACGAACGTGGCGGCAAGAACCCAGAAGGCCGCGGCAAGGAGAGATGCGTTCATCGGCGCGCGCCAATCACGCCGGCGCGGCGGGGGGTCGGCATACCCGGCGCGTTGCGGCATCTGCGGCGGTCAACGGACATGCTCTGCGCCCCTCAGCCGGTCCGGCAGGTTGTTGGCCCAGGCGCTGATGGTGCCGGCGCCCAGGCACACAACCATGTCGCCGGGGCCTGCCTGTTCGCGCACCAGCCGGGCAAGATCGTCCTCCGACAGGAGGGCGCGGGCGTGGCGGTGGCCGTGGCGGATCAGCCCGGCCACCAGATCGTCGCGGCTGGCACCCGGGATCGGATCCTCGCCAGCACCGTAAACCTCGGCGATGGCGACAACGTCGGCCTCGTTGAAACAGCCGCAGAACTCGTCGAACAGACCGGACAGCCGAGAGTAGCGGTGCGGCTGATGCACCGCGATGACGCGCCCCTGCGTGGCCTGGCGCGCCGCCTTCAGCACCGCCGCGATCTCGACCGGGTGATGGCCGTAATCGTCGATGATGGTGACGCCGTCCACCTCCCCGACCCGCGTGAAACGGCGGTTGACTCCGCCGAACGCGGCCAGGGCGGCGCGGATCTCGGCCGTCTTCATGCCGAGATGGCGGGCCACCGCGACCGCCGCCAGCGCGTTGGACACATTGTGATCGCCCGGCATCGGCAGCGTGCAGCCCTCGATCGTCATGTCCTCGCCCGCCAGGCGAATGTCGAAATGCGCCACCCCGCCCTCGTAGGTCAGGTTGGTGGCGCGCACATCGGCCTGGGCGTTGAAGCCGAAGGTGACGACGCGGCGGTCGGTGATGCGGCCCACCAGAGCCTGCACCTCGGGGTGATCGGTACAGCACACCGCCAGCCCGTAGAACGGGATGTTGGAGACGAAATCGTAAAATCCCCGGCGCAGGTTCTCGATGCTGCCCCAGTGCTCCATGTGCTCGGGGTCGATATTGGTCACGATGGCGATGGTGGCGGGCAGCCGGTTGAAGGTGCCGTCGCTTTCGTCGGCTTCGACCACCATCCATTCGCCGTCACCGACCCGTGCGTTGCTGCCATAGGCGTGGATGATGCCGCCGTTGATCACCGTCGGATCAAGCCCGCCGGCATCGAGCAGCGCCGCCACCATCGTCGTCGTGGTGGTCTTGCCGTGGGTGCCGGCCACCGCGACGTTGGATTTCAGCCGCATCAGTTCGGCCAGCATCTCTGCCCGCTTGACGATGGGCAGCCCGCGGCGGCGGGCCTCGTCCAGTTCGGGGTTGCCGGGCTTGATGGCCGACGAGATCACCACCACCTCGGCGCCGTCGAGGTTCCCGCCCGTCTGGCCGGTGAAGACGCGCGCGCCCATGCCCGCCAGCCGGTCGGTGATCCTGGATGCCTTCAGGTCCGACCCCTGCACCGAATAGCCGTGGTTGATCAGCACCTCGGCGATGCCGGACATGCCGATGCCGCCGATGCCGACGAAATGGATGGGGCCGACATCTCCGGGCAGTTTGGTGACAGGCGTCATCGGGTTTCCTTTTCGGCCAGGCCCTCGACCAGCGCCACCAGCCGTTCGGTCGCGTCGGGCGCGCCGGCGCCGGTCGCGGCCTGACTCATGTGCAGGGCCGCGGCCGGGTCGGTCAGGACGGCGGTGATCTGCGCGGCCAGGACGGCAGGCTCGGCCAGGTCTTGGGGGATCATGATCGCCGCGCCGGCCTCGACCAGCGCGCGGGCGTTCGCGCTCTGGTGGTCGGCGGTTGCCGCGGCATAGGGAATCAGGATCGACGGGCGCCCGATCACGGTCAGATCGGCGATGGTCGATGCACCGGCGCGCGCGATCACCAGCTGCGCCTCGGTCATCCGCGCCGGGACATCGTGAAAGAACGGCTTCACCTCGGCATCTATCCCGGCCTGCGCATATGCGGCGGTGACGCGCTCGGCGTCCTCGGGCCGGGCCTGGTGGGACACGCGCAGATGCGCGCGAACCTCCTCGGGCTGCGCGGCCAGCGCCTCGGGCACCACATCCGAGAGGATGCGCGCCCCCTGGCTGCCGCCGATCACCAGCACCCCCATCGGGTAGTCGCCAGGCACGATATAGGGCGCGCCTGCCCGTTCGTGCACCGCGCGGCGCACCGGGTTGCCGGTATGGATGCCGTCCGCGCCTTCGGGCAGATCGGTCGGCCAGACCCCGCAGGCGACATGCGCCACGCGCGGGGCCAGCATCCTGTTGACGCGGCCCAGAACGCCGTTCTGTTCGTGGATCATGCGCGGAATTCCCAGCATGACCGCCGCCGCCAGCGCCGGGATCGTCGGATAGCCGCCAAAGCCCACCACCACGTCGGGCCGGTCGCGCCGCATGGCCAGCGCCGCACGCAGTACGCCTGCGGCGATCTTCGGCGCGACCATCGCCCTGGCGGCCAGCCCCCCGCGCGCGAAGGTCGCGCTCTGGACCGTCTCGATCTCGGTCGAATGCGGGAAGCCGCCGGTATAGCGGGCGCCGCGCGCATCGGTCGACAGGCGCACCCGCCAGCCCCGGTTCAGCATCGCCTCGGCCAGGGCCTGGGCGGGGAACATGTGCCCGCCGGTGCCGCCGGCCGCGATCAGCAGATGGCGCGCGCTCATGGTGCGGCTCCGGCGAATGCGCCTGAACGGCTGACCGCCGGCCCGTGCCGGCGCGCGAACGACCTGAACTGCCCGGGCGCGGCACGCGAATGCATGTTGCCCCCTCCCCCGGGGGGTGGGAGGGGGCTGCGCGGCCAAGCCGCGCACGGCTGCCGAAAATCGGCACGGCAGCCGAACCTGGTATGCGCCCGGCGGGTCACGTCACCCGCGCCCGCGCAAGAAATCGCCGATCTCGCCCTGCGGCCGGGTCCGGGTGAAGGCCAGCAGCATGCCCACGGCGATGCCGCCGGCGATCAGCGACGACCCGCCATAGCTGACGAACGGCAATGTCATCCCCTTGGCGGGCAGAAGCCGCACCGCGACACCCATGTTTATCATCGCCTGCACCCCGAACATGGCGGCCAGCCCGGTCCCGGCCAGGCGGATGAACGGATCGCGCTCGCGCATCAGGCGCAAGAGCGACCGGACCGTGATCAGGCAGAACAGCGCGATCACGATCAGCACCAGAACCAGCCCGTATTCCTCGGCCGCCACCGCTATGATGAAATCGGTATGCGCATCGGGCAGCGACCATTTCACCTGACCCTCGCCCACACCGACCCCCAGGAAGCCACCCTCGCGGATCGCGTCCGCAGCATAACCCAACTGCGTCGTCGGATCGACCTCCGGATTGAGGAACCCGTCGATGCGCCGCGCGAAATGTTCGGAACCCGAATAGGCCATGGCGCCGCCCAGCACCACCAGCGCCGCCATCACGATCAGCAACAGCATCGGCGCGCCGGCCACGAAATACATCACCCCCCAGCCGAACATCACCAGGCAAGCCTGTCCGAAATCGGGCTGCATCACCAGAAGCCCCGCGATCACCGCGCAAAGCACGAAGGACCACGCGGTGCCGGGGGGGCCGTTTATCTGCTGGCTGGCGGCCATCAGCCAGGCCGCGGCAACCACGAAACCGGGCTTGAGAAACTCCGACGGCTGCACGCTGGCAAAGCCCAGCGAATACCAGCGCACCGCGCCCTTGCCGAAATCGGTGCCGAAGAAGGGCAGGAACACCAGCGCCACGAAGGCCGCGACGAAGCCCAGCACCGCCAGCCGGCGCACCAGCACCGGCGACATCATCGAGGTAAGCAGCATCGCGATCAGCGCGCCTCCCCCGAACACGGCCTGGCGCTGGACATAGTGGAAGGGCGCGAACCCGTTACGTTCGGCCAGCGGCACCGATGCCGCCAGCCCCAGAAGCAGCCCGATCACGAACAGGATCAGGACACAGGACATCGTCCATTTGTCCAGTGTCCGCCACCATTTCGGAAGAATGGGTTCGCCGCCCCGGTCCGGGACCGCGCCATATACCATCTCAGTCATGGGCAACCGCCGCCATCTGCCTCGTTCCCGTCCCGTTTTCGGGATCTTGGGCGCGACTCTAGCCTGAATTCGCCGGTCAGGCCAGAGTCTTCCTCTTGTCTTTGGCGGCAATCCGCGTCAGTGCGCGGCCATGAGGTTCAGGACCGTCATCATCGGCGCCGGAGCGGCCGGCATGATGTGCGCCGCCCATGCCGGGCCCGGCACGCTGGTGATCGACCATGCCCGCAGCCCGGGCGAAAAGATCCGCATCTCGGGCGGCGGGCGCTGCAATTTCACCAACCTCGGGACGGCGCCGGAAAACTTCCTCTCGGACAACCCGCATTTCTGCAAATCGGCCCTGGCGCGTTATACGCCCGGGGATTTCATCGCGCTGGTGGACCGGCACGCCATCGCCTGGCACGAAAAGACCCGGGGCCAGCTGTTCTGCGATGGCCGCGCGACACGGATCGTCGCCATGCTGCGCCACGAGATGGAACGCGCCGGGGCCACCCTCTGGCTGCAAACCGCCGTGGCCGGGCTGAGCGGCGGGGCGGACGGATTCGCGCTGGCGGTTGACCGCGAGGGCGCCCGCATCGAGCTGACCTGCTCCAACCTGGTGCTGGCCACGGGCGGCCGGTCGATCCCGAAAATGGGCGCCACGGGGTTTGCCCATGACGCGGCGCGCCGGTTCGGCCTGAACGTGACGCAGACCCGCCCCGCCCTGGTGCCCTTCACCTTTCCCGAGGGCCGTTTCGCCGCGCTGGCCGGCGTGTCGCTGCCGGTCCGGCTGAAAAACGCCCGCGCCAGCTTCGACGAAGCGCTGCTGTTCACCCATCGCGGACTGTCGGGCCCGGCGGTGCTGCAACTTTCCTCCTACTGGCGCGAGGGCGAGACGATCGTGGCCGACCTGATTCCGGGCATCGCGCTTCTGGACAGCCTGCGCAAACGACGGCGGCGCCAGGGCGGGCGCGACCTGAAAACCGAACTGGCCCGCCACCTTCCGGCAAGGCTGGTCGAACATCTGGCCGGCGAAATACCCATGAGCGGCCGTCTGGCCGACCAGTCCGATGCGGGGCTGCGCACGCTCTGCGAGCGGCTGGCGAACTGGCGGCTGACACCCTCGGGCAGCGAAGGCTGGCGCACCGCCGAGGTCACGCTGGGGGGCATCGACACGGCCGGGCTGTCCTCGCGCACGATGGAGGCCGGATCCGTCCCCGGCCTTTTCGTCATCGGCGAGGCGGTGGACGTCACCGGCTGGCTGGGCGGGTACAATTTCCAATGGGCCTGGGCCTCGGGTGTCGCCGCCGGCAGCGCCATCGCGGCGCGCCGCTGATCCCGCCGCTGGACGCTCTCCAGCAAGGGCGTGTCGCGTCCCATCGATCACCCGGCAACCCGAACGCAGCCGCCTCGCCGCCACAACAGGGTTTCAGCCGCGATCGCAAGCCCTTCCCGGGCTTCTTTCTGGTGTCAAATACTCCGGGGTCCGGGGCAGCGCCCCGGAGGGTGAGTATGCGAGTCCGGTCAGACCCACCGCGCCTATCCGCCCGCCCGCCCGAGCGCGCCGCGCACCCGGGCGGTGAAATCCTCGCCGCGGCGTTCGAAATTGTCGTACTGGTCGAAACTGGAAGCCGCCGGGGCAAGCAGAACGGTGTCGCCCGGCCCGGCCTCGGCCACGGCGCGGGCCACGGCGCGCGCCATCGTCGTGCAGATCTCGGTCTCGACGTCCAGTTGCAGCGCAAAGGCGGCGGCCTCGCGGCCGATCACATAGGCCTTGACCACGGCCCCCGTGGCTCCCTTCAGCGCACCCAGCCCGCCTTCCTTCTCCAGCCCGCCGCAGATCCAGCGGATGCGCGAAAACGCCGAAAGCGCCTTGGCCGCGCTGTCCACATTGGTCGCCTTGCTGTCGTTGACATAGACAACGCCACCGGCCTCGGCGACGATCTGGCTGCGATGGGGCAGGCCGGGATAGGTGCGCAGCGCCGCCTCGATCGCGCGCGGCGCCAGGCCCAGCGCGCGGCACGCGCCATAGGCGGCGCAGGCGTTCTGATGGTTGTGCGCGCCGGGCAGGCCGGCGATGTCGCGCAGATCGACCGACCCGGCCTGCCGGCCCTTGCGGTATTCCGCGAGATATCCCTTGCGGGCAAAGACCTGCCAGCCCGGCCCGGTCAGCTTGCGCGTCACGCTCACCCGTATCACCCGGTCGTCGGCCGGGGTCTCGGCCATCTGCCCGGCCAGGAACGCGCCCTCGGCCTCGTCCACCCCGATCACCGCCCGGTCCGGCCCGCCTTCGGCAAACAGCCGCCGCTTGGCCGCGAAATAGCCGCCGATCCCGCCATGCCGGTCCAGGTGATCGGGCGACAGGTTGGTGAACACCGCCACATCGGGCGTGAGCGCGCGCGCCAGGTCGGTCTGATAGCTGCTGAGTTCGAGCACCACCACGTCGCCATCTTCCGGCGGATCGAGGTCCAGCACCCCCCGCCCGATATTGCCGGCCAGCTGCGCCCGGCGCCCGCCATCCGTCAGGATGTGATGGATCAGCGCCGCGGTGGTCGACTTGCCGTTCGACCCCGTCACCGCCACGACCCGCGGCGGCGTGTCGAACCGGTCCCATTCGGGCGTTGCGAAGGACCGGAAGAACAGGCCGATGTCGTTGTCGACCGGCACGCCGGCCTCGAACGCCGCGGCGACGACGGGATGTGGCGCGGGATAGAGATGCGGGATGCCGGGGCTGACGATCAGCGCCGCGATGTCGCCAAAGGCGTCCGGCCGGTTGAGATCGCTACAGGTGAAACCCTCGGCCTCGGCCGTCCGGCGGGCCTCGGCGTTGTCGTCCCAGCAGACGGGTTCGGCCCCTCCGGCGCGCAGGGAGCGCGCGGCCGACAGCCCCGAACGGCCCAACCCCAGCACGGCGACCCGCGCCGCTTCGTATCCGCGCACGACGATCATCTGCCCCTCCGCGAAACCCACGATCCGGGTTAGTGCATGTCGCGTTCAATTGAATTCACCCGCCGGGCCGAACGCGTCGTTCCTTGAAGACGCTGCCTCGACCCGGCGGGTGAATATCCGAATCCGAATGACCGCGACAAGCCCTAGCTTGTCCCGGCGCGGGTTTCCAGCGGCAAGAGGGGGTTCGGGCCGTCTTTCCTACGACAATCGGTGATGAAAACCATGACGGCGCGGCAGCCACAGGCCCGCACCCGTCCGCATTGGCCGGCGGGCACGGATCAACCGTTGCGCAGCGTTTCGACCAGGCCCAGAAGGCGCAGTTCTATGCGCCGCAGTCGTTGCAGCGCGTCGATTTCGGGATGCGCGGCGCTGGCAAAGGCCAGGCCGTAGAAGGCAACCGAATGGGTGCAGTCGGGCGAAGCGACGCTGATGAACGTGGTCGGCGCGTCCGCCACCGCGCTCATGCCCAGCGAGATGCTGCCGTTGCTGGCCTTGCCCGGCGCCGTGGCCTTGGCCAGCGCATCCGAATCGATCTCGGAAAACCGCTCGTCCCTCACGATCTCGCGTAACAACGCCATCGCGGCATCGCCCGGCAGCCGCGATCGTATGACCGTCTGCGCCGGCGGGGCGGCACGCACGCCGACAGCGCCATCCGATGACAGCGTCAGCATCGGCGGATCGCGCGGAGCATCCGCATCGACCACATCGTATTCCAGCACGACCCCCGCACCGCCACCGGCCGCAAGAACATCACAGGCGGCTTGCGCCGCCCATGGTGCGAGGACCATCAGACCCCCAAGAAAGGTTCTGCGAATCAGTTCGCCCGTCAAGCGCGCGACTTGCGGCGGCGGATGAACCCGAGGAACACGAGCCCGGACGCCGTCAGCACCATGCCCGACGGCACCGGAATCGGCGACATCGGCGGCATGTGGGTCGCGGTCGTGGTGTACCCGAGATCGGCGAACGAGGCGATCGTGGTGGTGGATACGGTGGCGCCCGGCGTCAGGAACCCGGTCATCAGTTCGGGATTCGTGAACTCGGAGCCGTGACCGCAGAAATCGACCTCGTCCCAATGGCCATTGTCGGTTCCCGGACCGAAGCCACCGATCTCGACCGGAACGGAAGTCGCCCCCGCATCGCATTCGGCCTGATAGGCCGCCAGGGCCCAGGCGCCGGTGTACTGGCCGGTTCCGTCCACATAGACTTCCTGTTTGCCCGGTACGCCGACGGCGCTCGAACTCCAGAGCGTGCCGAAGCCCATGACATGCGCCATTTCGTGCTTGATCACGTCCAGAAGATCTCCGGCGATTTCAAGCGCCAGAATATCTGCGGTATCGAAACTCATGGTCCCCGTCGACGTATAGAGGAACGATGAGGTACTGACACCGGTCGTTGGCCCCGCCGATCCGAGAACGCCACCAACACCGTCGATCGGCACGCCCTGGGCATTGATCTGCATCGAAGCCAGGCCCGGATCTTCCTGATAGCCGGTTATATGGGATTCCCAGAACGTTTCGGCGATCGTGAAGATCGCCTGCTGCGACGCGGACAGACCGCCGAGGAAATTCACCTGGATGTCGAAGGGCGCGGCGTTTGCCGCACCGGCCGAAACGGCGAGAACCGCCCCAAGCGCGGCAGAGGCCGGAGAACGTAGGAATTTCATGTCACACTTACCCCCAGTAATAAACATGTCTTGCAAAGTAGCGTTAGAGTAACACAGTTCCGCGCGCCGACCTAGAGAATTCGTCGGGATGGCTTCCCAACCGCCCGATGACAAAGGACAATGCCGCGAATGCCCGGACCGCGCGGCCATGACGTCAGCCCGGTACCGCTTGCCGTCGGTTGCGCCGGTTCCTATCCTGCCCGCATGCCGGGACTGATACCGATCGCCGAGGACATATGGCTTGCCGAAGGCGGCAACGTGAATTTCTACGGTTTCACCTATCCGACCCGGTCGGTCGTCGTGCGCCTGCCCGGCAGGGAATTGTGGGTCTGGTCGCCCATCGCCCTGTCCGACGACCTCAGGGCCGAAATCGCCGCCATCGGGCGGCCGTGCCATCTGGTCAGCCCCAACAAGATCCATCACCTCTATCTCCAGGACTGGAAGGCGGCATATCCCGATGCCCTGCTTTGGGGGCCGCGATCCACGATCCAAAAGCGCGGCGACCTGCGGTTTCAGGGCGCGCTGGAAGAGGTGGCGCCGCCGGAGTGGCAGGGCGTCTTCGATCTGGCCTGGTTTCGCGGGTCGCGGTTTCTCGACGAGATCGTCTTTTTCCACCGTCCCTCGCGCACCGCGATACTGGCCGACATGTCGGAGAACTTCACCGAAGCCTTCCTCGAACGCTACTGGTCGGGCTGGCAGCGGGCCGTCGCGCGGCTTTGGGGCATCGTCGAGGGCAAGGGCTATGCCCCGCTCGAATTGCGGCTGTCCTTCATCTTCCGTTCGGACCTGCGCAAGGCGCGCGACAAGGTGCTGGCCTGGAACCCGCGGCGCGCGATCATGGCGCATGGCCGATGGCAGGACGACAACGGGCGCGCCTTTCTCGAGCGCGCGTTCGCCTGGATCGGATAGGGGGCACCGCGCGGGCACCGGTGCGGCGCGGACGCCTTCTAGCGCACCTTCAGCGTCGCCAGCCCGATCATGGCGAGTATCACCGAGATGATCCAGAAGCGGATCACGATGGTGGGTTCGGACCAGCCGAGTTTCTCGTAGTGATGGTGGATCGGCGCCATCAGGAACACCCGCCTGCCGGTGCGCTTGAAATACAGCACCTGGATGATGACCGAGAGCGCCTCGACCACGAAGAGGCCGCCGACCACCGCCAGAACCAGTTCGTGTTTCGTCACCACCGCGATGGCGCCCAGCGCGCCGCCCAGCGCCAGACTGCCGGTATCGCCCATGAACACCGCCGCGGGCGGCGCGTTGTACCACAGAAACCCCAGCCCGCCGCCGAACAGCGCGGCGGCGAAGATCAGGATCTCGCCGGTTCCCGGCACATAGTGCACATCCAGATATTCGGTGAAATCGACCCGGCCCACCGCATAGGCGATGATGCCCAGCGTGCCCCCGGCGATCATCACCGGCATGATCGCCAGCCCGTCCAGCCCGTCGGTCAGGTTGACGGCGTTGGCGGCGCCGACAATCACCACCACCGCGAACGGGACGTAGAAATAGCCGAGGTTGATCAGCGTGTTCTTGAACACCGGCAGTGCCAGTTGGTGTTGCAGTTCCGGCGGGTGGAACCGCGCCGCCCAGAGCGCCGCCACGACGGCGATAAGAATGCCCAGCGCGATGCGCAGCTTGCCGGGCACGCCCCTGGAGTTCTGCTTGCTCACCTTGGCATAGTCGTCGAAGAACCCGATCAGCGCAAAGCTGAGCGTCACGAACAGCACCAGCCAGACGAACGGGTTGTCCAGCCGCGCCCAGAGCAGCGTCGAGGTGGTCAGCGCGCCGACGATCAACAGCCCGCCCATGGTCGGCGTGCCCGCCTTGGCCATATGGCCCGTCGGGCCGTCGTCGCGGATCGGCTGGCCCTTGCCCTGCCGTTTGCGCAGGACGTCGATCAGCGGCCGCCCGAACAGGAACCCGAACACCAGCGCCGTCAGGAAGGCACCGCCAGAACGAAATGTTATGTACCTGAAAAGGTTATAGAAATCTCCTCCATCCGACAGCTCGGTCAGCCAATAGAGCATCTAGGTCCGGTCCTCTGGTTCTGGGTTCGCGCTGCCATGGCCCATTTTGCGGATGGCGTCAACGACAAGCCCCAGCCGGGTGGAGAGCGAGCCCTTGACCAGCACGATATCGCCCGCCGCCAGCGTTTCGGGCAGTTTTTCCGCCATCGCCTCGCTGGTTTCGTACCAGCCGCCGCGCCGGCCGGGTTCGAGCGCGTCATGCAGCCCGCGCATCAGCGGGCCGATGCAATGCACCTTGTCGATGCGCCCCATCGCGCCGCTTTGCGCGATCTCGCGATGCAGCCTGTCCTGTTCGGGGCCAAGCTCCTTCATGTCGCCGAGTATGGCGATGCGCCGGCCCGGCGGCGCCGCGGCCGCCAGCACGTCGAGCGCGGCGGCCATCGAGGCCGGGTTGGCGTTGTAGCTGTCGTCGAGCAGTTCCAGGACGCCGCCGGCCAGAGCGATGGGTTCGCGGGCGCCGCGCCCGGCATGCGGGCGCCAGCGTTGCAGTGACCGCGCCGCGCGCACCGGATCGGCGCCCAGGGCCGCCACCGCGGCCAGCGCGCCGATGGCGTTCATGGCGAAATGCCGCCCCTCGGTGGCCAGCAGGAATTCCAGTTCGCCCCGGCCCGTGGCGGCCCTCGCGGCAAGCCGTCCGTCC
>JAGRMG010000206.1 GCA_020441385.1 Paracoccaceae bacterium
AGCGGACGTTTCAGCCAGCGCGAGATCACGCCGATGATGCCCTCGCGGAAAAGCAGAACGCCGATCACGAAGATCACGCCCTGAATGATCGTCACCCAGGCGCCGAAGGTCGCCAGAAAGTTCTGCATGGTCACGATGATCGCCGCGCCCAGCAGCGGCCCGAAGATGGTGCCCATGCCCCCCAGCAGCGTCATCAGCACCACTTCGCCGGACATCGACCAATGCACATCGGTCAGCGAGGCAAGCTGGAACACCTGGCTCTTGGTGGCGCCGGCCAGCCCCGCGAAGGTGGCCGACAGGGTGAAGACCATCAGCTTGTAGCGGTTCACGTCATAGCCGAGCGATACCGCCCGCGGTTCGTTCTCGCGGATCGCCTTGAGCACCTGGCCGAACGGCGAATGCGTGATGCGGTAAAGCATCAGAACGCCGCCGAACGTCACCGCCAGCACGAAGAAATACAGCGACAGGTTGTCGTGCAGCGGGATCAGGCCGAACAGGTCGCCGCGTGGTACCGACTGGATGCCGTCCTCGCCGCCGGTGAACTCGGCCTGAAGCGCCACGAAATAGACCATCTGCGCAAAGGCCAGCGTGACCATCGCGAAATAGATGCCCTGCCGGCGGATCGACAGCGACCCGATGAGCAGCCCCAGAACCGCGGCGGCCGCGGTGCCGCACAGGATCGACAGTTCCGGCGTCAGCCCCCAGACCTTGGCGGCATGGGCGGCGATATAGCTGGCCCCGCCGAAATAGGCGGCATGCCCGAAGGACAAGAGCCCGCCAAAGCCCAGCAGCAGATTGAAGGCGGCGGCGAACAGCGCAAAGCACATCAGCTTCATCGCGAAGACGGGATAGACCATGAAGGGCAGCAGCATCAGGAAGGCGAACAGCCCGAGAAATATGGCCTTGTGCAGCAGCGGCATGCCGGCGGTGTGCGCGGCCATTCCGGCGGCGCTTTCGGTTTCGCGCATCGCCATCACGCGGTCCTCCCGAACAGCCCTTCGGGCTTGATCAACAGCACGATCGCCATGATGACGAAGATCACCACGGCCGAGCCTTCGGGGTAGAACACCCGGGTCAGCCCCTCGATCAGGCCCAGCACATAGCCGGTGACGATGGCGCCCAGGATCGAGCCCATGCCGCCGATCACGACCACGGCGAAGACGACGATGATAAGATCGGCCCCCATGTTCGGGTTGACCGAATAGATCGGCGCCGCCAGCACACCGGCAAAGCCGGCCAGCGCCACGCCGAAGCCGTAGGTCAGCATGATCATCAGCGGTACGTTCACGCCGAACGCGCCGACCAGCACCGGGTTTTCCGTCGCCGCGCGCAGATAGGCCCCGAGGCGGGTCTTTTCGATCATGAACCAGGTGCCGAAACAGACGACGATCGAGGCGACCACCACCCAGGCGCGATAGTTGGGCAGGAACATGAAGCCCAGATTCTGCCCGCCCGACAGCGCCGGCGGAATCTGGTAGGGCAGGCCGGAAATGCCGTAGTAGTTGCGAAACAACCCCTGGATGATCAGCGCCAGCCCGAAGGTCAGCAGCAATCCGTAAAGATGATCGAGATGATAGAGCCGCGACAGCATGCTGCGTTCCAGCACGATCCCGAAGGCGCCGACGATCAGCGGCGCCAGGACCAGCGCCGGCCAATAGCCGATGCCGATGTAGTTCAGCAGCATCCAGGCAACGAAGGCGCCCATCATGTAAAGCGCGCCATGGGCGAAGTTGATGATGTTGAGCAGGCCGAAGATCACCGCCAGCCCCAGCGAAAGGACCGCATAGAAAGAGCCGTTTATCAGCCCCAGCAGAAGCTGGCCCATCAGAACCTGCGGGGGTATTCCAAGCAGTTCGAACATGCGGTTTTCCCGTCGTCAGCGTTGGGTGCCGCGCGCCGGGGCGGCCCGGCGCGCGGTGTCTTGGGGGTCTACTTCTTGGTAAAGTCGCATTCCGGCAGCATCGGCAGGAATGCCTGGTCGCCGGGGATCGTCGCCACCTTCTTCAGCAGATCCCATTCGCCGCTGGATTCGTCGCCGGTCTTCACCTCATAGAGATACATGTCGTGGATCGCCCGGCCGTCGCCGCGCACCGTGACCTTGCCGTAAAGCTTGTCGTCGGCCGGGTTGGCCTTCATCCATGCGACGACCTTGTCACCGTCGGTCGAACCCGTGGCCTCGACCGCGGCGAGGTAGTGCATCACCGCGCCATAGACGCCCGAGGTGATCATGTTGGGCTTGGATCCGCGCTCCTTCTCGAACCGGGTGGCGAATTCGCGGTTGGTATCGTTGTCGTCCCAGTAAAACGAGGTCGTCATCTGAAGACCCGCCGCCGTCTTGGCGCCCAGGGCGTGGATGTCGTTGATGAAGATCAGCAGCCCGGCCAGCTTCTGCCCGGCCTGGGTGATGCCGAATTCGGCCGCCTGCTTGATGGCGTTGATGGTGTCGCCGCCGGCATTGGCCAGGCCGATGACGTCGGCGCCGCTGCCCTGAGCCTGAAGCAGGAAGGACGAGAAGTCGGTCGCCGGGAAGGGCACGTTGACGCTGCCCACCACTTCGCCGCCATTGGCTTCGACAACCTTCGCGGTGTTCTCCTGGAGCGAATGGCCGAAGGCATAGTCCGCCGTCAGGAAGAACCACTTCTTGCCGCCCGCCTCGGTCACGGCCTTGCCGGTGCCGTTGGCCAGCGCGGCGGTGTCATAGGTCCAGTGGATCGTGGTCGGCTGGCACTGTTCGCGGGTCAGCGCGGTCGAGCCGGGGCCGGAGGCCAGGAACACGCGGTTGGCGTCGGCGGTGATCTGCGCCACGGCCAGCGCCACCGACGAGGTCGGCACGTCGACGATGGCATCCACCCCGTCGACATCGTACCACTGGCGCGCGATGTTGGAGCCGACATCGGGCTTGTTCTGGTGGTCGGCCGAGACGATCTCGACGTTCAGGCCCTTCTCCTTGGCGCCGAAATCCTCGACCGCCATGCGGGTGGCGATCACCGACCCTTCGCCGGCGATATCGGAATAGACGCCCGAACGGTCGTTGAGAACTCCGAGCTTGACGTCGATGCCCTGCGCCATCGCCGGCGCGGTGGCCAGCGCCGCAAGCGCCGCCGCGGTCCATGTAGCTTTGTTGATCATCTCTTGCTCTCCTTTCATTGCGCGGTCATCAACCGCTGCGGTTCACACGCCCAGATAGGTGTGCAGTTTGTCGATATTGGCGTCCATGTCGGCATTGGGGATCATGTCGATGACCTTGCCCTGTTCGACCACATAGTGCCGGTCGGAGACCGAGGCCGCGAAGCGGAAGTTCTGTTCGACCAGAACGATGGTGAAGCCGTGCGCCTTCAGTTCGCGGATGGTGCGGCCGATCTGCTGCACGATGACCGGGGCCAGTCCCTCGGTCGGTTCGTCCAGCAGCAAAAGGCGCGCGCCGGTGCGCAGGATGCGCGCGATCGCCAGCATCTGCTGTTCGCCGCCCGACAGCTTGGTGCCCTGGCTGCGCAGGCGTTCCCTGAGGTTGGGGAACAGCTCGTAAATCCGCTCGACGCTCAGCCCGCCATCGGCGATGCGCGGGGGCAGCATCAGGTTTTCCTCGACGTTGAGCGACGAGAAGATGCCCCGTTCCTCCGGGCAGATGGCGATGCCCATCCGCGCGATCTGGCGCGGCTGCATGGCGATGGTTTCGGTGCCGTTGAACATGACCGATCCGCTGCGCTTGGCCAGGATGCCCATGATCGCCAGCAGGGTCGAGGTCTTGCCGGCGCCGTTGCGCCCGAGAAGCGTCGCCACCTCGCCCCGTTTCACATCGAGGTCGATGCCGTGCAGGACGTGGCTTTCGCCGTACCAGCCCTGAAGACCGCTGATATGCAGCAGCGCCTCGCCGGTGTCGGGCCGGGTTGCCTGTGCCAAGGATGCGTCACTCATTGCCGGCTCCGATATAGGCGTCGATCACTTCGGGCGATTTCGACACGGTGGCATAGTCGCCCTCCGCCAGGATCTCGCCGCGCGCCAGAACCGTGATCCGGTCGGACAGATTGGCGACCACCGACAGGTTGTGTTCGACCATCAGGATGGTGCGGTTGCTGGCCACCCGGCGGATCAGTGCCGAGATCCGTTCCACGTCTTCCTGGCCCATGCCGGCCATCGGTTCGTCGAGCAGCAGCATTTCGGGTTCGAGCGCGAGCGTGGCCGCGATCTCGAGCGCGCGCTTGCGCCCGTAGGGCAGTTCGGCGGCGCGGTGGCCGACGAATTCCGACAGCCCGACCTCGTCGACATAGCGGCGCGCCTCGTCGTCAAAGCGGGTCAGCGACTTTTCCGAGCGCCAGAAATCGAAGCTTTCGCCGCGCTTGCGTTGCAGCGCCACGCGCACGTTCTGCAACACGCTGAGGTCGGGAAACACCGCCGAAATCTGGAACGAACGCACGATGCCCAGCCGCGCGATCTCGGCCGGGGCCATGCGGGTGATGTCGCGCCCTTCGTAAAGAATGGTGCCCCGTGTCGGTTGCAGGAATTTCGTCAGAAGGTTGAAAAACGTCGTCTTGCCGGCGCCGTTCGGCCCGATCAGGGCATGAATGGTGCCCTTCTCGACCTTCAGATCGACATCCTTGACGGCGACGAAGCCCTTGAATTCCTTGGTCAGCCCCTTTGCCTCGAGAGCGACTGTCATTGCCAGTTCACCTTCCGGCCGGCTGTCCCGATCACCATGCCTGCCCCCCTTTAGCTGCGCTTGGTCCAATACCGTCAATCCTTGGGCGGACTGTCAAGTCCCATCGGGAGACGGTCGCCGCAAGCTTTCGCCTGGCGCGGCGTTTCAGGCGCCCCGGGGCGGTGCCTTTCAGAGGTTCGGTGCCTGCCGGGGCGATGCCCGCGCGACGGATTCGACAATTCCGGCGCGGGCTACTGCTTGCGCCGCCCGAAGGTCGGCTGGATCTCGGGAATCGGCGGCATCTGCCAGGTGCCGGTCACGGGAATTCCGGTATCGGGGTTGATGATCACATCCAGCACGGTGGGTGTGTTCGACTTCAGCGCCTCGCCATAGGCATCCGCGAACTGGTCGGGGTGTTCGATGCGCACGCCGCGCGCCCCCATCGCCTGCGCCATCGCCGCGAAATCCGGATTGAACGGCTCGCCCGTCGATTGCCGGACGAAACTGGTGCCCATCTCGCGGCCGTCCAGATACGCCCTTTGCAGGTCGCGGATGGTGCCGATGGCGTAATTGTTGAGGATCACCCAGACCGCCGGAAGGTCGTATTCGACCGCCGTCGTCACCGCGCTGGACCACATCGAGAATCCGCCATCGCCGCACAGCGTGACGCAGGGCGCGTCCGGCCGGGCCAGCCGTGCGCCCAGCACGCCATAGACGCCAAAGCCCATCGCGGCAAAGCCGCCCGCCGTCAGATGCGTGCCCGCCACCTTGGTCTGCCAGTACTGTTCGGACCAGACCTGGCAGTTGCCGACATCGTCGACCATGATCGTGCCGGGCGGCGACAGGCGGTTCATGTCGGCCAGGATCCGGCGCGGTTCGATGGGAACCTCCGAACTGGTCTCGAACGGGCGGCAGTAGTTGCGCCAGTCCGCCTGCCAGCCGGCGATCTCGTCCTTCCAGGGGCTGGCATCCTTCATGTGCAGTTTGCGGGCGCGGGCGATCCTGGCCGCCTGTTCCAGGAATTCCCCGGCGTCGCCGACGATTCCGATCTCGACCGGATAGTTGCGGCCGATCTCGTTCTCGTCGATATCCACCTGTATCAGCCTGGTCGGCGGGATGTTGTAGACATATCCCGGCAGCCACGATCCCGCGTGCAGGTCGTTGAACCGCGCCCCGATGGCCAGGATCACATCCGCGTTGCGGCACGCTTCGGTCGCCGGATAGTCGCCCCAGACACCGGCCACGCCCAGATGCAGATCGTGATCGTAGGGCAGGGCGCCCTTGCCCATGAACGAGGTGTAGACCGGAAT
>JAGRMG010000207.1 GCA_020441385.1 Paracoccaceae bacterium
CCTGTCGCCCGCGCGCCCGGGCGCCGGTGCCGGTGCAGATCGGCGCATGAATTCCACCTATGCGTGCAGGAAAAATTGCGTCTTTCGGGATTCGGCGTAAAAGCATATGATTGCGGCAAAAATATTGGCAGCCGAACACGGCTCAGGAGGGCAGATGCGTCTGACATGTCCCAATTGTGGTGCACAGTACGAAGTACCGGACGAAGTGATCCCTGCGGAAGGGCGCGACGTTCAGTGCTCCAACTGCGGCAACACCTGGTTTCAGGCGCATTCCGATCACGAACAGGGCGCCGGCGACGCCGCGCTTGAGGCGGACGCCACCGACGACGCCGAATTCGACGCATCCGATGAGTGGGACGCGCCCGACCCCGACGCGGCGCGGATGCAGGCCGCCGATGCCGCAGGCGAGGCCGGGGATTTCGCGGAAGACCCAGACGACCCCGACCGGTTCGACGAGGACGAAGACCCCGAACCGGGCCCGGCGCTGCGCCGGCAGGTCGAGCCCGACGTTTCCGACATCCTGCGGCAGGAGGCCGACCGCGAGGCGCGCTTGCGCGCGGCCGAGGCCGATGCCGGGGGGCTGGAAAGCCAGCCCGATCTCGGCCTGGACAGCCACAGCGACGACGAACCGGCCCGCCGCGCCCGCGAGGCCCGCGAACGCATGGCGCGGATGCGCGGCCAGCAGCCGGCACCGGCGAGCGCGCCCGCCGACCCCGGATCGCGGCGCGGCCTGCTGCCCGACATCGAGGAAATCAACTCGACCCTGCGCGGCAGCGGCGAAACGGCGCGCCGCACCGAGGTCGGGCCGGTGCGCAGCCAGACCGCGCCCGCGCCCCGGCGCAAGGGCGGGTTCACGCGGGGGTTCCTGCTGGTCGTGATCGTGGCGCTGGCGTTGTGGGTGATCTATTCCAACGCCCCGCAGATCGCGCGCAGCGTGCCCCAGGCCGATCCGATGCTGAGCGCCTATGTCGCCCTGGTCGATCAGGCCCGGGTCTGGCTGGACGCGCAGGCCAGCGGCCTGTTGCCCCGGTAGGGCCAGCCCGCGGTTCCGGCCCGGACGTGCCGCGCGCGGGCGTCGCCACGACCCCTCGCGTGGTAAATACCCGCTTAATATCGTTTTGAATCAAGGCCGTCCCCACGGGGACATCTGCGCGCTGGCGATCCGGCGCCAGGCCGAGCCTTGTCAGAACCGGTCCAGCAGGCGTTCGAGATAGTCGCGTTCCACTTCGGGGCGGGCGCCCTCGCCCGTGCGGCGGCGGATCTCGTCCAGCAATTCGCGGGCGCGGCGATACACGTCCTCACCCTGCAACAACCCCTCCTCGGTGCCCAGCGCGCCCCGGCTGCCGGCATCCCGGCCCAGCGGGTCGCGGTTGCTGCCGCGGTTCGCGGACTGGCTGTTGCCCTGGCCCTGCTGCCGGTTTTCCCGTTGCGCCATGGCCTCGCCCAGCGACCGCATACCCTCGCGCAACGCGTCCATCGCCTCGGCCTGGCGGTCGATGGCGCCGGCCAGATCGTCGCCGCGCAGCGCCTCTTCGGCGCCGTCCATCGCCCGGCCGGCCCGGTCGAGCGCCTCGCGCGCCGCGTCGCCCTCGGGCGTGCCGGCGCCCGGCATTCGGCCCTGCTGGCGGCCCAGTTCGTCGCGCAGCGCCTGCTGCCGGTCGGCCAGCGACCCTTCGCCGCCCCGGGGCTGGCCGTCCTGGCCCTGGCGGTCGCCCTCGCCCTGCCCCTGCCGGCCCTCGCCGCCGGTTCCGTCATGGCTCTGGCCGCGCCCCTCGCCGCCGCTGCGGCCCTCGTTGCCGCGGCTCTGGCCGGCGCGCGCACCGGGGTTGAACCGTTCCTGAAGGTCGCGGAACGCCTGATCGCTCAGCCCCTGCTGGCGGCGCAGCGTCTCGGCCAGATCCTCCATCGACTGCTGGCCCGGGGACTGGCCGTTGCCGCCTTCGCCCTGGGTCACGCGCATGTTTTCCATGAGCTGCTGCAATTCCTGCAACGCCTGCTGCGCCTCGGCCATGCGGCCCTGCTCCATCAGCTCCTGGATGCGATCCATCATGCGTTGCAGATCGTCCTGCGTCATCCGCATGGTCTCGGAATCGGGGCCCTGGTCGGGCTGGTCGGCGCCGTTGGCCGGATCGCGCTGCGCCTGGCGCGACAGCTGTTGCAGGTAGTCGTCGGTGGCGCGGCGCAACTCCTGCATCAGTTCGGCGATCTCCTGATCGCTGGCGCCGTTGCGCATCGCCTCGCTCAGCCGTTCCTGCGCCCGGCGCAGCCGTTCCAGCGCATCGCCCAGATCGCCCTCTTCCAGCAGCACCGCCAGTTCCCACAGCGCCGCCGCGATCTCCTCCTGCTGGGCGGGTTTCAGCCCGTAGGCGGTGAAGGTCTCAAGCCGCCGCAGAATGACGCGCAGGCGCAGATAGGCGGTCTGCGAGCGGAACACCTCTTCGGGGCGGTGGGACACCGCGCGCAGCACCTGCGCCACCCGCGCCGCGTTGGAGCGCGCCCAGAGCAGGTCGCGCCGCTGTTCGGCGATGGCCGCGGCCAGCGGGTCGAAGAAGCGGCGCGCGGCAAGCAGCGTGGAAAAGGGCGCGGCCCCGACCGTCTGGCCGGCGGCATCGGTGACTTCGAGCGTCACCGTCACCGGCAGATTGGCCCAGGCGTGCTGGGAGAAATCCTCGACCAGCACTTCCTCGAAATCACGGCGGTCCCCGGTGATCGGCATCGGCAGTTCGACGCGCAGCGCCTCGCGCGGGTCGGGATCGGCGGCCAGCCCATGGCGCCGGTCCAGCGAACCGGGGTCGAGCGCGATCACCGCTTGCCCCGACTGCACGCCGTAATCGTCGCCGGCGGCGAAAGGCAGCGTCATCTCGCCCGCGGCCCGCGCCTCGGCCGGGCCGGTCACGGCCACGCGCGGGGGCGCATCGGGGATCACCGTCACCGCCCAGGCCCGCCCGCCGGGGCCGTCGATGCGCAGGGTGCCGTCCCGGGTCACGGTGAAATCCTGCTGCGGCGCGGTTGCCGGGGCCTCGGCCGGGTCGCGCCCCGATACGGTTTCGCGCAGGCTCAGCGCGCCGACCTCGCCGTAAAGGCGCAGCGCGATGCGGCTGCCCTCGGGGATCGTCATCGTCTCGGCGGTGACATCGTTCAGGTAGACGGTGGGCAGACCCGTAAGGCGGGGCGGCTCGACCCAGCCTTCCCAGGACGGGCCGCCGGCCAGCGCCGCGCCCCCCGGCGCCATCTGCGCCACCGATCCGACGCGCCAGAAGGAACCGAACAGCAGCGCCACGGCAAGCGCCAGCATCGCCAGATGGCGCAGGGCATAGGGGTCGTACCGGGCGATGCGCAGATCGGGGCGCACCGGTTTCGCGGCCCCGGTTCGTTCGGCCATGCGCGCCTGGTGCGCCGCCCATACGGCGCGCGAGGCCGGATCGCCCGCGCCGATCGCCATCTCGTCCAGCACCGCCCGGATCGGATGCCCCGCAAGCGTCGCATCCAGCCGCGCCAGCGCCTCGGCCCGGGCGGGCCAGCGAAAGCGGGCGATGCCATGCACCAGCGCCGTCAGGCCCGCCAGGACGGCGGCGGCGGCGATGACCCAGACCGCTTCGAGCGGAAGGATGTCGTGCAGCCCCAGCATCAGCGCCGCCAGCAGCGCCATCGCGATGGTCCCGAACGGCCAGAAGGCGCGCAGCGCACGCTCGGCCGCCATGCCGGCGCGGGTCAGCCGCAGCGGCCAGCGCAGGCGGCGCAGGACGGGATCGCGGGCTGGGGATGTCAAATCGCGTCTTCCTCCCGGGTCTGGCGGCGGGGCGGTCCGGGTCGCCTCAGAGCCATTCCGGGATGGTATCGCGATTTATGATCTCGTCAAAGGTCGGGCGTCGGCGGATAACCGCGAATTGATCCCCCTTGACCATGACTTCGGGGATCAGCGGGCGGGTGTTGTATTCGCTGGCCATCACCGCGCCGTAGGCGCCCGCGCCGCGAAACGCGATCAGATCGCCCTGCCGCAGAGGCGGCATGGGGCGCTGGCGCGCGAAGGTGTCGCCGGTCTCGCAGACCGGGCCGACGATGTCATAGGGGGCCGCCTCGGCGCCCGGTTCCGGTTCGATCACCGGCACGATGTCGTGATGGGCATCGTACATGGCCGGGCGGATCAGGTCGTTCATGGCCGCGTCCAGGATCAGGAAATCGCGCCCCTCGCCCTGTTTGAGATAGATCACGCGCGTCATCATCAGGCCGGCATTGCCGGCGATCAGGCGGCCCGGCTCGATCTCGATCTCGCAGCCCAGATGCCCCAGCGTGTCGCGGATCAGCCGGCCGTAATCGGTCGGCAGCGGCGGCGCGGCGTTCGAGCGGGCATAGGGAATGCCCAGCCCGCCGCCCAGATCCAGCCGGCGGATGTCATGGCCGTCGGCGCGCAGGGTCTCGGTCAGTCCGGCCAGCTTGGCATAGGCTTGCGCGAAGGGTTCGAGTTCGGTCAGCTGGCTGCCGATATGCACGTCGATGCCGACCACCTCGAGCCCGGGCAGGCGGGCGGCATGGGCATAGACCTGCCGCGCCCGCGCGATGGGGATGCCGAACTTGTTCTCGGACTTGCCGGTTGCGATCTTGGCATGGGTGCGGGCATCGACATCGGGGTTCACCCGGATCGTCACCGGCGCGACGGTTCCGAGGTCGCGCGCGACGGCGTTCAGCGCCTCCATCTCGGGTTCGGATTCAACGTTGAACTGGCGGATGCCGCCGGCAAGCGCGCGGCGCATCTCGTCGGCCGTCTTGCCGACACCGGAGAACACGATCTTCTCGCCCGGCACGCCGGCGGCGCGGGCGCGCAGGTATTCGCCCAGCGAGACCACGTCCATCCCGGCCCCGGCCTGCGCCAGCGTTTTCAGGATCGCCTGGTTGCTGGCCGCCTTCATGGCATAGCAGACCAGATGGTCGACCCCGGCCAGGGCCTCGTCGAACAGGGCGTAGTGGCGCAGCAGCGTGGCGGTGGAATAGACGTAGAAGGGGGTGCCGACGGCGGCCGCAATCTCGCTCAGCGGCACGTCTTCGGCATGCAGCGCGCCGTTCCTGTAAAGAAAATGGTCCATGGCGGGCGATTAGACCGAATTGGCGCGCCGGTTCAATCGGATTCGCGGGCCGCGCGGGTGCGCGGGCCGCGCGGTGTCACCGGGGCCATGCCGGTTTCACTCCATCCGGCCCGGCAAGCTGAGATCGCCCGATGCCACGTCGAACACATCGCTCACGCAGAGCAGGGGCGCATGCAGGTTTGCGTCCACCCGCAGCGCGGCCGTCACCCCGTCATAGGCCATGCCGTCGAAGGCGCCGGGTTCGGCAAGGCCGACGGTCAGGGCGATTTCCGGCCCGTCGAAACGCGGCGTATAGCCCGGGCTGTCGATGAAGATCGGCAGGCCCGGCCAGGTCGCGGGCAGGCGCGGCTGCGCGCCCTCGGGGATATCGCGCACCGCGAGGGCGCCGGGGCCGCAGCCCTCGGAGGGAACCAGCACCACCCAGTGGCTGTGCCAGTCGTCGCCGTCATTGCCCAGATCGCCATCGCCGTTTTCGTCAAACAGCGGCGTGTCGTCGAAATCCGGGTGGCTGGTCGCGGCCAGCGCCAGGATGCCGGTTGCCGGTTCGAACCCGACCGCCTCGGGGCCGAGCGTGGTCGGCCAGACATAGGACAGCACCGGCGCACCGCCGAGCGCGCCGGAGGGTTCCGGCCGCTCGGCCCCCGCCGTGCCGTTCGTGGTCATGCGGAACGTCACCGTGCGCCCTGTCCGTTGCACATGCGCGGCCAGGATGTCGAAGGCGGCCCGCGTTTCGGGCGCCGCCGGCGATTTAACGGCCCCCTCGCGGTCGATGGCGTGGCCGGACTGGTCCGCGCCCGCACCGCTTGCCAGTGCGGCCAGTGCCGCGGCCGCGATCGTCTTCATGGTCAGGTATTTCATCTCGTCCTCCCGGCTGGTTTCAAGTGCGACTCGTTATAATAGCGATTCGATATTATTGCAATCTCCGTTTCGACTCGCTACTTATAGGCCATGACATCCGACCTGTCCGAAATCCGCGCCCTGCTCGACCGTCTGTCCCGGCTTTCGGCGGCCGACGACTGGCAGGACGGGCTGAACCCGTCGCAATTCGCGGCTCTCGGCTATCTGGCGCGAGCAAACCGGTTCTCGCGCTCGCCCTCGCATGTGGCCGCCTATCTCGGCGCCACGAGGGGGACCGTGTCGCAATCGCTCAAGTCGCTGCTGTCCAAGGGGTTTGTCGGCGAACGCCGGTCTCCGGACGACCGCCGCAGCCTGTCCTTCGACCTGACCGGCCGCGGCCGTGCCGCGCTCGGGCGGCGCCGGGTGCTGGACGACGCGCTGAGCGGGCTGTCGCGCGAGCGGCGGGCCGATCTGGGGGCGGCGCTGTCGGAGGTGCTGCGCGGTGTCCTGCAACGGCGCGGCGGCAAGGGGTTCGGCCTGTGCCGGACCTGCGCCTATCACCGCCACGGACCGGAGGGCCGGTACTGTACCCTGCTGAACCTGGCGCTGTCGGAGGAGGATGCCGGGCAGATCTGCCACGAACACCTCGCCCCGGACCCGGCGCCCGCCTGAC
>JAGRMG010000027.1 GCA_020441385.1 Paracoccaceae bacterium
CGAAAACATGGAGGACAAGACATGACCGTGGCACGCGTCACCGAAATTTCCGCCACTTCCACGAGCAGCTTTGACGATGCGGTCAGGCAGGGCATCGAACGCGCGGCCAAGACCCTGCGCGGCATGACCAGCGCATGGGTCAAGGACAGCAATGTCGACATCGAGAACGACAAGGTGAAAAGTTACCGGGTCAACCTGGCGGTGACCTTCGTTCTGGACGACTGACGGTGGTGTCCGTCCCCGCCCGAACACGCGGGGAACCTGATACGAAAAGACCGGCCGCCCCGTGGCGACCGGTCGTTTCATTTTCCGTGCCGTGGCGTCGTTGCCGGCTTACGACCGCTTGCGGCGGCGCATCAGCACCAGCCCGCCCAGTGCGCCCGCCAGGAGCGGCAGGCCCGCCGGAAGCGGAACCGGCGCCATGTCGCCGAACACCTTCAGACGGGCGCTGGAAACGGTAATGCTGGGGTTGGGAACGAGCCAATCGGCGGATTCCTCGGCCAGCCACAGATCGAACCGGCCGGTGGCGACGGAATGCGCAAACACGTCCACGCCGCCGCCGTCGCTGGCCATGTCGATCGTGTAGGTGTTGGTTCCATCGCCGATCGCGGCGAACAGATCGTCCGACGAACCGCTGCTCGAGCCCTGGGCACGGATACGCCAGTCTTCCTTGGGCCGCCCCCAGAAGGGGCCGCCTTCGTCCTTGGCTCCCGACACCTCGAGCGTCAGTTCGAAGCGGTCGATGCTGGTATAGGAAACGCCCGAGAAATCCCAGAACTCGCTGAAATCGTTGTCGTCGTCATAGAACGTGGTCGAAGACGAACCGCTGCTCGGTGTCAGCGACTGGTCGTAGATCAAGGTTGCCGCACCGGCCGAACCGGCCAGTAGCGAGAAAGCGACTGCGCCAGCAGCCAGATAGGTGTTTCCCAATTTCATCTTGTCCCCCGACATCATTGGAATTTGCGTTGATCACTCCGACGGGATTTACCAGATGCCAGCTTCGGGTGTCAAAATGAAATGTGGCGACATTGTGCCGTATCGTTTCCACGTTCGGAACATTGCGGCGCAGCGCGACGGCATTGAATCGGGGTGCGAAACGGCGGTGCGCCCGAGGCGCGGATTCAAACCCCGTCCGGGCGCCGGCACCCAACGAAGTCGTGCCTGATTCGCGGCGCACGGGTTCCGATGTTCCGGGCGTTCGCGGCGTTGGCGCGCGCCGCCGTCACGCGCACCACGCCTCCTGCCGCCGCGATCCGGCCCGTTCACGGTTCACTAAAGGTCACTGGTCCAGAAAGCTGCGCAGCTTGCGTGACCGGCTGGGATGTTTCAGCTTGCGCAGGGCCTTGGCCTCGATCTGGCGGATGCGTTCGCGCGTTACCGAAAACTGCTGGCCGACCTCTTCCAGCGTGTGATCGGTGTTCATGCCGATGCCGAAACGCATCCGCAGAACCCGTTCCTCGCGCGGGGTCAGCGATGCCAGCACGCGCGTCGTGGTTTCCTTCAGGTTCTCCTGGATGGCCGAATCCAGCGGCAGCACGGCGTTCTTGTCCTCGATGAAGTCGCCAAGCTGGCTGTCCTCCTCGTCGCCGATGGGGGTTTCCAGCGAAATCGGCTCCTTGGCGATCTTCATCACCTTGCGCACCTTCTCCAGCGGCATCTGGAGCTTTTCGGCCAGTTCCTCGGGGGTGGGTTCGCGGCCGATCTCGTGCAGCATCTGGCGGGAGGTGCGCACCAGCTTGTTGATGGTCTCGATCATGTGCACGGGGATGCGGATGGTGCGGGCCTGGTCGGCGATCGAGCGGGTGATCGCCTGGCGGATCCACCAGGTGGCATAGGTGGAGAACTTGTAGCCGCGGCG
>JAGRMG010000208.1 GCA_020441385.1 Paracoccaceae bacterium
TAGGTCAGATCGGCGGCCGGGCCGATCAGGCCGATGCGGGCGCCATTCAGCCACGCCTTGCGGATGCGCGCGTTGAGAACCGGCGCCTCTTCGCGCGGGTTGGTGCCCACCAGCAGGATCGCCATCGCGGCGTCGATATCCTCGATCCGGGCGGTGCCGACATAGCCGGCACGGTTGCCGATCGGCAGGCGGGCGTTGTCGGTCCGGCACTCGACGCGTCCGCCAAGGCCCTCGACCAGCGCTTTCAGCGCGAAGGCCGCCTCGACCGGCACCAGATCGCCGACCAGGCCGGCGACCGTCTTGCCCTTCATCGCAGACGCCGCCGCGGCCAGCGCCTCGGGCCAGGTCACGGGCTTCAGCCTGCCGTCGACGCGGATATAGGGCCTGTCGAGCCGCTGCCGGCGCAGGCCGTCCCAGACATAGCGGGTCTTGTCGGAAATCCATTCCTCGTTCACGCCGTCATGGTTGCGCGGCAGGATGCGCATCACCTCGCGGCCCTTGGTATCGACGCGGATATTGCTGCCCAGCGCATCCATCACGTCGATGGTTTCGGTCTTGGTCAGTTCCCAGGGCCGGGCGGTGAAGGCATAGGGCTTGTTGGTCAGCGCGCCGACCGGGCACAGATCGGTGACGCAGCCCTGCATGTTCGAACTCAGGCTCGAGCGCAGCGCGGCGCCGATGGCATCCGCCTCGGTGGGCACGGTCTCGTTGCCATAGGTGACGATTCGCATGTCCTCGCCGCGCCCGGTCGCGCCCATCTCGTTGGTGCCGGCGACCTCGGTCATGAACCGCACGCAGCGCGTGCAGTGGATGCAGCGCGTCATGTGGGTTTCGACCAGCGGGCCAAGGTCGATGTCCAGCACCGAGCGCTTGGCCTCGCGGAAGCGCGAGAAATCGACGCCGTAGGCAACCGCCTGGTCCTGAAGGTCGCATTCGCCGCCCTGATCGCAGATCGGGCAGTCGAGCGGATGGTTGATGAGCAAGAACTCCATCACGCCTTCGCGCGCCTTCTTGACCATGGGGCTGTTGGTCTTGACCACCGGCGGCTGGCCTTCCGGGCCGGGGCGCAGATCGCGCACCTGCATGGCGCAGGATGCGGCGGGTTTGGGCGGGCCGCCCACCACCTCGACCAGGCACATGCGGCAATTGCCGGCGATCGACAGACGCTCGTGATAGCAGAAGCGCGGAATCTCGACGCCGGCCTCCTCGCAGGCCTGGATCAGGGTCATCGCCCCGTCCACCTCGATCTCGGTTCCGTCGATGATGATCTTTCGCAGGTCGGTCATTTGCAGTTTCCCGTGTAAATCATGGCGTTCGGCGCGGCCCAGCCGCCGCGGGTCACGCGCAATGTCGGATCGGCACCCAGGCCGAAGCTGTCCTGGCAGTATGCGCGGCCCTTCGAGAAAGCGACCCGCGCCGCGGCCTGCCGCTCGATATCGCGCGGTTGCACGAATGCCGACCACTCGCGGCCATCCTTCGCGGCGATGAAAGTGACGCACGCCGCGCGCCCGGCGATACCAAGCGCCCACCCGGAACAATCCGCTGCCCCGGCGGGCAGCGCAACCGTGGCCGCGAGGCCGGCCGATATGATCGCCGCGATTTTCATTTCACATAAAGCAGCGCGCCGATCGCGCTGTTTCTGCCGACTTCCAGCCGCCCGAGCCGGCACAGATCGCCCGGCTTGTCATAATCCAGCCCGTCGCGGGCCATGTAGGCCCGGCCGCGTTCCAGCATCTTCGCCTTTTCGGCGTCGCTGTCGAACAGGGCGCGAATCTCGTCGTCGGAATAGCCCAGATCGTTGGCGCGCGCCTTGAGGCGCCGCGCCTGGGCGATTCCCTTGAACAGCCGCCCGCCGATATCGTCGCAGTCGCGGCGGATCTTGTTGGCCACCACGATGACGAAGATGCCATCGGCAATTTCGGGCACCTCGGCCAGTGGCGGGCGGGCCTGCGCCGAGACGGCGGGAACCGCGGCGGCAAGGCCCGCGGCAACCAGAACGCTTCGGATGAATGGCATGGCGTGGCTCCCCTTTGCAGAGAGCGCATCGCGCACCGCCACCCGGCTGTCATGCAATAACAGCGCGGCCCTCGGGCAGGGATATGCCGACCCGCCCCTCATGGCCGCAGGCAGGTTCCCTGAAAGTTCAGCGTGTCCTTGTCGATCACCAGATTCTGCGGCTCGGTATCGGGGCCGACGGTCCAGTCGATCCGCGAGGTTCCGTAGTTGGCGATGCAATAGCGCGTGCCTTCATAGCCGCCCGCCGCCCGCGCCCCGTCGAGCGAGACCGATGCGTCCTTCACCGACACCACGAAATCGGCCAGCGTCGCCTTGCGATCGACCGCCGCGGCCTTGGCCGGGAAATAGTGGCCGTCAAACAGCACCCGCTCTTCTTTCTTGGAGCAGCCGGCCGCGACGGCCAGGCACACGAACAGGCCGAAAGCGGCGGTCCTGCCTACCCTATCCATGCTGTGTCTCCATCGTTGCCAAAGCCGCCGTCACTCGGCCGCGACCGCGCTGAGCCGGCCGGTCTTCTTGGCCTTGATCCGGTCCTCGATCTCGCCGCGGAAATGCCGGATCAGGCCCTGGACCGGCCAGGCCGCGGCGTCGCCCAGGGCGCAGATCGTGTGGCCCTCGACCTTGGTCGTCACGTCAAGCAGAACGTCGATTTCCTCGATCTCGGCCTCGCCCGTCACCAGCCGTTCCATCACCCGCATCATCCATCCGGTGCCTTCGCGGCAGGGCGTGCACTGCCCGCAGCTTTCGTGCTTGAAGAACTTCGACAGGCGCCATACCGCCTTGATGACATCGGTGGACTGATCCATCACGATCATGCAGCCGGTGCCGAAGGACGACTTGTTCTCGCGCATCCAGTCGAAATCCATGATCGCGCCGTCCAGCGCGTCCTTCGACAGCACCGGGCAGGAGGCGCCGCCGGGGATGATCGCCTTGAGATTGTCCCAGCCGCCGCGAACGCCGCCGCCATGTTTCTCGATCAGCTCGCGCACCGGCAGGCTCATCTCTTCCTCGAACACGCAGGGCGTGTTGACATGCCCGGTCAGCGCAAACAGCTTGGTGCCGGCGTTGTTGGGCCGCCCGAAACTGGAAAACCAGGCCGGTCCGCGGCGCAGGATGGTCGGCACCACGGCGATGGATTCCACGTTGTTGACCGTGGTCGGGCAGCCATAGAGGCCCGAGGCGGCGGGGAATGGCGGCTTCATGCGCGGCATGCCCTTGCGCCCTTCGAGGCTTTCCAGCATCGCGGTTTCCTCGCCGCAGATATAGGCCCCGGCGCCGTGATTCAGATACAGGTCGAAATCCCAGCCCGACTTGCAGGCGTTGCGCCCGATCAGTCCGGCGTCATAGGCCTCGTCGATGGCGGCCTGAAGCGCCTCGCGCTCGCGGATGTATTCGCCGCGGATGTAGATGTAGGCGGCATGCGCCCCCATCGCGAAGGACGCGATCAGCGCGCCCTCGACCAGTGTGTGCGGATCGTGGCGCATGATCTCGCGGTCCTTGCAGGTCGCGGGCTCGGATTCGTCGGCGTTGATGGTCAGGTAGGCCGGGCGCCCGTCGCTTTCCTTGGGCATGAACGACCATTTCAGACCGGTCGGAAACCCCGCGCCGCCGCGCCCGCGCAGGCCGCTTTCCTTGACCTGGTTCACGATCCAGTCGCGCCCCTTTTCCAGGATCCCCGCGGTGCCGTCCCAGTGGCCGCGCTTCATCGCGCCCTTCAGGGTACGATCGTGCATCCCGTAGAGATTGGTAAAGATGCGGTCCTCGTCCTTCAGCATGTCTCAGCTACCTTGTCTGTCCCGGCGCAGGCGCCAGAGTTGGTAAATGTTGACCAGCGCATAGATCAGCGCGGCCAGCGCGGCGAAGTCGAACAGCAGCGCGAACCGCCCCGGCAACCCCAGCGCCGGACCGGCCCACAGCGTCAGCACCAGCCAGACCACCATCGTTCCCGCGATCACCAGCGAGACATGGCGGCCCTTTCGGGCGATGATCTGGTCCTGCTCGTCGCTCATCCAATCCTCGTGTTCCCGTACCCGCACGCCGCACGCGCCGCGTCAGTCGTAGATCCCGTCATCCTTGGCGCGCCGCGAGAATTCCGTTTCCTCGCCGGCGGCCAGACTGGCGGCCTGTTCGACCCAGCCGTCGCGTTCGATCCGGCCCTTGAAGGTCAGGCGGCTGTCGACCCAGGCGATCTGGGCCGGCGTCCAGGCCGCGATCTGGTCGTAGTGATAGAACCCCAGGTCGTTCAGCATCTCCTCCAGCTTGGGGCCGACCCCCTTGAGAAGCTTGAGATCGTCGGGCTTGCCGCCGCGCGGCGCGCTCAGGGTTTCGGGTTGCGATTCCTCCGAGGCGCCTTCGTCGCCGATTTTGGGCTCGGCCTTGGAAATCGGCTGGCCGCGCGACGAGGCCGGCGCCTCGGGTTTCGTCGCGCCGGTGCGGTCCGCCGGACGTCCGCGCGAATTGTCCTGCACGCGGGCATCGGCCCTGACACCCCGGCCCGGCGTCTCGGGCTGCTTCAGCCAGGGCGTCAGGATCGGCACTTCGGTGCCGTCGATCCGCTTGATCGTGTCGCCCAGTTCGACGGCGCGCGCGACGCTGGCGTTGTATTGCGTCCGGCCGCTCTCGAATTCGGTGAGGCAGGTCAGGCCACCCTTCGCCTCGGCGGCATAGCGCCCGTTCTGCGGCCCCGGCACCGGCACCTTGCCGGCGGCCAGTTCGTCCAGGATTTCGCCGAAGCGCGCGGCGCTCAGATCCTCGTAGTAATCCTTGCCGATCTGCGCCATCGGCGCGTTCGTGCAGGCCCCGAGGCATTCCACCTCCTCCCAGGAGAACTTGCCGTCCGCGCTCAGCATGTGGGGTTCCGGCGCGATCCTTTCGCGGCAGATACCGATCAGATCCTCGGCGCCGCAGATCATGCAGGACGTGGTGCCGCAGACCTGGATATGCGCGACCGACCCCACGGGCTGCAACTGGAACATGAAGTAGAACGTGGCCACCTCGAGCGCGCGGATATGGGCCATGCCCAGCATGTCGGCCACATATTCGATCGCCGGCCTGGACAGCCAGCCTTCCTGTTCCTGCGCCCGCCACAGCAGCGAAATGACGGCGCTGGCCTGACGGCCTTCGGGATATTTGGTGATCTGCGCCCGGGCCCAGTCCAGATTGGCGGGGGTGTAGGCGAAGGCGTCGGGTTGTTCGTGGTGCAGACGGCGGAGCATCAGACTGCGTCTCCTGAAGTGGTCAATGCCAGCAGCGCGATGCCCAGGGCACCCAGCGCCAGAAGGCCGGTGATCGTGTGTTTGAAATGCGGCAGCCCGCGGCGCCAGTACACCCATCCGTCATGAAGGCCCAGAAACGCGCAGACCGCGAAGAAATAGGCCGACACGGCGGCGGTGTCATGGACGAGAACGCCCAGCGTGAACAGAAAGACGACGACATACCGGCCCGCCATCACCCGCGGCAGGCATTCGGTGCGGTGCGTCGCGGTCTTCATCGCGGCTTCGGGATCGCGTACGAAGATCCACGCGTAATAGCCGGTGATCAGCACCGTCACCACAAGGGCGATATATGTAAGCGTCTCCAGCATGCTCTAGCGGTCGATCTCTCCGAACACCACGTCCATGCTGCCGATGATGGCGGCGACATCGGCCAGCTGGTGGCCGGTGGCGATGTGATCCATGGCCTGAAGATGCGGGAAACCGGGCGCGCGGATCTTGGCGCGGTAGGGCCGGTTGGTGCCGTCGGCCACCAGATAGACCCCGAATTCGCCCTTGGGCGCCTCCACCGCGCAATAGACCTCGCCCGCCGGAACGTGAAAGCCCTCGGTGTAAAGCTTGAAGTGATGGATCAGCGCCTCCATCGAGGTCTTCATCACGGACCGCTTCGGCGGCGTCAGCTTGCCGCGCGCCAGGATATCGCCCTGCCCCCCGGGTTCGCGCAGCTTGGCGATGGCCTGGCGCATGATGCTGGCGGACTGGATCATCTCCTCCATCCGCATCAGGTAGCGGTCGTAACAATCGCCGTTCTTGCCGATGGGAATCTGGAACTCGAACTCGTCATAGCATTCGTAGGGCTGCGCGCGTCGCAGATCCCAGGCCAGTCCGGCAGACCGGGCCATGACGCCGGAAAAGCCGTATTCCAGCACCATCTGTTCATCGACCACGCCGATATCGACGTTGCGCTGCTTGAAGATGCGGTTTTCCGTCAGCAGCAGGTGAAGATCGTCGATGAAGCCCGGGAAGGTTTCGGCCCAGGCGTCGATGTCGTCAAGCAGCGCCTCGGGCAGATCCTGATGCACGCCGCCGGGGCGGAAATAGGCGGCATGCAGCCGCGCCCCGCAGGCGCGTTCGTAGAAGATCATCAGCTTTTCGCGTTCCTCGAAGCCCCAGACCGGCGGCGTCAGCGCGCCCACGTCCATCGCCTGCGTGGTCACGTTCAGCAGGTGGTTCAGGATGCGCCCGATCTCGCAGTAAAGCACGCGGATCAACTGGGCCCGCCGCGGCACCTCGGTCTTTGTCAGCTTCTCGATCACCAGGCACCACGCATGTTCCTGGTTCATCGTGCCGACATAGTCGAGCCGGTCGAAATAGGGCAGGTTCTGCAGGTAGGTGCGGCTTTCCATCAGCTTTTCGGTGCCGCGATGCAAAAGCCCGATATGGGGATCGGCACGCTCGACGATCTCGCCGTCAAGTTCCAGCACCATGCGCAGCACGCCATGCGCCGCCGGGTGCTGGGGCCCGAAGTTGATGTTGAAGTTGCGGATCTTCTGTTCGCCGGTCAGGGCGTCGCTGCGCCCGTCGTCGTATCGGTTCACGCGAATATCGCCGTCCATCAGCGTTTTTCCATCTCTTGCAGCTTCATGGCCATGATCCAGAGCAGGACCAGCACACCCAGCGGAATGACACAGGCCGCGGCCCAGTACTGATGGATGCCGAAATGCGGCAGCAGCTTGACCATGGGGATGACGGTGGCCACCACGAAAACCACCCACATGAGGAATTCCATCACTTCGCCCCCTCTTTTTCATCGCCCGGCAGGATGTACTGCGCGCCCTCCCACGGGCTCATGAAATCGAACAGCCGGTATTCCTGGACCAGCGACACGGGTTCGTAGACCACCCGCTTTTCAACTTCGGAATAGCGCACCTCGGTATAGCCGGTGGTCGGGAAGTCCTTGCGCAGCGGATAGCCGCGAAAGCCGTAGTCGGTCAGGATGCGGCGCAGATCGGGATGGCCGGAAAACAGGATGCCGAACATGTCGAACACCTCGCGTTCGAACCAGTTGGCGCAGGGATGCACCCCGGTGAGCGAGGGCACCGTTTCGTCCTCGCGGATCGGCATGCGCAGGCGGATGCGCTGATTGCGATACATCGACAGGAAGTGATAGATCACGGCGAACCGCTTGGCGCGCTCGGGATAATCCACCGCGGTGATGTCGACCAGCGTCGAGAATCGGCAGTTCGAATCCGCCTTCAGGAACTCGACGAAGCCGACGATGCCGGCGGGTGCCACATCGACGTTCAGTTCGCCATGCGTCACGTCCCAGGACAGCACGCTGTCGGGGCGTTTGGCCGCGATATGCGCGCCCAGTTCGTTCAGTGCCTCGGTCATGTCGCGATCGTCCTCCATGCGCCGCTCATCGCACGATCGTGCCGGTGCGGCGAATCTTGCGTTGCAGCTGCAAAAGCCCGTAAAGCAGCGCCTCTGCGGTCGGCGGGCAGCCGGGCACATAGATGTCCACCGGCACGATCCGGTCGCAGCCGCGCACAACGGAATAGCTGTAGTGATAATAGCCCCCGCCATTGGCGCAACTGCCCATCGACAGCACATAGCGCGGCTCGGGCATCTGGTCGTAGACCTTGCGCAGGGCCGGCGCCATCTTGTTGGTCAGCGTGCCGGCCACGATCATCAGGTCGGACTGGCGCGGGCTGGCGCGCGGCGCGATGCCGAACCTTTCGGCATCATAGCGCGGCATCGAGGTGTGCATCATCTCGACCGCGCAGCAGGCCAGCCCGAAGGTCATCCAGTGCAGGCTGCCGGTACGGGCCCAGTTGATGATGTCCTCGGTCGAGGTCAGCAGAAAGCCCTTGTCCTGCAACTCGCGGTTCAGCGCGCCGGTCGCGGCCTCCTTGTCGGCGCCCGCCGCCGTCTGCCCATAGGGGCTCAGCACCGAAGGGCCGGACTTCACCCGCGCGGATTGCGGGCCATCGCCCTGCACGTCCGTCACCAGCGGATCGTTCTCGCTCACTCCCATTCCAGCGCCCCCTTCTTCCATTCATAGGCAAAGCCGACCGTCAGGACCGCCAGGAACACCATCATAGACCAGAACCCGGCATCGGACATGTCCTTGAACCCGACCGCCCAGGGAAACAGGAAGGCGATCTCGAGGTCGAAGATGATGAACAGGATCGCCACCAGATAGAAGCGAACGTCGAACTTCATCCGCGCGTCGTCGAAGGCGTTGAAACCGCATTCATAGGCGCTGACCTTTTCGGGGTCGGGGTTGCGCACCGCCAGCACGACAGCGGCCAGAATCAGCACCAGACCGAGACCGACGGCGACGACCAGAAACACCAGGATCGGGAGGTATTCCCGCAACAGCTCTTCCACGAGTGGCTCCTTTTCCGCGCCCATGCCATGGGCGCCCAGACTTGGCGTGTCGACTTGCGGCTTTCTCTACCCCCGCCACCCCCAAGCGTCAACCAAGCCCGCCCCGATTGCGGGCGGTTGTAACGCCGCAGGGCCGGTTGGCGGCGACATCGCGGTTTACGCGCGCGCGCCGGAATGGCGCGGCGGCGCAGGCCGGGCTTGACCCCGGTCCCGGCGCGTGCACCCATTGGCCTGAAACAGCCCAGCCATGACCGGAGATCGCGCTCATGAACCCCGCCCTGACCCGCGCCGAAAGCTTCTGCCGTCGGTTCGGAATCGCCGCGCCCGTCCTGATGGCGCCGATGGCCGGGGCCTGCCCCGTCGCCCTGGCCGCCGCCGTGGCCGCCGGCGGCGGGCTTGGCGCCTGCGGCGCGCTTCTGATGGGCCCCGCCGAGATCGCCGACTGGGCGGCCTCCATGCGCGCGGCCTCCAGGGGCGCATTCCAGATCAACCTCTGGGTACCCGACCCGGCTCCGGCACGCGACCCTGCACATGAACGCCGCCTGCGCCGGTTCCTCGCCGACTGGGGCCCCGAGGTGCCCGAGTCGGCCGGCGATGCCCCGCTGCGGGACTTCGCGGCACAATGCGCCGCCGGTCTTGCCGCCGCGCCGCTCGCCATGTCCTCGATCATGGGGCTTTTCCCGCCCGATGTCGTGGCGGCGATGAAGGCGCGCGGCATCCTCTGGCTTGCCAACGTCACGACGGTGGCCGAAGCCCGCACCGCCGTGGCCGCCGGGGCCGACGTGATCGTCGCCCAGGGGCTGGAGGCGGGCGGCCATCGCGGCAACTTCCGGCCGGACGAGTCCGCGGCCGCCCAGGTGGGGCTGTTCGCGCTCTTGCCGGCGGTGGTCGACGCGGTGCCGGTCCCGGTCGTGGCAACGGGGGGCATCGCCGATGCCCGCGGGGCGGCGGCGGCGCTGCTGCTGGGGGCCTCGGCGGTGCAGATCGGCACCGGCCTGCTGCGCGCCCCCGAGGCCGGCATTCCAGCGCCATGGGCCGACGCCCTCGCCACGAGCGCGCCCGAGGACACCACGATAACCCGCGCCTTTTCCGGCCGCCTGGGACGGTCGCTGCGCAATGCCTATGTGCGCGCCGCATCCGCCCCCGACGCCCCCGATCCGGCGCCCTACCCGGTGCAGCGCGGCCTGAGCGCGCCAATGCGCACCCATGCGGCCAGAACCGGCAATATCGACGCGATGCAGGCCTGGGCCGGACAATCCGCGGCGCTGGCACCAGCCGAACCGGCCGACCGGATCGTCAGCCGGATATGGAAGGACGCCCGGGCCATGCTGGGCTAGCGCATGTCGCGTTCGGCCGAATTCGCCCGGCCCGCCGCCGTCACCGGACCCAGCCCGCCTTGCGCCTGGCGAAGAAGGCCGAAATGCCCTCGACCGCCTCATCGCTTTCCCAACGCTCCACCAGGGCGGCGATGGTCCGGTCGATGGTCGCATCGTCGATGCGCGGCCCCAGTTCGCGGGCCAGTTTCTTGGCCGCCGCCACCGCGCCGGGCGCACAGGCCAGATAGGGCGCGACCTCGGCCTCGACGGCTGCGGCCAGATCGCCGGCGGGAACGGCGCGCGCCAGAAGACCCAGTTCCACCGCCTCACCCGCCCCGAACAGGCGGCCCGACATGAACACCCGGCGCGCCCGCGCCTCGCCCATGCGGGCGATCACATAGGGTCCGATGGTGGCCGGAATGATGCCCAGCCGGGTTTCGGTCAGACCCATCCTGAGATGGTCGGCGCCGATGGCGATGTCGCAGACGCTGGCCATGCCGACGCCGCCGCCGAACGCGTTGCCCTGAATCGCCCCGATCAGCGGCTTGGGCAGCGTGTTGAGCGCCTGCAACGCCACCGCCAGCTTGCGCGCTTCGGCAAAGCGCGTCGCGGCATCGGCGGCCATCTGCTCCTGCATCCAGGCCAGATCGCCCCCGGCGCAGAAGGTCTTTCCCGCCCCGGTCAGCACCACCACCCTCACCGCGTCGTCGCCGCCCAGACGGGCCGCCGCGGCCGCCAGTTCCTCGATCATCCGCCCCGACATGGCGTTGTGCTTCTCGCGCCGGTCCAGGGTCAGCGTGGCGACCCCGCGCGCATCCGTCCCGACGGTCAGAGTGTCAAACATGGCTTCCCCTTCGCCTGAAAAATTCTTCCAAGAATTTTTCCCAAGGTTTTTCCCAAAACCTTGGCCTACCCCACGCGCATCGCCCGCGCCATGGCCGCCGCCTCTTCCAGCACCGCACCGTCAAGCCCGGTCGCATAGCCCAGCCGTTCCAGATGCGCGGCGACCGCCTCGGTCGCGACGTTGCCGGCGGCACCGGGCGCGTATGGGCACCCCCCCAGCCCGCCGACCGCGGCATCGAACACCCGCACGCCGAGGCTGAGCGAGGCGTCGATATTGGCCAGCGCGCGGCCCGCCGTGTCATGGTAGTGCCCCGCCAGCCGGGTTGCCGGCACCACGTCGCGCACCGCCATCAGCATCCGCGCGATGCTGTCCGGGCGAGCCCGGCCCAGCGTATCGCCCAGCGATATCTCGTAACAGCCCAGCGAAAACAGCCGGTCGGCCACCCCGGCCACCTGCCCCGGCGCGACCGGCCCGTCGAAGGGGCAGTCGGTCACGCAGGAGACATAGCCGCGCACCGGCAGGTCGATATGGCGCGCGGCCGCAAGAACCGGCTCGAAGCGCTCAATCGACTCGGCGATGGTGGCGTTGATGTTGGCCTTCGAGAACCCCTCGCTGGCCGATGCGAAGATGGCGATCTCGTCGGCGCCCGCCGCCAGCGCATCCGCGTAGCCGCGCATGTTCGGCACCAGCGCGGCATAGCGCACGCCGGGCGCCCGCGCGATGGCGCCCAGCACCTCGGCCGATCCGGCCATCTGCGGCACCCATTTCGGGCTGACGAAACTTCCCGCCTCGATGCGCGCGAACCCGGCCCGGCTCAGGCAATCGATGAGTGCCACCTTTTCGGCCACCGGTATCTCGCGGGCCTCGTTCTGCAACCCGTCGCGCGGGCCGACCTCGAATATCTCCACCTGTCCGGCCATGCCGTTCCCCCGATTGCTCTGTTTTCCGATTTCCCCGAATGTCCCCGCCCTCCGGGGCGCGCACCGCTCAGCCCTCCGGATCCTCCAGCCGCACCAGGGCCGCCCCGGACTCGACCTGCGCACCCGCTTCGACCAGCACCTCGGCGACGATACCGTCGCGTGCGGCAAGAAGGGAATGCTCCATCTTCATTGCCTCCAGCACCGCCAGCCGGTCGCCGGCCGCGACCGCCTGACCGGCCCTGGCATGGACCGACTTGACCAGCCCCGGCATCGGCGCCTCGATCAGATTGCCGCCGCCCGCGGCACCGGCGGCCCGATCGAGCGGATCGGCGACGGCGAACCGATAGCCGTTGTCCCAAAACACCGTGACCTCGCCGCGCTGCCGCGAGATCCGCGCCTGCATCTTGGCGTCATCGACCCACCAGGCCCCGCCGCGCCGTTCGACCCGGTGCGCGCCATCGCCCAGATGCACCACGAACCGGTGGGGCGCCCCGACCACCACCCGGGCGGCGATATCCCCGCCCGCGTGGGTCAGGCCCACATCCCAGCCCAGCGGATCCCAAAGCGCGAACCCGCCCGACTCGCCCGCGCCTTCATGCAGATCGAGGGCGGCGACCGCCGCGATGGCGCGCACCTCCGAGCCGGCGACGGGCGTGCCCGTCAGCACATCGAGTTCGCGTGCGATCAGGCCCGTGTCCATGTCGCCGCGCACGAAATCGGGCTGCGCGGCCAGCGCGCTCAGAAACGAGACATTGGTCACGGTTCCGCCGATATCGGTATGGCGCAGCGCCCGTTCCAGCTGCCGCAGCGCCGCCGCGCGGGTCGGTCCGTGCACCGTCAGCTTGGCGATCATCGGATCATACCAGGGGCTGATCGTGTCGCCCTGGCGCACGCCGCTGTCGATGCGCGCGCCAGCCGGGAATGCCAGATGCGTCAGCGTGCCGGTCGCAGGCAGAAATCCCTTCGCGGCGTCCTCGGCATAGATCCGCGCCTCGAAGGCATGGCCCGAGATCGACAGTTCCTCCTGCGTGGCGGGCAGCGCCCCGCCGGCCGCCACGCGCAGCTGCCATTCCACCAGGTCGATCCCGGTGATCGCCTCGGTCACGGGATGTTCGACCTGAAGGCGCGTGTTCATCTCCATGAACCAGAACCGGTCGGGGCGCAGCCCGGCGCTGGCGTCGACGATAAATTCCACCGTGCCGGCGCCCTTGTAGCCTATCGCCTCGGCCGCGCGCACCGCCGCCTCGCCCATGGCCGCGCGCATTTCCCCGGTCATTCCCGGTGCCGGCGCCTCCTCGATCACCTTCTGGTGCCGGCGTTGCAGGGAGCAGTCGCGTTCGAACAGATGCAGCGCGCGGCTGCCGTCGCCGAACACCTGCACCTCGATGTGGCGCGGCGTGGTCACGAATTTCTCGATCAGCACGGCTTCGTTGCCAAACGCGGTCGCGGCCTCGCTGCGCGCGCCTTCCAGCGCATCCGCGAAATCCTCGCGCCGCCCGACCAGCCGCATGCCCTTGCCGCCGCCCCCCGCCACCGCCTTGATCAGCACCGGATAGCCGATGGCATCGGCCTGGCCGGCCAGATGGCCGGCATCCTGGTCGTCGCCATGATAGCCCGGCACCACCGGCACGCCGGCCCGCTCCATCAGTTTCTTGGCCGCATCCTTGAGCCCCATGGCCCGGATCGCATCGGCCGACGGCCCGATGAAGGTGAGCCCGGCCGCCTGCACCGCATCGACGAAGTCGGGGTTCTCGGAGAGGAACCCGTAGCCGGGATGAATCGCCCCGGCGCCGGTTTGCAGCGCGGCGGCGATGATCGCATCGCCGCGCAAATAGCTGTCCTTCGGGGCCGGGCCGCCGATATGCACCGCATGGTCGGCCATCCGGACGTGTTTCGCCCCGGCATCGGCGTCGGAATAGACGGCGACGCAGGTCAGGCCCATGCGCTGCGCGGTCTGCATGACGCGGACCGCGATCTCGCCCCGGTTGGCAATCAGGATGGTGTCAAACATCGGCTGCTCCCTTTTGGGTCAGCCGCACCATCCCGCACGCCTGCCGCCGGAATATGGCCGGGCATGACCCGAGTCTGTCATCAGATCGGACGCGTTGCGGCCGTCGACCCAGAGCCTCGCGAGCTTGCGCCCGTAGCGGTCCGTACCCTGCTTCACAAAGGAAACGTCCGAGGCTCCGAGAAGCAGCAGGCGCAGCTTCCAGGTCGCGCGCAAACCGCGTGCGAATTCCCGAAAGCAAAGCGGGCTGAAGACCTCTGGCGTATCGAACCCCATCAGCCGGGCCGTTTCGACGCCCTTTGCGGGACACCATGTTCGTACGGTATCGCGATCCACGACCGAAACGATGCGGCAGTCCCGCGATTGTACGGTCTGAAACGCCGCGACGACCGCGTCCGGGAAAAGTTGCAGACAGGCCAGAAGCAGCAACCCCGTGATCGCGACGGACCCGAGGTTGTTTTTCGGATCGAATGCGCGCCGCCAACCGCTGCGCCGGCGCGGCGGGAGTCCCGTTCCGAATCGTCGCGCGCGCCGGTAGTCGCGGCTGTACGGTATCACCTTGCCTTTGCGTTCTTGCACCGCCGTCGCGCGTAGCTGGTTGCGTAGGCAAATGCGGTGCGCATGAAACCAATAGAACCCGGCAGAAATGTGGAATTCGGATCGTCTCGAACATCGGCTCGGTCCTTTCTTGTTTCGAGCGGAACCGGGGGCCAGCCCCCGGACCCCCGGGATATTTTCGGTCAGAAGAAGCGGCTACATGCGGAACACGCCGAATCGGGTCTCCCCGATCGGGGCGCAGAGCGTGGCCGAGAGGCTGAGCGCCAGCACGTCGCGGCTCTTGCGCGGGTCGATGACGCCGTCGTCCCAGAGGCGGGCGGAGGCGTAGAGCGGGTGGCTCTGGCGGTCGAACATCTCGAGCGTGGGGCGCCTGAACTCGGCCTCTTCCTCGGCCGACCAGGTGCCGCCGGCGCGTTCGATGCCCTCCCGCCTGACCGTGGCGAGCACGCCCGCGGCCTGTTCGCCGCCCATGACCGCGGTGCGCGAGTTGGGCCAGGTCCACAGGAAGCGCGGGCTGTAGGCGCGCCCGGCCATGCCGTAATTGCCGGCGCCGTTGGAGGCGCCGATGATCATGGTGATCTTGGGCACCGAGGTGCAGGCCACCGCCGTCACCATCCTGGCGCCGTGGCGCGCGATGCCCTCGTTTTCGGCCTTCCTGCCGACCATGAAGCCGGTGATGTTCTGCAGGAACAGGAGCGGGATGGCGCGCTGGCTGCACAGTTCGACGAAATGCGCGCCCTTGGCCGCGCTGTCGGAGAACATCACGCCGTTGTTGGCGACGATCCCCAGCGGCATGCCTTTCAGATGCGCGAACCCGGTGACGAGGGTTTCGCCGAAGCGCGGCTTGAACTCGTCGAACCGCGAGCCGTCCACCAGTCGCGCGACCACCTCGCGCACGTCGTACTGGGTGCGGTTGTCATGGGCCACGATACCCAGCAGGTCGTCGGCGTCGTAGGCCGGTTCCTCGGGGGGCTGAAGGCGCACGGTCGCGGGTTTGGTCCGGTTCAGCTGGGCCACGGCGCGGCGCGCCAGGGCCAGGGCGTGGGCGTCGTCCTCGGCGAGGTAGTCGGCGACGCCCGAGAGGCGCGTATGCACGTCGCCGCCGCCCAGTTCCTCGGCGCTGACGACCTCGCCCAGCGCGGCCTTGACCAGCGGCGGGCCGGCGAGAAAGATCGTGCCCTGTTCGCGCACGATGATGGCCACGTCCGACATCGCCGGCACATAGGCGCCCCCGGCGGTGCACGATCCCATCACCACGCCGATCTGCGGGATGCCCCTGGCCGACATGTTGGCCTGGTTGTAGAAGATGCGGCCGAAATGGTCGCGGTCGGGAAACACGTCGTCCTGGTTGGGCAGGTTGGCGCCGCCCGAATCGACCAGGTAGATGCAGGGCAGATGGTTCTGCTCGGCGATTTCCTGCGCGCGCAGGTGTTTCTTGACGGTCATCGGGAAATAGGTGCCGCCCTTCACGGTGGCGTCGTTGCAGATCACCATCACCTCGAGCCCGTGCACCCGGCCGATGCCGGCGACGATGCCGGCGCCCGGCGCGCCGCCGTCATAAAGCCCGTGCGCCGCCGTGGCGCCGATTTCCAGGAACGGCGAGCCGGGATCGAGCAGGTTGGACACGCGCCGGCGCGGCAGCATCTTGCCGCGGCTTTCGTGGCGGGCACGGGCCTTTTCGCCGCCTCCCAGGCGCGCGGCGGCGGCGGCGGCGCGGATTTCTTCGAGCTTGTCGAGATTGGCGGCGCGGTTGGCCCTGAAGGCCTCGGACCCGGTCAGGACTTGCGAGGTCAGTTTCATGTGTCGGGCTCCTGTTCGGCCGCCGCGCGGCGCTTGAGTTCCTTGCGAATCACCTTGCCGGTAACGGTCATGGGCAGCGCATCGAGAAACTCGATTTCCCTTGGGTATGAATGGCCTGCAAGACGTTCCCTGACGAAGTCGCGCAGCGTTTCGGCGCTCGTTTTCGCCCCCGGCTTCAGAACCACATAGGCCTTGACGATCTCGGTGCGCAGCGCGTCGGGCTTGCCGACCACGCCGACCGTGGCGACCGCCGGATGGGTCAGCAGGCAATCCTCGATCTCGGCCGGGCCGATGCGGTAGCCGGCGGATGTGATCACGTCGTCGTCGCGGCCGAGAAAGCGCAGATAGTCGCCCTCCCACAGGCCGCGATCGCCGGTCAGCAGCCATGGCCCGCGGAATTTCGCGGCCGTGGCGGCGGGGTTGTTCCAGTATTCCAGCATCATCGAGGCCGATCCGCGCCGGATGGCGATATCGCCCTCTTCTCCGGTCGGATGACCCTCGGCGTCGATCACCGCCACGTCATGCCCCGGCACCGGCCGGCCGATGCAGCCCGGGCGGGCCGGAAAATCGGCGCCGCAGGAGGAGACCACCATGTTGCATTCGGTCTGGCCGTAGAATTCGTTGATATCGAGCCCGAAGGCCCGCCGCCCCCAGGCCAGCATCTCGGCCCCCAGCGGCTCGCCCCCGGATGCGACCGAGCGCAGGCCGGGAACGGAGCGGTCGGCCGCCTTCAGCATGCGAAGCGCGGTTGGCGGAAAAAACACATTTCTGACAGCACCTTGCGAGATCAAGTTGAGGCATTCTTCGGGGTCGAACCGGGCCATCCGCGCCGCCACGACCGGCACACCCAGCGCCAGGCCCGGCATCAGCACATCGAACAGCCCGCCGATCCAGGCCCAGTCGGCGGGCGTCCACAAACAATCGCCCGGCCGGCCCAGATGGTCGTGGCTGAGCGCTACGCCGGGGATGTGCCCGCTCAGCAGGCGATGGCCGTGCAGCGCCCCCTTGGGGGCGCCGGTGGTGCCCGAGGTGTAGATCAGCACCGCCGGCGTCTCGGGGCCGGTCTCGGCGAAGGCCACCGCCGGGCCGTCCTCGCCGGCCTCATCGGCGATCAGCGGTACCGCCAGACCGCCCAGCAGACCGGCGCCCTCGGCATCGGTCAGCACCAGCGCCGCGCCGCTGTCACCGATCCGGCTGCGCAGCGAATCCTGCCTGAAGAGCTTGAACAAGGGCACTGAAATCGCGCCGATTTTCCAGATCGCCAGATGGGCCGCCGCGCACCAGGGCGACTGCGACAGCAATACGCCAACGCGGCCGCCCGGGGCCACCTCGCGGGCCAGGCGCCGGGCCAGCCCGTCGGTCATCCGGCAAAGCCGGGCGCGAGAGATATCGCGCCGCGCGGCGCCGGTCAGGTCGATGATGGCCACCTGATCGGGGTCTCCGGCCAGTGCCTGACGCGCCATGTTCAGGCGGTCCGGCAGATCCCGTGGGGCGCGGGCGCGCTGCGGCATCGCCCCTCACTCCCCGATCCGGGTGTTGCCGAGATAGAGCGCCTGCTCTCCGGTCAGCCGCATCAGGCAGGCATAGGTGGCCGGCCCGCCCCCGGTGCCGCCGCCCCATTGGGCGCGCTCGAAATCGCAGGTGGCATCGCGCCAGACGATCCAGGCGCGCTGCATGTCGAGAAGGCTCCGGTCCAGCCAGGTGACGCTGGCGCCCAGATCGCGCATCTCGGCATCGGTGCGTTTCGCCCGGTCGCGCAGCGCCTGATAGTTGCGGTTCAGCATCCCGTCCCAGAACGCGAGTTCGCGGTCCAGACAGCCGCCCATGCCGACCGTGGTGCCGCCATCGGGCGTGGCCGACATGCAGGCATTGGCCGAAGCGCCGATGCAATCGCGCGCCGCGGACGGACGGTTGGCGGTGCTCAGACAGGTCAGGGTCGCCATGTCGGAATAGGCGAGGGACTGCGCCCAAACCGCGGGCGCGGCCAGCATCAGCAGGATCGCCCCGACGGCCCTCACAGCCGCGCCCCGGGGTTCTTGAAACCAAAACGTTCGCCATTGGCCCAGGCGTTGCGGTCGTTGCCCTGCCGGGGATAACCGCCGGCCGATTTCAGCAACCGCGCCAGGTGCATCAGGTTCCAGGTCATGATGGTGGTGTTGCGCTGGGTGAACTCGTTGTCGAACCCGGCGCGCGCCCCGTCCAGATCGTCGCCATAGGACGGCCCCGGCCCGGCCTCGCCGATCCAGCCGCAATCGGCTTGCGGCGGGATGGTATAGCCCAGATGCGACAGCGCGAAACCGGTGGTCATCGCCACATGCTTTATACCGTCCTCGTTGCCGGTCACGACGGTCCCGCCGACCTTGCCGTAAAACACCGACTGGCCCTTGTCGTTCAGTTCACCGCTCATCGCATACAGCCGTTCGATCAGAACCCGGCAGACGCTGCTTTCCTCCCCCAGCCAGATCGGCGTCCCGATCACCAGTATGTCAGCCGCCGACACCTGCTGCCAAAGCCCGGGCCAGTCATCGCGGTCCCAGCCGTGCTCGGTCATGTCCGGATAGATGCCCGGCGGCAGCCGGTGGTCAAGCATGTGCAGATGCGTGACCGCGACCCCCTGTCCGGCCATGATGTCGGCAGAGGCCGTCATCAGCAGTTTGGTGTGGCTTTCCTCGGCCTGCTTCTTCAGCGATGTGTTGATGAAAATCGCGCTCAGATCGGAAAATTCGGTCATCTCTGATACTCCCTCGGCTGGCATGTTCCATCGCGAAGCGGGCCAAGCCTGGTTTTCGATCCGGAGCGCGCGCGAAGGGTCGGCCCTACACCATCTTGCCCATCAATTCGCGCCCGATCAACATGCGCCGGATCTCGGATGTGCCGGCGCCGATCTCCATCAGCTTGGCGTCGCGGAAGATGCGCCCGACCGGGTTGTCGCTGAGATAGCCGGCACCGCCCATCGCCTGCACCGCCTGGTGCGCCTGGGTCATGCTGACCTCTGCCGCATAGAGACAGCAGGCCGCGGCATCCTGGCGGGTGACGGTGCCGCGATCGCAGGCCTTGGCGACCTCGTAGACATAGGCCCGCGCCGAATTCATCGCCGTGTACATGTCGGCGATCTTGGCCTGCATGAGCTGGAAATTCCCGATCGGCTGGCCGAATTGCCTGCGCTCGGCCATGTAGGGCATGATCTCGTCCATGCAGGCGGCCATGATTCCGGTGCCGATGCCCGACAGCACGACGCGCTCGTAATCCAGCCCCGACATCAGCACGTTGACGCCCCGGCCCTCGCTGCCCAGCACGTTCTCGAAGGGCACCTCGCAATCCTCGAAGATCAGCTCTCCGGTGTTGGAGCCGCGCATGCCCAGCTTGTCGAAGTGAGGAGACGTCGAGAAGCCCTTGAATTCCCTCTCGATAATGAAGGCGGTGATGCCCCTTGGCCCGGCATCCGGATCGGTCTTGGCATAGACCACGAGCGTATCGGCGTCGGGGCCGTTGGTGATCCAGTACTTGTTGCCGTTCAGCCGGTAGTGATCGTTGCGCCGCTCGGCGCGCAGCTTCATCGAGACCACGTCCGACCCGGCGCCGGCCTCGGACATGGCCAGGGCGCCGACATGTTCGCCCGAAATCAGGCGCGGCAGGTACCTGCGGCGCTGTTCGTCGTTGCCGTTCAGCTTGATCTGGTTGACGCAGAGGTTGGAATGGGCGCCATAGGACAGCGCCACCGACGCGCTGGCCCGCGCGACCTCCTCGACGGCGACGGTATGCGCCAGATAGGACATGCCGGCGCCGCCGTATTCTTCCGGCACGGTGATGCCCAGAAGGCCCAGATCGCCCATTTCCTTCCACAGCGGCGCCGGAAAATCGTTGGTCCGGTCGATTTCCGCGGCCAGCGGCTTGACCCGCTCCTGCGCCCAGCGATGCACCGTTTCGCGCAGCGCGTTCACGTCCTCGCCCAGATCGAACTGCATGGTGGCGTTGAACATCGCGGCAATCTCCCGTTTTAATGAACAACCGTTCAATAAATTCAATAGCAAGCTTTCCCGCCTGCGTCAATTCCACCCTCGCATCATGTTCGCCGCAAGAAAAGAGCGCCGAGCGCCGGACCGCCCGACAGCGCAGGGCCCGGCGGACGATCCGGCGACGGCATCCCTGATCCCGCCATCTCCGGCGTTGCGGCCTGCGGCGGCGGGAACCCCCTGCACGGCACTCGCGTTGGACAGGTGAAGACCCACCGAAGAAAAGGCAGTCCGATGACCGACACTCTGAAGAACGAATTCTGGGACCGTATCGAGAAGGCCGGACCGGGGATGCTCTCGGCCGGAGA
>JAGRMG010000209.1 GCA_020441385.1 Paracoccaceae bacterium
ACCGCAAGGGCCGCATCAACCAGGCCACGCTGTGGCTGGCGGCGGCCCTGGGCAAGCTCTGAGCCGCATCGGCTCTTCTTCTGACCGCAAATATCCCCGGGGGGGCTGCCGCAGGCAGCGGGGGCGGGCAGCCCCCTCCCAGGCCCGCCTCCCGCGCCGGGCGCGGCGCCAAAATCAGGCTCTGCAAGGGCCAGACGCCCCTATCCGCCGCGCCGCAGCAGGTTGCCGATGGTCTGGAACACCAGGTCGAAATCATAGCAGATGCTCTGATGGCGCTGATAGATCAGGTCGAGCCGAGCCTTGGCGGGCACGCAGATGCGGGAATAGACGGCATCGGTCTGCGCCGGCGTGGCGCAGCGCGCCAGAAGCGCGGCCTCGTGGCGGTGATAGACGATCGAGGCCAGCCCGGTGACGCCCGGGCGCGACCGCAGGACCGGGCCGTAGATCTCGGGAAAGCGCTCGACATACTCGCGCAGCGGCGGGCGCGGCCCGACAAAGCTGAGATCGCCCTTCAGGATGTTCCACAATTGCGGAAACTCGTCCAGCCGGCGGGCGCGCAGCCAGGCGCCGGTGGGGGTGATCCGCGCCGCCTTGTCGCCGCCCGACACGCCGGCATCGGCATCGACCGCCGTCATGGTCCTGAGCTTCCAGAGCAGGAAGGGCCGGTCCACCCCCTTCATGCGTTCGGCCACATAGAAGACCGGGCGGCCCTCGCGGATCAGAAGCCAGATCACCAGGCCCAGCAGCACCGGACCCAGCAGCACGATCAGCAGCAGGGCGAAGATCAGGTCGAGCAGGCGCTTCTGCGGGGTCATCGGGGCATACCGGTCTCCAGGCCGCGGATCTCGTCCACCAGGTTCCGCGGCAGGCTATCGCGCGCCGTCAGCGCCGTGAAGCCCCGCAGGGCGGAGACGTCGAGCACGACCTCGGGGATGGCGCCCGGCGGCGCGGGCCGCGGCGTCCAGGCCAGGCCGGCGGCGTCCAGCAGCGCCCCCATCTCGACCGTCCCCGGGGCCGCGACATTCAGCGCCCGCGGCAGCGGCGCGCCGCCGCCGGCGGCGGCGGCGGCCAGGTCGCCCAGCACCCGGGCCAGCGTCGCGGGGCCGATATAGCTGCGCCGCGGCGTGCGCCCGTCCGCGAACCGGTCGAGCCGGAACCCCGGACGCCAGCCGCCCAGGGCGGCGTCCACGCCGGCGACATTGCCGATCCTGAGCGCCGTGACCGCCACCCCGCGCGCCGCCCCCAGGGCGATGGCGCGGGCCTCCATCGCGGCCTTGGCGCGGCCATAGTCCGAGACCGGCGCCAGCGCGCCGGTCTCGCGCAGCACCTCGCTGCAATCGCCATAGACCGCCGCCGAGGAGGCCAGCAGCACCGCCGCGCCGGCCTCGGCCCCGGCCCGCACCGCGGCCAGCGCCAGGGCGGTATTGTCCGCCATGTCGGCCCCGGCGGCCGCACGCGCCGGCACCACGCCGGACAGGCACAGAATCGCCTCCGTGCCGGCCGCCGCCCGCGCCAGCGCCCCCGGCTCGGCCAGCGGGTCGAGCGATACCCAGCCCGGCCCGGGCGCCGGGGCGCGGCTCTGCCACAGCACCCGGTCGCCGGATCCGCCCGCCCCCCAGACCCTGCGCAGAATACCGCCGATCCGTCCCGTGGCGCCCATGACCAAAACGCGTGGAAAATGCATCGCCCATCCTGTAGCTGTTGACCGTACCCCCCATGGCAGTATCTTGCGGCCACGAAATTGCAACGCATGAAAAGGCGGTCCGCCCGGCGCATGAAACCGACCCCCAACATCGCCGCGCTGATCGGGCTGGTCCTGGCGATGGCCGGGCTTGCGGCCTGTTCCGAACTGCCCGGCGGCAGCCCGTCGAGCCGGCAGATGCTGGCCCAGTCGCAGGAGGCGGACGCCGATTTCGCCGTCTACATGGTCAACCGCGCCTTCCTGCCCACCGTGGCGCAATGGCCCGGCACCGGCTCCTACGAACGGCTGGGCTGGATCCCGGCCTCGCAGGGGGCGCGCAACCAGATCATCCAGCCCGGCGACAGGCTCAGCATCCGGGTCTGGGACAGTTCGGAAAACTCGCTGCTGACCTCGGTCGAGCAGAAGGAGATCGACCTGCAGGGCGTGCGGGTGGCGGCCAACGGGTCGATCTTCATGCCCTATGTCGGCAATGTCAGCGTGATCGGCCTGACCCCGGATCTGGCGCGCGAGGAACTGCAGGGCGCGCTCGAGGCGATCATCCCCTCGGTGCAGGTGCAGCTCGACATGTCCGAGGGGCGCAACAACTCGGTCGACCTGGTCAGCGGCGTGCTGCAACCCGGCACCTATCCGATGCCGGACCGCAACTATTCCGTGATGGGGCTGATCTCGGCCGGCGGCGGCATCGCCGACCGGCTCAACAACCCCCAGATCCGGCTGATGCGGGGCGGTGCCATCTACGGCACCTCGATCGACAACCTGCTGAACAACCCTTCCCTCGACACGCTCCTGCGCGGCGGCGACCGGGTGTTCGTGGAAGAGGACGAACGCTATTTCCTGTCCTTCGGCGCCACCGGCACCGAGGCGCTGCACATCTTCACCAAGGACCGGATGTCGGCGATGGACGCGATCGCGGTGATGGGCGGGGTCAACGACAGCAAGGCCGACCCGCGCGGCCTGCTGATCATGCGCGAATACCCCAGTTCGGCGGTGCAGCCCGGCGCGCGCGGGCCGCGCATGACGCGGGTGGTCTTCGCCATCGACCTGACCTCGCCCGACGG
>JAGRMG010000210.1 GCA_020441385.1 Paracoccaceae bacterium
CGCGCTGATCGGCGTCGCGCCGCGCGGCCCGCGCCGCCTTGTCGGCCTCGGTCACGTCGGCCAGCCGGCGGCTCAGCATCTCGTGCGCGGCGCGGGCGCCATCGGCGCGGGCGCCGACGCGCTCGAGTTCCTGTTTCAGCGTCTCGAGGCGATTCAGCTGTTCAAGCCGCAGCGCGGCGGCGCTGGGCGCGTCCTCGGCCCAGGCGCGCAACCCGTCCCAGCGCCACAGATCGCCCTCGACCGAGACCAGCCGTTGCCCGGGCCGCAGCAACGGCTGCAACCGCGCGCCGGCATCGCCATCGACCAGACCGATCTGCGCGATGCGCCGGGCCAGCGCATCGGGGCCCGTGACATGCAGCGCCAGCGGTTCAGCCCCCTCGGGCAAGGACTGATCGGCATCGTATCCGGGCAGATCGACCCAGCCCGACGGCCCGTCATCGGCGACCAGCGGCGCCCGCAGGTCATCGGCCAGCGCCGCCCCCAGCGCCTTTTCATAGCCCGCACCCACGCGCATCAGGTCCATCACCTGACCGCCCTCGGCAGTGTCGCGCGCCACCAGACGGGCCAGCGCCGTGACTTCGGCCCTGAGCGCCCCGGCCTCGCCCTCGGCCTCGGATCGCTGCGCGCGGGCCTCGGCCTCGCGCGCCTGGGTGTCGCCCCGCAGCGCATCGGCCTCGGCCAGCGCCGTCTCGGCCGTCGCGGCCGCCGCGATGGCCTGCGCCTCGGCGGCCGCGGCGGCGTCAAAGTCGCGTTCGGCCTGCGCCAGCGCCGATTTCGACGCGCCGACCGCCTCGCGGGCCCGCGCCTCTTCGGTTTCCGAGCGCGCGAGCGTCTTGCGGTTGTCCTCAAGCAGCCGCTGCGCCGACTGATGGCGTGCCGCCAGCCGGGCGACATCTTCGGTTGTCTGCGACAGATGCCCCTCGCGGTCCTGCAACACCGATGCCGCCTCGCGCGCCGCCTCGGCCGCCCGATCCAGCCGATCCTGATGCCCCTCGCCGGCCCTGGCGAGTTCGCGCGCCTCCCATTCCAGCCGCTCGATGGTTTCGCCGGCATCGCGGTTCAGCCCGGTCTCGCGTTCGATATCGCGGCCCAGCTGTTCGATGCGCCCGCTCAGCGTCTCGATGGTCTGGCGGGCGCGGGTCTCCTGCTCGGCCAGGGCGTCGCGCTGAACCTGCAACCGCTGCAAGACGGCACCGGCGATCGCCTCTTCCTCGCGCAGCGGCGGCAGCGCCGCGTCGGCATCGGAATGGGCCCTGCCGGCCTTGCCCGCGGCGGCCTCGGCCCGGGCGGCGTCGGCCAGCCGGGCACGCAGCGCCTCCTCGGCGCTCTCGCGCGCTTCATCCGCCTCTTTCCAGCGCCGGTAGAGCAACATGCCCTCGGCCTGACGCAGCTGTTCCCCGATTTCGCGGTATCGCGCCGCCTGGCGCGCCTGGCGCGCCAGCTGCGCCAGTTGCGCCGCCAGCTGTTCCAGCACGTCATCGACCCGCAGCAGGTTGGCTTCGGTTCCCTTCAGCTTCAGTTCCGCTTCGTGCCGGCGCTGGTAGAGGCCGGAAATGCCCGCCGCCTCTTCCAGGATGCGCCGTCGCGCGGTGGGTTTGGCGCGGATCAGTTCGCCGATCTGGCCCTGGCTGACGAGGGCGGGCGAATGCGCGCCGGTCGAGGCGTCGGCGAACAGCATCTGCACGTCGCGGGCGCGCACGTCCTTGCTGTTCAGCTTGTAGGCGCTGCCGACATCGCGGGTGATGCGGCGCACCACCTCGAGCGTGTCACTGTCGTTGAAGCCCGAGGGCGCCAACCGTTCGCTGTTGTCGATCAGCAGATGCACTTCGGCGAAATTGCGGGCCGGACGGGTCGCGGCACCGGCAAAGATCACGTCCTCCATGCCGCTGCCGCGCATGGTGGTGGGGCGATTTTCGCCCATCACCCATCGCAGCGCCTCCAGCAGGTTCGACTTGCCGCAGCCGTTCGGGCCGACCACGCCGGTCAGCCCGTCGGCGATCATCAGATCGGTCGGATCGACAAAGCTCTTGAATCCGGTCAGTCTGAGTTTCGAAAAGCGCACCGCCCTGGCGTCCTGATTCCTGCCTGATTGTGAATGTGGCGTCTTGGCCCCCTTCAAGTCAACGGTGTTGCGCTGCATATGGGGAAACCGGCGGTTTTATCCACAACATATTGCGCATCTGATCAACCCGGGCCGGCCGCCCTCGCGGCAACCGTCATGTGCCGCAGGCGCCGCGATACCGGTTGAGACCGGCCCGCGGCGGTCATATGTTCAGACCAATCAGCGGGGTCGCCATGCCGTTCCAGAAAGTCCAGCCGGAAAAGCTCTCGACATCGGTGGTGCGCCAGATCGAGCTGTTGATCCTGCGCGGCATTCTGCGCCCCGGCGAGCGGCTTCCGTCCGAGCGCGAGCTGTCCGAACGGCTGGGGGTGTCGCGCCCGTCGCTGCGCGATGCGGTCGCCGAGTTGCAGGAACGCGGGCTGCTGGCCACCCGCCCGGGCGCCGGCATCTACGTCGCCGACGTTCTGGGCAGCGCCTTTTCCGATGCCCTGGTGCGGCTGTTCGCGGCCCATGAGGAAGCGGTGTTCGATTACATCTCGTTCCGGCGCGACATGGAGGGGCTGGCGGCCGAACGCGCCGCGCGGCTGGCAACGGATACCGATCTGCGGGTGATCGGCACGGTTTTCGCCAGGATGGAAGCGGCCCATGCCAAGCGGAACCCGGCGGACGAGGCACGGCTGGATGCGGATTTTCACCTGGCGATCATCGAGGCCAGCCACAACGTCATCATGCTGCACATGATGCGCTCGATGTATCAGCTGCTGCGCGAGGGCGTGTTCTACAACCGGTCGGTCATGTTCAGGCAGCGCACCACGCGATCCGACCTGCTGGACCAGCACCGTGCCATAAACGACGCGTTGCAGGCGCGCGACCCGTCAGCCGCCCGTGCCGCCGTGGTGGCGCATCTGGATTACGTCGAACGCGCGCTTTCGGATCAGCAAAGGGCGCGCCGGAACGAGGCGGTGGCAAGGCAGAGGTTCGAGCACGAACAGGGGCGGCAGGCCTGAGCCGCCGCGCGCGGCGGTCCGGGTCGTTCACCCGCCGGAGCAAGGCGGCGATCGCGCCGCCCGCGCACGCTTGTCAGCCCGGCAGGTGAATTCGGTTCGACGCCATGCGCCTGCCTGCGCCGCTCCGGTCAGTGCAGCTTGGCGTCGACTTGCGAGATCGCGTCGTCGATCAGGCTATTGGCCTGCGCGGCGGTCATCTGCTTGGCCAGAACCGCACCGGCAGCCGCAACGGCGATGGCGACCGCACGGTCGCGCACCTCCTTGACGGCCGCGGCCTGGGCCGAGGCGATCTGATCCTCGGCCGCGGCCAGGCGCCGCGCGATCGACTGCTTGAGATCGGCCTTGGCCTGCTCGGCGGCGGTGGCGGCATCCACGCGGGCGGCGGCGACGATGCGGTCGGCCTGTTCCTTCACCTCGCGCTGCTTGCGCTCATAGCCCGCCAGGATGGTCTGGGCCTCTTCGCGCAGCGCACGGGCCTCGTCCAGTTCCGACTTGATCCCGGCGGCGCGCTTGTCCAGCGCCCTGCCCAGCATCCCCGGCACCTTCAGATAGACCAGGACCGCAATGAACAGGATGAAGGCCAGCAACACGATGAAGTTGGTGTTGTGCAGCGACAGGAACGGCCCGCCGGCGGCCAGCGCCGGGCTGGCGGAGACGGCGGCCAGGACGGTCAGAACAGGGGCGAATGTCTTGCGCATGTCGGTCATCCCTTCATCCGGTCGGAGACGGCGCCGGAAATCGCTTTGGCATCGGACTTGCCGCCCAGGGCGGTGACGATGGCGTCGGCGGTGTCGGTGGCGACGGCCTCGATGCTGTCGAGCGCGCTGGCGCGAATCTCGGCGATGGCCTTTTCCGATTCCGCCGACTTGGCGGCGATCTCGGCATCTGCCCTTGCAATGGCCTTGTCCAGTTCGGCCTGGATTTCGGCACGGGCCTCGCCAGCGATGCGCTGGGCCTCGGTGCGGGCCTCGGCAAGCGCCCTGTTATAGGCTTCCTCGGCCTCGACCGCCTTGGCCTTGAGATCTTCGGCGGCGGCGATGTCGGCGGTGATCGTGCCCTGGCGTTCGGCGAGAATGCCGGCGATCCGCGGCAGCGCGACGCGGCTCAGGATCAGGAAGATCACGACAAGCGTGACAACCAGCCAGAATATCTGGTTGGGAAACCAGTCAAAGCACAGCTGCGGCATGCCGATGGCGCCGCCATGCGCATCAATGCAGATGCCGGCCGCTTCAAGCGACTCGGGCGAGACATGCCCGGCTGCTGTTGTTTCGGTTGCCATGTCGTTCTCCTTGGGAACTTGCCGTTACACCGGGCCGCGCAGAAGCTGCGCCGCCCGGCCGTAAGGAATGCGGTTCCGAAAGATCAGACGGCGAACATCAGCAGAAGCGCGACCAGGAACGAGAAGATCCCCAGGGCTTCCGAGAACGCGATACCGATGAACATGGTGGCGGTCTGACCGCCGGCGGCCGACGGGTTGCGCAGCGCGCCGGACAGGAAGTTGCCCACCACGTGCCCCACACCGACGGCGGCTCCGCCCATGCCGGTGCAGGCCAGGCCGGCGCCGATATAGGCGCCCATTTGTACGACGTCACCTTCCATGATTTTTCTCCTTACGATGGAATGCGTTGGTTTGTCTTGCGGCGGGCAGGGCGCCCGCCGGCGTCGGGCTAGCGGGTGCAGGCCCGCGATCAGTGATAGGGATGCAGCGCGTCCTTCAGGTACACGCATGTCAGGATTGCGAAGACATAGGCCTGGATGAACGCCACCAGCACCTCGAGCGCGTAGATCGCCGAGATCGCCAGCACCGAGACCGGCGCAATGGCGATGATCGCCGCAAAGCCCGCGAACACCTTCATCACCGCGTGACCGGCCATCATGTTGCCCATCAACCGGATCGAGTGGCTGACCGGGCGCACGAAGTAGGAAATCAGCTCGATCAGCGCCAGAACCGGGCGCAGCGGCAGCGGCGCGGCGCTGATCCAGAACAGCTTGAGAAAGCTGATGCCGTGCAGGTAGAAGCCCAGAAGCGTCACCGTCAGGAACACCGCGAGCGCCATCACGACCGTGACTGCAAGGTGGCTGGTGGTGGTGAAGGCCCCCGGGATCAGCCCGAGGAAGTTGGCGACCACGATGAACATGAACAGGGTCATGATGTAGGGAAAGTACTTGACCCCGTCCTTGCCGGTCACGTCCTCGACCATCTTGTAGACGAAACCATAGGCCAGTTCGGCGATCGACTGGCCGCGCGAGGGCACGATGGCGCGGCGCGAGGTGGACAGCACCAGCAAGGCCAGGATCGCCAGTACCGCCAGCCCCATCCACAGCGTCACGTTGGTGGGCGTGTACCATGCGACCGCGTCGCCGCCGAACAGCGGCTTGACGATGAACTGGTCCATCGGGTGAAAAACCAGCCCGGCGCCTTCCTCTGCGGCCTGCCCTGCCGCCTGCGTCTCGGTTGCCACGTCTCTAGCCCCTCTCGTCTTCCTGTCCGGCCGGTCCGGCCATTCGTTCGCCCTGAATCTCGCGCGCGCTGCGCAGCATCGTCCTGATGCCCGCGGCCAGACCCAGCAATGTGAACAGCACGAGGAACACCGGGATCGTCCCGAACAGGCGATCCAGCCCGTACCCCATGCCGAAACCGATCCCCAGACCGGCCACCAGTTCTATCACCATGCGCCAGGCCAGATGCGCCTGGGCGTGGTGGTCTTCCCTGCGCGGGGGCGGCTCTGCCGCTTTGCGCGCCGCCGCGATCCGCGCCTCGAGCCGCGCCAGGCGCTGCCTTTGGTCATCGTCGCTCACGGGGCGCAATCCTCACGCTGTGCTCGGCATGGTGCTAAGCCGCGCGGGGCGCGGAGTCAACGGCCCTGATCTGCCGGCGGCATTTATTGCAAGTTGTTGGTTTTTTGAGTATTTATGACCAGAAAGAAGCCACGGGAAATTCGGTCGCAGGCCCGGGATGGGCAAAACTGGCGGCGGCGCATATTCAACCGGCCGGTTGACGATCATCCGGCCCGGGCTTACGCCATCGCCATGAGCGACGATCTGGACAGCGTATTTGCCGCCCTCGCCGATCCGACCCGGCGTGCCATTCTGGGCATGCTGCTGGAGGACGACATGGCGGTGACGGACGTGGCCGAGCCGTTCGAGATATCGCTCGCGGCGATCTCCAAGCACCTGGCGATCCTGACCCGCGCCGGGCTGATCAGCCAGGACAAGCGTGGCCGGGTGAAATGGTGCCGCCTGGAGCCCGACGCGCTGCGCGCGGCCAGCATCTGGATGCAGGGATTCGGCCAGTTCGAGCCGGTCAACCTGGAGGCGTTCGAGCGGTTCCTGGCGGCGGAGTTCGGCGAGTCGTGCGGCCGGCCCGACGCCGACAGCGCCGAATGAGCCGCGACGCCGAACGGCGATGCGACGGCCATGCCGCAAGCCCGCCCTTCATGCCCGTCGCATCGGCCACGCGCACAGCCTGCGCGCGTCAGTTCCGCGGCCCGAACCATTTGCGGTAGATCGCCTCGTAGGTGCCGTCCTCGCGCAGCGCCAGCAGGGCCTGGTTGACGTCCTCGACCAGGGGGCTGCCGGTGGGAAACACGATGCCGTAGTTTTCGCGCAGGAAGACCGGCCCGACCATGGTTGCCGTGCTGCGGCCTTCGTGCGTGGCATAATAGGACAGGATCGGCGCGTCGAACACCACCGCGTCCAGGTCGCCGGCCTGAAAGCCCGCGATCAGCCCGTCAAGCCCGGCATAGCCCTGCCAGGCGATGTCGCGGCGGTCGAGGAAGCCCGCCGCGGTCGATCCCTCGATGGTGCCGACCCGTTTGCCGTAGAGGTCGCTGACGGAATTCACCGACCCGTTGAGCGCATCCACCGTCATGACCGCGGTGATCCGGGCCACGAACAGCGAGACCACGAACAGCGACGAAATCACCAGGAGCACGCCGAACAGGCGCCCGAACGGCGTGCGCGGTACCCGCTCCTCGAAGCCGCCATTGACCACGAGGTTGAGCGCCCACCAGAATGACGGGAACAGCGCCTGGCGCGCGGGACGGTCGAAATAGGGCTGGGCGCGGCGTTCGAAATACCACATCGCCATGCCGCCCGCGGTGAGGGCGACGAACGCGATGGCGATGGCCGCCAGAAGATCGCGCGACATCAGCGCCCGCCACAGCGCCGGGCCGCCGGCCTGATCGCCCGGAACCATGATCCGAAGCCCGGATTCGAAGATCGGCTGGCTGAAATCCATCCGCGTCTCGCGCTCGGCGGTGATCGAGATGTTGGCGATGGCGAGATCGGCCTCTCCGTCCGTGACCGCGCGCAGCATGTCCGCGAAGATCGCGGTCCGGTCGATCCGGTAGTCCCAGCCCAGCTTGTCGGCGAGCGCCGCCAGCAGATCCATCGAGAACCCGGTATCGGACCCGTTGGCGGGCATCGAGAAGGGCGGGCGCGTGACGGTGGACACTCTCAGCGTTTCGGCCCCGAGCGGTTGCAGTGAGGCCGCGACGGCGAGGATTATCCCGAAAAGCGATCTGATCATGCGGTCGGCCCGGCTGGTTTTGGTCTGCATACGCAGTTACCGGGGCACCGGCAAGGCGCGGGCGCCATCACGCGGCGCGCTGTTCGGCCAGAACGATGGCGTCGAAGGCACCCAGCACCGGATGGACCGGCCTGCCGTGTTCGGGCAGCAGGTGACGGTCCAGCCCGGCCAGGACGCTGGCCGCAAGGTGGTCCTTGCGGCGCCGCAACCGGCCGACATAAAGCGTTTCGGCCACGGTTCCCGCGGCGATCACCGCCTCGTGTTCGGGCAGCAGGAGCTGCGTGTAGGTGACGGTGGGGCCGGTTTCGGCGGGGATTGCCGCGGTCCCGCCGACGAGATGGCGGACCTCGACCAGAACCGCCTCGCGGTTGAACAGATAGTCCACCTCGGAGCCGGACAGGACCAGACGCTGCGAGGGGGCGACGGTAATGTCCTGGCGCAGACCGAAATAGGGCGCGCGCAGGCGCACCGGGCGGAAACTGCCCAGCGCCGGCACGGTGCGGCTGACCCGGTGCAGCACCGGCACCGCCCCGCCTTCGGGCGTCAGCACCGTATCGCCGCGTTCCAGGCTGCCCGCCGCGCGATAGCCCTGCGGCGTCGCGATCGGCGTGCCCGCCAGCATGGAGGGCATCGGGCCGACAGGTTCGATCGCGCTGGAGAGCGCCAGGAACAGCACCTCGGGCGCGACGTGGCGGCCCGGGCCGTCCTCGATCAGCAGCCGGGCATCAGCCATGCGCATCGGCGGCGGCGCCGGCACCGGCACGATCAGCACGCGGTCCCGGTCGGTACGTTCCAGCGCCACCCGACCCCGCCGCGCCGGCGCGTCCCAGCTGTAGGTGATGCGAAGCAGATCGGTGCGGCCGGCCTCGGAGAGGTTGATGGCGCGGTGCAGGGTGGTGCCGTTCTGGCTCAGCACCAGCGTCAGGCCGCCGCCGGGAATGGCCTGAAGCGAGAGGTGGAACCCCCGGTCGCCGGAGCGGTCGCAAAGGACCAGCGGGCGCGGCCGCCGGATCGCCGGCAGGCGAGTTTCGATCACCAGCGATCCGCGCGCCAGCAGGGCATCGCCATCCGCGCGAGGCGCGGGCGCGCCACCGGACCGGCCGGGCCGTCGCAGCCAGAGCCCCTGTCCGCCCGCGCCGGAGACCGCGATCCAGGCCACCGCTCAGGCCGCCCGCCTGCCCGAGAGCAGCACCTGCGCCTCGAAGTTGCGCAGGGTGCGCCGGGCGGCGCCGCCATAGCCGCTGCCGGTCGCGGTATCCAGTTCCGGGAAGATGCGCCGGATTTCCTCGATCACCGGGGCTTCGAACTGGTTGCCGGTCTGCGGGCCGGGCAGGAAGCTCTCGGTTTCCAGCCCCTCCGAACAGATCACCTGATGGCGGTCGAACATGAGGTGGACATATTGCACCCGGCCGCCGGGGCGGCGTGTGACCGAGATGTCGTTCACGAGATCGCGTGCGGCGATCAGCACCTCGCCTTCGCCGAACAGCAGTTCGGCCAGACTGTCGCGCAGCAAGACCCGGTGCTGCGGCGACAGCAGCAGGTCGCGGTGATCGCCGAAGGTGCCGGCGCGGATGTGGATCGGCGCGAAATCGCCCTGCGCCGCGACCTCGCGGCGGCCGATCCAGCGCACCGGGCACGGGCCGTCGTCGCGGGTTTCCACCAGATCGCCGCGCGCCAGCGTCTCGACCGGAACCTCGCCATCGGGTGTGCGGATCAGGGTGCCGGCCACGAAACAGGGCACCGAAGAGACGGTCACGAACCCGGTGTCGCTGTTGCCGCCATTGGTCGCGGTGTAGGTAAAGTTGAAGTCTTCGGTATCGCCGTCGCCGGCGATCGTGATGGTTCCGTCGGGGTTGAGCGTCACCGTCTGGCCGGAATTCAGCGTCACGCTGTCTCCGGCACTCACGGCCACGCCGCTGATATGGGTGATCGTCAGGGTTCCCCCGGAACTGACATCGTTGGCCAGAACGTCCAGTGTGCGCGTGCCGCTGGGATGCACCGTGGTGGTGTCGGTCATCGCCACGAAATCGGACTGCACGCTGTTTCCCGCGATCAGCAGGTTGGAATCGTAGTTGCTGTCCACCACGTCGGCGATACCGATGCGGACACGGTTCACCGCGCCGGGAATGACGTGCATCGTCAGCGTCATGGTGACGGTGAAACCGTCCATTTCGGTGTTGTAGTCGCTGTTGGTGTTGTCGATGAACAGGTTTTCGTTGTTGGCATCGTTCAGGTTGCCCGGATCGACATCGCCGTTGCCGACCGCCATGCTGACCTGCGTGCCGTTGACCCAGACACCGACGAAATCCTGATAGATCGAGCTCTGGAATTCGGGATATTCCTCGGACGCGAACACGAACTGCATGGTCATGAGCGCCGTGTCGGGAATGAAATCGACCTCGAGGATCGCGGCGTCATAGGTATTGGTGCCCGCGGCGGCGTTGAAATCGGCATCGTTGTTGACGCCGCTTGTATTGGTCGAGGTGCTGCTGCTCTGGTTGGCGTTGCCCCAGGAATTGGTGAAATCCTGGACCCTGCCGGTGGACAGGATCACCCCCGTATCGCCCGGCGTGACACCCGGCGCGCGCGAGTCGCCCCGGGAATAGATCGCCGAGGAATTCCTGTCGCCGCTGTAGGACGCGCCGACGACGCTCACGCCGTCGCCGAAGATCTCCTGCGCCATTTCCCATGCGGTGGCGTTGCGATCGTATCCCAGTTCGCGTGCTCGAACCATGCGGTGCCCCGTTGCCGTTCATGCCGGGGCGGCAACGGGCGGCACGGGGTTCGCCCCGTTCACGCAATCCGGCGCTGCCCCGCCTGTGGCGCGCTGCCGGATTGCCGGCCTGTCGGTCGGCCATGTCGCTCGATGCCCTGCCTCGGGTCTTGTGCTTGCGCGAAAGTTAACATGCGCAAGTGCTGGCTGTTAAGCCGGATTCGTGCCCGGGGGGTTGGCATGGCCGCATTTTCGTCACAAGTGTGGCGCACCGGACCCGACAGGAAACAGCACCATGGACCAGACCGACCCCGCCCGCCTGACCGCCGATCTGATCCGCTGCCCGTCGGTCACGCCGCAGGAGGGCGGCGCGCTGGTGCTGCTTGAAGATGTGCTGGGCGCGGCCGGGTTCGAATGCACCCGCGTCGATCGCGCCGGCGTGGCGAACCTGTTCGCGCGCTGGGGGCGCAAGGGGCATCCGAATACCTTTGGCTTCAACGGCCATACCGATGTGGTGCCGGTTGGCGACGCCGCCGCCTGGACGGCGGACCCGTTCGGGGCCGAAACCCGCAACGGATTTCTGTTCGGGCGCGGGGCGACCGACATGAAATCCGGGGTCGCGGCATTTGCCGCCGCGGCAGTCGATTTCGTGAAGGCCACGCCGCCCGACGGCGCGATCGTCCTGGCGATCACCGGCGACGAGGAAGGCGATGCCACCGACGGCACCGCGGCGCTGCTGGACTGGATGGCGCGCGAGGGCGAAGCGATGGCCGCCTGCCTTGTGGGCGAACCCACCTGCCCCGAGCGCATGGGCGAGATGATCAAGATCGGGCGGCGCGGTTCGCTGACCGCGTGGTTCACCATGACCGGCGTGCAGGGGCATTCCGCCTATCCGCACCGGGCCAGAAACCCGCTGCCGGCGCTGGTGCGGCTGCTGGACCGGCTGGCATCGCACGAACTGGACACCGGCACGCAACATTTCGACCCCTCGACGCTGGCCATCGTCACCATCGACACCGGCAACCCGGCGACCAACGTGATCCCGGCGCAGGCCAGCGCGACGGTCAACATCCGGTTCAACGACGCCCATAGCGGCCAGGGGCTGACCGACTGGCTGCGCCGCGAGGCCGACAGCGTCGCCCGGGCCTTCGGCGTGGAGGCCGCGATGCGGGTCAGGATCTCGGGCGAGAGCTTTCTCACGCCGCCAGGGCCGCTTTCCGATCTGGTCGCCACGGCCGTTGAGGCCGAAACCGGCATCCGGCCGGTCCTGTCCACCTCGGGCGGCACCTCGGACGCGCGGTTTGTCAAGGATCACTGCCCGGTGGTCGAATTCGGGCTGGTCGGGCAAACCATGCATCAGGTGGACGAGCGCGTCGAACTGGCCCAGATCCACCGGTTGAAGGCGATCTATTCGCGCATCCTGCACGACTATTTCGCCTGAGCGGATGCGCCCCACCCTGTTCGTCATGCTCAAGGTGCCGCGCCCCGGCCGCGTCAAGACGCGGCTGGGCCGCGATATCGGCATGACGGCGGCGGCCTGGTGGTTCCGGCATCAGACCGCGCGGCTGCTGCGCGAACTGCGCGATCCGCGCTGGCGGCTGGTGCTGGCGGTTTCGCCCGACCGCGAGGGGGGCGCCAGCCGGGCCTGGCCCGCCGGCCTGATGCGCGTGGCACAGGGCGGCGGCGATCTGGGCGTTCGCATGGCGCGGCTGCTGCGCGGCGCGAAAGGGCCGGTCTGCATCATCGGCGCCGACATCCCCGGGCTGCGACGCGGCCATGTCGCGCACGCCTTCGCGGCGCTGCGCGGTCACGATCTGGTGTTCGGCCCGGCGACCGACGGCGGCTTCTGGCTGGTGGGGGCGCGGCACGGTTCGGCGGTGCCGGCGGGGGTGTTCGCGAACGTGCGCTGGTCGGGCGAACACGCGCTGTCCGACAGCCTGGCCAGCGCCGCGACCGCCCGCATTGCGCTGGTCCAGTCTCTGCACGACGTCGATTGCGCCGCCGACCTGGGGCTGCCCGCCGGCCCGTGAGGGGCCGCTTCGCTTTTGCGCATGACGAGGCGCGCGCCCCATGTTAGCGAATGGGCATGACGCGCATTCCTTCCAAGGCCGAAATCCTCGACTGGCTGGCCGCCAATCCCACGCTCAATTCAAAGCGTGACATCGCCAAGGCGTTCGGCATCAAGGGATCCGACCGGATCGACCTCAAGCGCGCACTCAGGGAACTGGAGGCCGAAGGCCACCTGGAAAAGCGCAAGCGCAGCTATCGCGACCCCGACCGCCTGCCCCCGGTTTCGATCCTTCAGGTCAGGGCCCCCAACGCCGATGGCGACCTCTACGCACGGCCGCTGGAATGGCATGGCGAGGGGGTGGAGCCCATCGTTCTGATCATCCCGCGCGCCAGCGATCCCGCCCTGGGCGAGGGCGACCGCATCCTGGCCCGGCTGACGGCGGTGCAGGAGGATGGCCACAACTACGAGGCGCGCCTGATCCGCCGCATCGGCACCAACCCCAAACGCATCCTGGGCGTGTTCCGCAAGGGCGCCGAAGGCGGCCGCATCGTTCCCGTCGACAAGGGGCAGAACATCGAATGGCAGGTGCCCGAATCCGCCCGCCACGGCGCAAAAGACGGCGAACTGGTCGAGGCCGAACAGGCCGGGCCGAAGGATCGGCTGGGCCTGCCGCAGGCCCGCATCGTCGCGCGGCTGGGCGATCCGTCGGCCCCCAGGGCGGTATCGCTGATCGCCATCCACCAGCACGCCATCCCCGATCAGTTTCCCGATGAAGTGATCGCCGAGGCCGACAGGCAGAAACCCGCCGGCCTGAAGGGGCGCGAGGATCTGCGCGACCTGGCCCTGATCACCATAGATCCGGCGGATGCGCGCGATCATGACGACGCCTGTTTCGCCCATGTCGACGACGACCCCGCAAACCCCGGCGGCCATGTGATCTGGGTCGCCATAGCCGACGTGGCGCATTACGTCACGCCTGGCGGCGCACTCGACACCGAGGCGCGCAAACGCGGCAACTCGACCTATTTTCCCGACCGCGTCGTGCCGATGCTGCCCGATCGGCTGTCGGGCGATCTGTGTTCCCTGCACGAGGGCGTGCCGCGCGCCTGTATCGCCGTGCGCATGCAGATCGACGCGGACGGCCACAAGATCGCACACCGTTTCGTGCGCGCGATGATGCGATCCGCCGCCAGCCTGAACTATGAAGAGGTGCAGGCCGCGATCGACGGCGCCCCCAACGACAGGACCGGCCCGCTGCTGCCGCCCGTCCTGAAGCCGCTTTACGATGCCTACCGCGCGCTGGCCCGCGCCCGCGAGGCGCGCCAGCCGCTGGATCTCGAACTGCCCGAACGCCGCATCGTCCTTGCCGAGGACGGCACCGTGCAGTCGGTCGCGTTCCGCGATCGGCTGGAGGCGCACCGCCTGATCGAGGAATTCATGGTTCTGGCCAATGTGTGCGCCGCCGAAACGCTGCTGAAGAAGCGGTCGCCGCTGATCTTCCGCGTGCACGAGGAACCCAGCCCGGAACGGCTGGAAGCCTTGCGCGAGACCGCGCAGGCCAGCGGGTTCACGCTGGCCAGGGGGCAGGTGTTGCAGACCCGGCACCTGAACGCGCTGCTGAACGCCGCCGAAGGCACCGAGTTCGACGAACTGATCAACCTCTCGACCCTGCGTTCGATGGCGCAGGCCTATTACTCGCCCGAGAATTTCGGCCATTTCGGGCTGGCCCTGCAACACTACGCGCATTTCACCTCGCCGATCCGGCGCTATGCGGATCTGGTGGTGCACCGCGCGCTGATCTCGGCGCATGGCTGGGGCAGGGACGGGCTGTCCCCCGAAGAGATCGAGCGGATGGAACAGACGGCAACCCATATCTCCGAGACCGAGCGCCGCTCGATGATGGCCGAACGCGACACGACCGACCGCTATCTCGCCGCCTATCTCGGCGAACGCACGGGCAGCGAACTGGCCGGCCGGATCAGCGGCATCGCCCGCTTCGGGGTCTTCGTGAAACTCGACGAGACCGGCGCCGACGGGCTGATCCCGATCCGCAGTCTGGGGCGCGAATATTTCCACTTCGACCGCGACGCCGGAACCCTGATGGGCGCCGATACCGGCCTGACCATCGCCATCGGCCAGCGCGTGCTGGTGCGGCTGATCCAGGCGACGCCCGTCACCGGCGGGCTGGAACTGGACCTGCTGTCGCTGGAGGACAAGACGCTGCCGCGCGGGCCGAAACCCTCGGGTCGCGGGGCCGCACGCAAACCGGCAGCCGCCAGGCGCAAGTCGGACAAGATCAAGCGCAAGGTGTCGCGGCGCCGGCGCTAGCGCATCATGGCGCGGCAAGGTGGTAGGTCAGGGCCCGCCGGATCAGCCAGCCATGGCGCAGGCTGTCGATCTGACTGGCATGATCGAAGATCACGGCGCGGGTGCCCTCGACCCTGTCCCGGCCCGGAAACTGGGCGGTGAAATCGGGGATCAGCCGCGTGCGGCAATGCACGAAGAGCGTGAATTCACCGGTCCTGGCCGTGCCGAGCCGCAACGTCGTGGCAGCCTTGGTGCGGGGTGTCAGATAGGCCGGCTGCCCCCAGCGCAGGCATTCCTCGACCGGTCCGATCTGCGAAAGGGCGGCGGCCTCCTCAAGGATCATCCGGCGCAACGCCAGCAGCCCGGCGCGCGGACTGGGGGCGAAACCGTCGAAGGCGGCGGCAACCTCGGGCGAGGCGAATGGTCGGGGCATGGATTCGGGTTCGATTCGATTGTCCGGCGGTGGTCGATTGTCCGATCCTGCCGGACGCGCCACGTCGCGGCAAGTTCGGACCCGGCAAGACGGCGGATCTTCGCGCCACACGCGGCAGGCGCTTTTTTCCCGGCCCGGTTCCGGGTACCCTTGGTTCGGGCAGATCGAATGGACAGATGAAATGGGCCGATGGACATGCGCGGCAATGGCGATCCTCTTGACGGCGGGCGGGGTGGCGGCGGCTCCGCCGGAGCGTTCGCCGCGCCCCGCGACCGGCCCGGGCGAGGCGGTTCTCGCCCCGACCGGTGCGGCGGGGATGGACGAAAACGCGCCCCGCCAGCCGGCTGAGACGCAACCCGAGCCCGACGGAGCCGGCTTTGCCGCCTGGCTTGCCCGGTTCAGGCACCGCGCCGCCGCGCTGGGATTCGACAAGGCGTTGCTGAACGACGCGCTGGACGATCTTGCCTACGACGCGGACGTGATCCGCCGCGACCGGACCCAGCTCGAGTTCACAAAAACGGTCTGGGACTATCTGGATACCGCCGTTTCCGACGCCCGCATTCGCGCCGGGAAGGCGGCGATGGCCAGACATGCCGATACGCTCGCCGAGATCGAGGACCGCTACGGCGTGGATGCCCGCATCGTGGCGGCGATCTGGGGGCTGGAAAGCGCCTATGGCGCGGTGCGGGGCTCGCAGGACGTGATCCGCTCGCTGGCGACGCTGGCCCATGACAGCCGCCGCGGCGCCTTCTTCGAAAGCCAGCTGGTGGCGGCGCTCAGCATCCTGCAACGGCGCGAGGCGGGCCTGCCGGACATGCGCGGAAGCTGGGCCGGCGCGATGGGCCATACCCAGTTCATGCCCACCTCCTATCTGCTCTATGCGGTCGATCACGACGGCGACGGCCGGCGCGACATCTGGGGCGACGACCCCGCCGACGCGCTGGCCTCGACCGCCGCCTATCTGGCGAGCTTCGGCTGGACCCGCGGCCAGCCCTGGGGGGTCGAGGTGACGCTGCCCGAGGGCTTCGACTATCTGCTGGCCGACCGCGAGATCGAAAAACCGCCCGCCGACTGGGCCGATCTGGGCGTGCTCGGCACCGACGGGCGGCCGGTGCCCGATCATGGGCCCGGCTCGATCCTGCTGCCCGGCGGCCACCGGGGCGCGGCGTTCATGATCTTCCCCAATTTCGCGGTGCTGGAACGCTACAACACGGCCGATGCCTACGTGATCGGGGTGGGGCATCTTGGCGACAGAATCGCCGGCGGCGAACCGATCCGCCACGGCTGGCCGCGCCAGGACCGGGCGCTGACGCTCGACGAACGGCTCGATCTGCAACGCCGGCTTACCGGGCTGGGCTTCGATCCGCAGGGCATCGACGGTCGCATCGGGCCGCGCACCATCGACGCGGTGCGCGCCTTCCAGAACGCCCGCGGCCTTGTGCC
>JAGRMG010000028.1 GCA_020441385.1 Paracoccaceae bacterium
AACTGATGATCATCGTGTGCAAGAAATGGCATGTCGCCAAGCGCCTGCTGGACCGCATCCGCCAGATCACCAACCTGCCGGCGATCGAGTACCTGTTTTCCGAAGAGGATACGCCGCTGCCCGATCTTGGCGGCATCCAGAGCACGCTGGAAAAGCGCGCCCGCCACCGCAGGGCGCTGATGCGGATGCTGTTCTAATATTACGAGACCGACCGGCTGATCGTCTGCATCGACCCGTCGGACCTGGATCTGATGCACGATTTCTTCTCGGACCGCTCGATCACCCGGATGCTGGAGATCGAGTGCCAGTATACCGACGAGTACCTGATCGGCCACGCCCGCCGCGTCGGCCTGGCCGGCGAACAGACCAATGCCGAAACGCTCGAACGGCTTCTGCCGACCATCCGCAACGACCTGATGCACGAAGCCGACCGCATCCGCGATGCGGATTTCGCCCGCTACGGCCGCATCCACGAGGTCGCCGCGCCGCAGGAAAACGCGGTGAAGCTGGCCGAATTCCTGAGCATCGGCGAGGACAAGGCGCTGGACCTGGCCGTGACCGAGCATCTTTTCGCGGACTGAGCGCGGCGCGCCCGAATGCCGTTGCGGCGCGCCCGGCCGGGCCGGCCCATATGCCTCATTTCGCCTTCCAGCCGTTCAGCCAGCGGCGGAACCGGTTGCTTTTTTCGGCGATCGAATCCCCGGCGGCGTCGATATTGCTGCCCATCCTTTCGAACATCGGATCCAGCCGCGCGGCGCGAAACCGCCGCCATCGCACCCAGACCGCCCAGAACAGCGCGAACAGCACGATCAGGAAGACGATGTTGAACCAGGGTATGATCCGCTGGTCCGGGCCATCGGCGGGCCTGATCCCGACCGCGTTGGGAAAGATCGACATGAATTCGTTGCGCCAGCCGTAGTGCCGGATCACCACCCATTTGGGGTTCTCGGCGGTGGATTTCATGTCCGCCGCCTCGGCCTGGAGGTTGGAGCTGTTGACCTTGAAATAGGGCGGCCAGGACCACCCGGTATCCTCGTTGCGATAGACCATCACCTTGCCGTTCGCGCCCCGCGTCTGGATGAAGAACACGTCGCGGTTGGCGGTGGTGGCATCGCTGCCCACATCGTGCACGGCCCAGAACAGGCTGTTCTCTCCGGGGTCGATGCGCTTTTCGTAGGTGTCGGTGATGCGCGCGATGTCGTGCTGGGGCAGCGTATAGTGCAGCACCGCCGCGACCAGCAGCCAGAACAGCACGATCAATGTCCATTTGACGTATCGCATGAATCTTGACCCTCACATGAAATTGGTGACGTAGATGATGAGCGCGATCAGCGTCAGCGGCACGATATAGACGCCCAGGATCAGCTTTCGACGGAACGAGGCATCGTATTTCCTTAGGCCGCGCTCGATGAAGGTTTCGCGATCGACCGTCAGAACCTCCTTGCTGTCCCAGCGCGCCGCCAGCTTGCGCCGCCGGACGCTGCGCGAATAGATCGACAGCGCCACATAGATCACGCTGAGCACGATCAGCAGCACGAACATCAGGCGCAGCATGGGCAGCATCGGTTATCTCCTCGCGATTGCGCCCCAGGGGCCGACGCGGCGGATCAGGTCGTCTGCCGGGGGTGTCGGCTCCGCTCCGGTCATGTCCGCCTCGTGACCGTAGAGTGCCGCGCGCGCGCCGGCCTTGTCCACCTGGTATTCGCGCTCGAGAAAATCGGCGACATAGGACTTTTTCGCCTCTGGCCAGTCCCGGAAGAGGCGATAGAACAGATCCTTGTGGCAGATGAACAGCTGGCGCACGTCCAGCGGCGTCAGCTCGGCCAGAAGCATGTTGACCAGGTCGCGGTTGCCGGTATCCGCGGCGCGCAGCGTATAGAAATAGGCCGGATCGTCGGAACTGATGCGCGGCCATTTCCCCTCCCCCTCGGCCCAGTTCAGAAGCCGGTTCAGCCCGTGATACTCGGGCGGCAGCCGGTCGGCATTGGCGCGTGCCAGGCGCCGCATGTGGGTGCGGTCGAGATCGGACAGATCCAGCCCGGCGCCGGCGGCGGCGTCGATGACGATGAAATCCATCTTCTGACGCAGGATCGCGGCGGCATCGAGCCCTCGCGCCTTGACGATCGGTTCCACCAGATCGTTCAGTTCGAAGAACCTGGCGATCCGGTTGCGTTCGCCCAGGTCGAACACGTGTTTTACCGGCAGATCCTTCAACCCGTCCCTGCCGGCGCTGGCGATCACCGCCGGATGGTCGAGATCCTGAAACAGGTAAAGCCCGCCGAAATGCGCGGTCCAGAAATTGCGCTGCTCGTATTCGGCCGATTTGAGCTTGACCGGATTGCGGGTCACATCGCCGGTCTTGCCCGCCAGCCCGATCATCTCGGCGATCAGGACATCGTCGAACCAGGCGTCGTCTTCGGCCTTGAACCGTTCGACCAGCCGCGCCAGATGCTCGGCGTGGCGGATCGTTCCGGCGGTCGTGTCGGCCTCGACCACGACGCGGCGGATGTCGAACAGGCGCGCCGGTTCGGAGACGTCGAACACCGAATTGACCAACTCGCCCGCGACCGCGTCGGTTGCGGTCAGCGCGAACAACTGCGCCTCGTTGTCCAGGATGAAGTTCTTCAGGATATCGCGGCTGGTCGAGAAGCTGGCGTTCAGCAGCGGCGCGGACTTCTGTTCGGTGGTCAGCAGGATGAACTGGCGATTGACGCCGCCCTGGTTGAGATAGAGGTGATCGCCCAGCGCCTCGCCCACCTCGGGCGAATACCCCGAGATGTCGATGTGAAAATCGGCCAGATCGGTCCGTTTCCCGGTCAGGTGCTTGAGCGCGCGGTTGTAGCGGTCGATCAGCGCCGGCGAATCCACATGGATCAGGTTGCCGAACATCAGGCCCTTTTCGATGAGGCGTTTCATGAAACCCCCCGGGGCCCGGACCTTCGGCGGCGCGGCACCGGGCGCGCCGCATGGCCGCCATCGGGCCGGGCCGGTTCGCCCTGCCCGCTCACTGTTCGTCCCGCTTGCCGGTGCCGGGTTTCGGCAACAGGAAATACAGCATGCCGAGATAGACCGGCACCCAGACGATGCAGGAATACAGCCAGTAGATGCCCGTCACCCGAAGGCCTTGTTCCAGGCTGGTGTCGAACCCGGCCACGACGCCCAGAACGCCCCAGTACATCAGCGCGCCGGTCAGCGGGACGCCAACCAGCAGCGCCATCTTCGGCCCAAGGAACAGCACCCGGGTAAAAAACACCGCGCAGATCGCGGCGCAGAATGCCACGATGAAGGCCAGCATGACGATCATTTCCGCGCCTCCCCCGTGCCGGTTTCGAAATCGCCGTTTCGTGTCGTCATTGATCCTTTCCCTCCAGATACCGCCGCCTGGCCTCTTCCGTCCGGCCGAGATCGCGCACCATGTCGGCAATCGCCGCCTCGTCGGACTTGTCGGCATAGCGGAATTCGCTGTCGGCATAGCGATTGATTTCCTGAATCACCATCTCGACCGTGATCGGCACCCGCAATTCCCCGATCATCGCCTTCTTGGTCTCGTAGTCGCGAAACAGGAACAGATCGGGGTTTTCCATCCATTCGTCGGGCAGTTCGAAATCCATCGCCCGCACCTTGATGGCGTCGGTGATGTTCTTGATCGCGCGCCCGGTAAAGCGGCTGTCGGCCTGCTGGATCGCCTTCAAATAGGTGCCCAGCTTGGCGATGGTGTCAAGCTTGCCGACCCGGTCATGCACCCGGTCGAAGACCTGCAACAGCCCCGCCTCGTGCGGCCGGTTGTGCGATTCGAAGCTGGCCGATACGGCGCGCCTGATCTCCTGGGCGACGTAAAGCTCGTGGTCGCCCAGCGGGATGGCGTGGTTCTTCCCCATCAACAGCGCCAGGATGTCGATGTAATCCTCGCGCGTCTGCGGCCCGTCCACGAGAAAGCGCGCGCCGGCGCGCTGGCGCAGCGCGTCGTCCACATTCTCGGGATAGTTGCTGAACATGCCGAAGGTGCAGTTGCCGCGCACCACGGTTTTGGCGCCCGCAAAGCTCTCCATCAGGACGGCGGTGATCTCGAGTTGCCCCGACGAGGACTGCCGGTCGCCGCGCTTGCCCGCCAGCGTGTCGATGTCGTCGATGGTGCCGAAACCGATCACGGCCGGGTCGATGATGGCATCGATGAACGCCTTGGCGTTCTGGCCCGACTTGCCCTGGTAGCTGTCGATATTGTCGGTCGAGAGATTCTGGTAGCGGAACGGATAGCCGGCGACCTGGCAATAGTCGTTGATCATGCCCGCCATCATCTGGATCAGCGTGGTCTTGCCGGTGCCGGGCTGGCCGTCGCCCATGAAGGTGAAGATGAAACCGCCCAGTTCGGCGAAGGGGTTGAGGCGCCGGTCGAAGTCGTAGGCCATCAGCATCTTGGCCAGCCGCATCGCCTGGTACTTGGCGATGTGGTTGCCCACCACCTCGCCGGGCTTCTTGAACGTCATGCTCAGGGTGGTCGATCTGGCCCGCGACGCCGGGGTAAAGCCGCGCAGCGTCAGGTCGTCGGCCTCGATGCGCCAGGCGGCGTTGACGAAGCCGGCCAGATGCGGCGCCGCCTGCGCGCGCAGCGCCACCTTTTCCATCAGCTGTTCGGCATAGGCGCTGGCGGTGGCCACCAGGCGCGCATCGTCGCTGGCAAGGCGCGCCAGGTCCTGATCAAGCTCCCACAGGCAGCCGTGCAGCGCCAGCATGG
>JAGRMG010000211.1 GCA_020441385.1 Paracoccaceae bacterium
ATCGGGTTCCGCTGGCCCGGCAAGGACAGCGCGGATGCGAAGAAGTGGAACCTGGAAGAGAAGGACGCGGGCGGCGTCGACATCCGCCTGCAACTGAGTGCCATCGACGCCCGTGACGCGGCGCTCGACGTTGCGTTTCCCTGTTTCGCCGGCGGGGATGGTGGCGACGTGCTGATCCGCAAGGTGCCCGCGCGCAAGCTGGACACTGCCGGGGGCGCGGTCATGGTCGCCAGCGTCTTCGACCTGCTCTGCGCCCATTACGGGCTCGACCGGGGGCTGGGGGGCGAATGTGCCAAGGGCTACGACGACGATGTCGCCTATACCCCCGCCTGGCAGGAGAAATTCACCGGCACGCCGGCTGAGCGGGTGATCGAGGTGGCGCGCGGCTTCGCCTCGAACGCGGAGAAGACGAACGGGCGTTCGATGGTGATCATCGGGTCGGGCACCAACCACTGGTATCATCAGGATGCGACCTACCGCGCCATCATCAACATGCTGATGCTGTGCGGCACGGTGGGGCAGTCGGGCGGCGGCTGGTCGCATTACACGGGTCAGGAGAAGGTGCGCCCGCAGACCGGCTGGGCGGCGCTCGCCTTTGCCCAGGACTGGGTGCGCCCGACGCGGCACATGGCCAGCACCTCGTTCTTCTATGCCCATTCCGACCAATGGCGGTATGAGACCATGACGCTCGACGATCTGCGCTCGCCGCTCGCCGATCCCGCGCGCCAGCGGGGTTCCATCATCGACTGCAACGTGCGCGCCGAGCGGATGGGCTGGATGCCCTCGGCGCCGCAACTGAACCGCAACCCGCTGGACGTGGCGCGCGAGGCGGGCGACGGCGATGTGAAGGCGCATGTCGTCAAGGCGCTCACCTCGGGCGATCTGTCGATGGCCTGCGAAGACCCGGACGCGCCGGAAAACTACCCCCGCAACCTCTTCGTGTGGCGCTCGAACCTCTTGGGGTCATCCGGCAAGGGGCACGAATATTTCCTGCGCCATTTCCTTGGCACCACTCACGGGCTTCACGGCAAGGATCTGGGCGAAGAGGGCGGCGCCAGGCCGCAGGAGGTCAAGTGGCGCGACGCGCCCGAAGGCAAGCTCGACCTCGTCGTGACGCTCGATTTCCGCATGTCGACCACGGCGCTTTATTCCGACGTGATCCTGCCGACCGCGTCCTGGTATGAAAAGAACGACCTTTCGACCACGGACATGCACCCCTTCATCCACCCGTTTTCCCAAGCGGTGGACCCGGTCTATGAATCGCGCAACGACTGGGAGATCTTCAAGGCCATCGCCGCGAAGTTCTCCGAGCTTTGCGAGGGGCATCTGGGCGTCGAGCGCGACGTGGTGCTCTCGCCCATCCTGCATGACAGTCCCGGCGAGATGGCCCAGCCCTTCGAGGCGCGCGACTGGAAGAAGGGCGAATGCGACCTGATCCCGGGCGTCACCGGCCCCGGCATGACGGTGGTGGAGCGTGATTATCCCGCGACGCTGGCGCGCTATACTTCGCTCGGGCCGCTGATGGATGAGCGTGGCAACGGCGGCAAGGGGCTGAAATGGGGCATGCGCCCCGAGGTCGAGGCGCTGGGTGCGCTGAACGGCATCGTCGCGGATGGTCCGGCAAAGGGACGCCCCAGAATCGAGACCGACATCGACGCCGCCGAAACCATCCTGATGGTGGCGCCCGAAACCAACGGCGAGGTCGCGGTGCGCGCCTGGCAAAGCCTGGAGAACTCGACCGGGCGCGCCCATCGCCACCTCGCCGCCGGGCGGCAGGACGAGAAGATCCGCTTTCGCGACCTGCAAGCCCAGCCGCGCAAGATCATCACCTCGCCCACCTGGTCGGGCGTCGAGCGCGAGGAAGTGAGCTATAACGGCAGCTACATCAATGTGCATGAACTGGTGCCGTGGCGCACGCTGACCGGGCGGCAGCATTTCTTTCTCGACCATCCGTGGTTTGCCGATTTCGGCGAGAACCTTGCGCTTTATCGCCCGCCGGTCGATACGCGGTCGGTGCGTGCGCTGCTGGGCAGGAAGGAGAACGGCCACCCCGAAATCACGCTTTCCTTCCTGACGCCGCACCAGAAATGGGGCATCCATTCGACCTATACCGACAACCTGATCATGCTGACGCTCTCACGCGGCGGCCCGATCGTGTGGATGTCGGAAGTCGATGCGAAACGCGCGGGCATCGAGGACAACGACTGGATCGAGTGCTTCAACGCCAACGGCGCGCTGACCGCGCGCGCGGTGGTCAGCCAGCGCGTGAACGCCGGCATGTGCATGATGTATCACGCGCAGGAAAAGATCATCAACGTACCCGGCGCCGAGACTACCGGCCAGCGCGGCGGTATCCACAACTCGGTCACGCGCATCCTGCTCAAACCCACGCAGATGGCCGGCGGCGCGGCGCAGCTTTCATGGGGCTTCAACTATTACGGGCCCGTGGGATCGGACCGCGACAACATGGTGATCCTGCGCAAGCTGGCCCGCGTCGACTGGCACGACCGCCGCCAGCGCGCCGCGCGCGAACACGAGATCGCCGCGAAGACCCAAGGGGCCGCGTCATGAAAATCCGCTCGCAAATCGTCATGGTGCTCAACCTCGACAAGTGCATCGGCTGTCATACCTGCTCGATCACCTGCAAGAACGTCTGGACCTCCCGCAAGGGCATGGAATACGCCTGGTTCAACAATGTCGAGACCAAGCCCGGCATCGGCTATCCCAAGGACTGGGAGAACCAGGAACGCTGGAAAGGCGGCTGGGAACGCCGCAGGAACGGCAGGCTGCACCCCAGGCAGGGCGGCCGGCTTGGCATCCTCGCGCGCATCTTCGCCAACCCCTACATGCCCGAGATCGACGACTATTACGAGCCGTTCACCTTCGACTACGAAAACCTCCAGACCGCACCCGAACTGCCCGCGCCACCCGTCGCGCGGCCCATTTCGCTGATTTCGGGCAAGACCATGGACAAGATCGAATGGGGTCCGAACTGGGAGGAAATCCTCGGCACCGAATTCGACAAGCGCAGCAAGGACTACAACTTCGAGAACATCCAGAAGGAGATCTACGGCCAGTTCGAGAATACCTTCATGATGTATCTGCCCAGGCTTTGCGAGCATTGCCTGAACCCGGCCTGCGTCGCCTCATGCCCCTCGGGGTCGATCTACAAGCGCGAGGAGGACGGCATCGTGCTGATCGACCAGGACAAGTGCCGCGGCTGGCGGATGTGCGTCTCGGGCTGCCCTTACAAGAAGATCTATTACAACTGGGTCAGCGGCAAATCGGAAAAATGCGTGTTCTGCTATCCGCGCATCGAGGCCGGGCTGCCCACGGTCTGTTCGGAAACCTGCGTCGGGCGCATCCGTTACCTGGGCGTCGTGCTCTATGATGCCGACCGCATCGAGGAGGCCGCCGCGACCCCCGAAGAGCACGACCTCTACCAGGCGCAGATCGACATCTTCCTCGACCCCGGAGACCCCGAGGTGCGCGCGCAGGCCGAGGCCGAGGGCATCCCGCATGAATGGATCGAGGCCGCGCGCCGCTCGCCCGTCTACAAGATGGCGGTGGACTGGAAGATCGCCTTTCCGCTACACCCCGAATACCGCACGCTGCCGATGGTGTGGTATGTGCCGCCGCTCTCGCCCATCACCGCGCAGGCCAATGCCGGCAATATCGACAGCACCGCGAACGGCCTGCCCGATGTCGCAAGCCTGCGCATTCCGGTGCGCTATCTGGCCAACCTGCTGACGGCGGGCAACGAGGCGCCGGTGGTCAGCGCGCTGGAACGCCTGATGGCGATGCGCGCGTGGTTCCGGGCCAAGCAGTTGGGCGAGCCGCTGGAGGCAGATTTTCTCGACAGTGTCGGGCTGGATGAGGCGACGGTGAACGAGATGCACCGCTATCTGGCGATCGCCGATTTCGAGGACCGTTTCGTGATTCCGACCGCGCACCGCGAAGAGGCCGAGAACGCCTATCAGCTGCGCGGCGGCTGCGGCTTCACCTTCGGCAATGGCTGCGACGGCATCGACGCGCGCGAAGGGCTGTTCGGCGGCAAGATGGGGCGGCGAAGGATGTCGCCGACGCATGAATTCGACGAGGATTCGGCCTGAGCCATGGCGAGGAACCCCACCCTGCTGCTGCGCGCGCTGTCGGCCCTGCTGACCTACCCCGATGCCGAACTGCGCGCCGCGATCCCCGAGATCGTCGCGGCCATCCGCACGGCGCGCGGGATAGGCCGGCGCACCAAAGCCGACCTGATTGCGCTGGCCGAAGGTATTGCCGGCCGTCCCCCGCTGGAGGTGGAGGCGGCCTATGTCGACCTGTTCGACCGCGGGCGTGCGACCTCGCTCAACCTCTTCGAGCATGTCCATGGCGACGGGCGCAAGCGCGGGCCGGCAATGATCCAGCTGCGCCAGCGCTACCGTGCCGCCGGGATGGAGCCGCAATCGGACGAATTGCCCGACCACCTGCCGCTGGTGCTGGAATATCTCAGCTGCCGCGATCTGGCCGAGACGCGCGCCATGCTGCGCGAGACCGCGCACATCCTGCGCAGGATCGGCGACGCGCTTCAGGGGCGGCAAAGCCCTTATGCCGCGGTGATGGCGGCGCTGCTGGCACTGGCCGGCGAGAAGGGGCTCGATGCCGCACCGACACCGCCGGAGCCCGAGGATTTCGACAGGACGTGGGAGGAAACGCCCGCCTTCGCCCCGCCCGAACCGGGCGCCCCCGAACCAGCCGCAACGACCACGAGGAGGATCAGACCATGACCACCCCGCCGAGCCTCAACGTCTTCCTCTTCGGGATCTATCCCTATCTCTGCCTGACCATCCTTCTTCTGGGCAGCCTCGTGCGGTTCGACCGCGAACCCTATTCCTGGAAAAGCGACAGCTCGCAGATCCTGCGCAACCGCCAGCTCGCTCTCGGCTCCAACCTCTTTCATTACGGCGTGCTTGTCGTCATCGCCGGCCATTTCGTCGGCTTTCTGATGCCCGAACCCATGGTCATGTGGTTGATGAGCCCGACCCAGCACCAGCTTCTGGCGATGGTGGTGGGCGGCATCGCGGGCGTGATCGCGCTGGTGGGCATACTGATCCTCACCCATCGCCGTTTCGCCGACCAGCGGGTGCGCGCCAACAGCCGCAAATGGGATCTGGCGATCCTTCTCATGCTGCTCCTGCAACTCGCGCTCGGTGTGCTGACCGTGCCCTATTCCGCGCAGGACATGTCGGGCGCGCATTTCGAGATACTGGTGGCCTATGTGCAGGGCGTGGTGACGTTGCGTCCCGATCCGGCGCTGCTGCAAGGCACGCCCTGGGTCTATCAGGTCCACATCCTTCTGGGCTTCACGATCTTCCTCGTCTCGCCCTTCACCCGCATGGTTCATATCTGGAGCGGCCTGGCCAGCATCGTCTTCCTGATCCGCCCCTATCAGCTGGTGCGCTCGCGCAAATGGAGCCTGCGCAAATGACGGTGCGCATCAACGATGTCGCCGTCGATCCGGGCGAAGGCGACAGCGACGAACTGGCAGCATCGCGCGAGTTGCTGCGCCAGCGTGCGCGGGAACTGGACATGCTGGAACCCGGCGCCGACGATGACGAGGCCATCGAGCGGCTTCTGGCGCGCGAAATCGACGTGCCCGAACCGCGCGAGGCGGAATGTCGCCGCTATTACGAGGCCCATCCCGACGATTACCACAGCGGCGACCTGGTCCATGTCCGCCATATCCTGTTTCAGGTGACGCCGGGCGTGCCGGCGATGAAGCTCTCGCATTATGCCGAGGGGGTGTTGAAGGAGTTGCGCGCCAAACCGAGGATGTTCGGCGAGGTCGCGCAGCAAAGCTCCAACTGCCCGTCGGGCGCGCAGGGCGGCAACCTTGGCCAGATCGCGCGCGGCGCCACCGTGCCGGAATTCGAGAAGGCCGTGTTCGACACGCCCAACCGCGGCATCCTGCCCCGTCTCGTGCGCACCCGGTTCGGCTTCCACATCGTCGCGGTGGACAAGCGCATCAGGGGCGAACGCCTGCCCTTCGAGGCCGTCGCCGGCAGGATCGCCGAGACCCTGCGCGAGCGCGCCGAGGCGCGCGCCATCCGCCAATATGTCGCCATCCTGGCGGGGCGGGCGAAAATCGAAGGGGTGGCGCTGGATGCGTCGCCTTCACCGCTGGTGCAATAGCTGCGGGCAACGACGAAACGCCCGGCGCCAGGCGGGCCGGCAAAACTGGAGGCCGCCCCTGCATGTCCGGGCCGGCGGAATTTGGGAGCGACGCGTTGCAAAGCCCTGACGCCGGAACGGGAAGACCGAACATGCCCGCCACCGGTCCGGGGCCGGGTGTCAGGGACATGAGCCCGGCCTGTTTCGGCATGGTCATGGCCACGGGCATCCTTTCGCTTGCCGCGCACAACGCGGGTCGCGAGGTGGCGGCCTTCGCCCTGTTCTGGCTCGCCGGGGCGGCCTATGCGCTGCTTTGGGTGCTGAGCGTGCTGCGCGCCCTGCGTCACACCCGGCGTTTCCTTGGCGACATGACCGATCACCTGCGCGGTCCGGGGTTCTTCACCACGGTCGCGGCCTCGGGCGTTCTCGGCAGCCAGTTCGTCATCCTGGCGCAGAACCCTGGCTTGGGTTTCGCCATGTGGGCTGTGACACTTCTGCTCTGGCTGCTGCTCACCTACACGATCTTTGCCGCCTTCACCGTCAAGGCGCAAAAGCCCGGTCTGCAAAAGGGCATCAACGGCGGCTGGCTGCTGGCAGTGGTGGCCACCCAATCCGTTTCGGTACTTTCGGCGCTGCTGGCGGCCCGGGTCGATCCGGCGATGAGGCTCGATCTGAATTTCCTCGCCCTTTCCATGTGGCTCTGTGGCGGAATGCTCTATATCTGGATCATTTCGCTGGTCTTTTACCGCTATACCTTCTTCCGGCTGCTGCCGGCGGACCTGTCGCCGCCCTACTGGATCAACATGGGCGCGATGGCGATATCGACGCTTGCCGGAGCCTTGCTGGTGCAGAATTCGCACGATGCGCCGTTCCTGCACGCGCTGGCGCCGTTCCTGAAGGGGTTCACCATCTTATACTGGGCCACGGGCACCTGGTGGATTCCCATGCTGCTGGTTCTGGGGGTCTGGCGCTATGCGTACCGGCGGTTTCCGCTTCGCTACGATACGCTTTACTGGGGGATGGTCTTTCCGCTTGGCATGTATTCGGCGGCCACGTTTCAGACCGCGCATGTCATGGGGCTCGATTTCCTGCTGAGCGTGGCCGAGGTGTTCTTCTGGGCCGCCGGCGCCGCCTGGACAATGACCATGCTCGGGTTTCTCGGCACGGCGCTGCGGCGCTTCCGATCGCCCGCCTGAGCGAAAGGAAGCCGTGACCGCGCCAACCGCAATCCGCCCCCGAGATCGGACGAGTGCCGATCGAGAGATCCCGGCGCCCGATCCGGGACAGGCGGCCCCTGCCCCGGACGTCCGGTGATTTGACGAGTGCGGCGCGGCGCCAAGACCCGCGCAGGTTTCAACCTCCAAACAACAATGGAAAACAGAAAAGGAAAACAGAGATGAAGGCCAGACTGATGCCGGGCAAGATTGCCCCTGATGCCTACAAGGCGCTTGGTGCCGTGCAGGGCTATGTCAACGAATGCGGGCTCGAGGAAAGCCTGATGGAACTGGTCAAGCTGCGCGCCTCGCAGATCAACGGCTGTGCCTGGTGCATCGACATGCACACCAAGGACGCGCGCGCGATGGGCGAGACCGAACAGCGGCTCTATCTGCTCGGCGCCTGGCGCGAGGCTCCGTTCTACAGCGCGCGCGAACGCGCGGCGCTGGCCTGGACCGAGGCGGTGACGCAGGTCTGTACCGGCGAGGTGCCCGACGACGTGTTCGAGGCCGCCCTTGCCGAGTTCGGCGAAAAGGGGCTGGTCGATCTCAACATGGTGGTGATCGCCATCAATTCCTGGAACCGCATGAACGTGGCCTTCCGCGTTCCGGCCGGAGACTACAAGCCCGCCAAGGCGTGACGCAGGCCATGCGCGCGCCCCGGCAGCGGCGCGCGCGAAAGTCCGCCCGCCCCGTTCAACCTGTCGCGATTGTAAGTTTGGCGTAAACGCCGCGCATCCCCGCCTGCCTACCCTCGTGCCGGAATGCAGGATCGCGAAGGAGAGCAGGGATGCCGGCCATCGAACGGAACGTCCTGGTGTTGCAGGGCGGCGGCGCGCTTGGCGCCTATCAGGCCGGTGCCTTCCAGCGGCTTGCCGACGGCGGGTTCGATGTCGCCTGGGTCGCGGGCATCTCGATCGGCGCGATCAACGCCGCGATCATCTGCGGCAACCCGGTCAAGGCGCGCATCGAACGGCTTGGCGCGTTCTGGGAAGAGGTGACATCCGACCTTGCACAAGCCCCGTGGATTTGGGGGCCGCGCCCGCGCCGCGTCTATTCCGAACTCGCAGCCGCCGAGGTGGCCATGGCCGGTGCGCCGGGGTTCTTCCGGCCGCGCGCGCCATGGGAACTCTGGCCTTCTCCTCTCAACCGCACGCTCAGCATCTACGACACCTCGCCGCTTGAACATACCCTGGGCGAGTTGGTCGATTTCAACTACCTGAACGAGAAGGGCCCCCGGCTCAGCGTCGGCGCAACCGACATCGAGACCGGGAATTTCATCTATTTCGACAGCAGCACGACAAGGCTCGATGTGCGTCACATCATGGCCAGCGGCGCGCTGCCACCCGGTTTCCCGCCGGTCGAGATCGACGGGCAGCACTATTGGGATGGCGGCCTCGTGTCCAACACGCCGCTGCAATACGTGATGGAAAATGCCGGCGCCGAGCCGCTCTGCATCTTCCAGATCGACCTGTTCAGCGCCCGGGGCAACATGCCCGAGACCCTCGCCGACGTGCAGCAGCGCGAAAAGGACATCCGCTATTCCAGCCGCACGCGCCTGACCACCGACCGCTACCGCCACCTGCACGCCATCCGCGCGGCGGCCGAACGGCTGGCCGCCAGACTGCCCCAAGACCTTCAGGGCGATCCCGACCTTGCGATGCTGCGCGCCGCGGGGCCGGACTGTCCGGTCACGCTGGTCCATCTCATTCACCGCAAGGAAGGGTTCGAGGGCAATTCGAAGGATTACGAGTTCTCGCGCCTGTCGATGGGCGAACACTGGGCCGCCGGCCAGGCGGACGTGGGGCGCACCCTGGCGCACAAGGCATGGAAAAGCCGGCAAATCGGCAAGGACGGTCTTCAGGTCTTCGACCTCGGGGCCAGAAGAACATCAAGGAAAGAGAAATGAAACGGAACGATGTCGTGAAAAACGCCTTTGCAATGCCGCTCACCAACCCGTCCTATCCGCGCGGGCCATACCGGTTCATCGACCGCGAGTTCCTGACGATCACGTATCGCACCGATATGGGCGCGCTCCGCCGCCTGGTGCCCGAGCCGCTGGAGATCCCCGAGCCGCTGGTAAAGTACGAATTCATCCGCATGCCCGATTCCACCGGTTTCGGCGATTATACCGAAAGCGGCCAGGTCATCCCGGTCACGCTGGATGGCGTGGCGGGGGGCTATTCGCATTCGATGTATCTCAACGACGAGGCGCCGATCGCCGGCGGGCGCGAGATCTGGGGCTTTCCCAAGAAGCTGGCCGAACCGTCGCTGCGGGTGGACAAGGACACGCTGATCGGCACGCTGGACGTCAACGGCATCCGCGTGGCCACCGGCACCATGGGCTACAAGCATCGCACGCTGGATCATGACAGGGTGATGAAGTCGCTCGAGGCGCCGAACTTCCTGCTGAAGATCATTCCCCATGTCGATTGCAGCCCGCGCATCTGCGAACTGGTGCGCTATCACACCACAGACCTGACGCTGAAGGGCGCCTGGGAAGGGCCGGCGCGGCTTGAACTCGGCTCGCACGCGCTGGCGCCGGTCGCGGACCTGCCGGTGCTCGAGGTCGTCTCGGCAGTGCATCTGCTGTGCGATCTCACCCTCGGTCTGGGCGAGGTGGTGCATGACTACCTTGCCTGACCGGGCCGGGCCCGCCCGTCATCCGCGAGTTTGCGGGCAAGGCACGCCGGACGGCTGCCGCGGGACCGGCACGGCGCGATGAGCCGCACGAATGCGGCGACAAACAAAAGCGGCGGAAACAGGATCATCGCGAAATCGGCGTTGCTGCCCGGGATGCTGTCGATCCCGCCCCAGCCCCCATGCGCGGTCGCCACACTGGCCTGGCACCGTCGCGGTCCTGGCCCGGGAGGGCATCCCCGAGGATCGCGCCGCACCCTTGCCGGGCGCGGCGGGCGCTGGCAGGATGGCCCGGAACGGCATGCGCGGCGCCGGTTCCATGTGTGGCACCGGTTCCATGTTTATTGACGGCCTGGGGCAGACATGAAGATCCTGCTGGCGGAGGATGACGACGAGGTGGCGGATTTCGTCACCTCGGGCCTGTCGGAAGCGGGTCACGGCATCGACCGGGTGGCCGACGGTCGCGACGCGCTGAGCTATTGCCTTTACAACGCCTGCGACCTGGCGATCGTGGACCGGATGATGCCGGGCATGGACGGGCTGTCGCTGGTCAAGGCGCTGCGCGCGGCGGGCAACGACCTGCCGGTGATCTTCCTGACCGCGCTGGGTGATGTGGACGACCGGGTTGCCGGGCTGGAGGCGGGCGGCGACGATTACCTGGCCAAGCCGTTCCACATCTCCGAACTGCTGGCGCGCATCGCCGCGCTGACCCGCCGCAAGGGCGGCGCGGGCGAAGTCACGTCGCTTGACGTGCACGATCTGCATCTCGACCTGCTGGGGCGCAGCGCACGTCGGCAGGGCGTGACGATCGAGCTGCAATCCAAGGAATTCGCGCTGCTGGAGGTGCTGATGCGCAATGCCGGGCGCGTGGTGACGCGCACCATGCTGCTCGAACGGGTCTGGGACTTCAACTTCGATCCCGGCAGCACGGTGGTGGAAACCCATGTCAGCCGGCTGCGCGCCAAGATCGACAAGCCGTTCGATACGCCGCTGATCCATACCGTGCGCAACTCCGGATACATCATGCATGGACCACGCTAACGTCCTGAAAGGCTCGCCCTTCCGCACGGCGGTCTATGCGACGGCGGCGGTCGTCGTGACCCTGGCGGTCATGGGCGCCGTGGCCTTCGTGTTCGTTCGCCAAACCCTGGAATCCGAGATCGAGCGCCAGATCGGCGCCGAGCAGGTCATGCTGCAGGAAATCTACGACAAAGGGGGCGAGGCCGCGCTGATCCGCACCATCGCCGAGATCAACAACCCGGTCGCGCTGTCGCGCCGGGCCATCGGCGCCTTCGGACCCGACGGGCTGAAACTGGCGGGCAACATCGCCGCGGCGCCGCCTGCCGCCCGGTTCCAGCGAACCACGCTTGCCGTCGCGGGGGCCAGTGGCGGCGAGACGCGGGCCTATTACGTTCATGTGACGGCGCTGAACGATCTGCAACTGGTCATCGGGCACGATCTGTCGCTGATCGCGGCCACGGAACGGCGGCTGATCGTTGCGCTGGCGGTTTCCGGGCTGGTGGCCGGTCTGGTCATCCTGCTGATCGGCTATGCGGCCAGCCACGAGAGCCTGCGCAAGCTGCGCGCGCTGGAAACGACGCTGGACCGGGTCTCGCGCGGGGACGACGCGGCCCGCGTGCCCGTGCAGGGCGACGGCGATCAGATCGACCGGATCGCGCGGCGCGTCAATGCGCATCTGGACCGGCTGTCGGGCCTGATGACGACCACGCGCGCCACCGCCGCGGCGATCGCGCATGATCTCAAGACCCCGCTGTCGCGCGCGCAGCTGGCCCTGCAATCGGCGCGCGGGCTGATCGAGAACGGGCGCGACGCGCAGGACAGTCTGGAGCGGATCGAGACCGAACTGGCGCGGCTCAGCGCCATATTCGACACGGTCCTGCGCATCGCACGGATCGAGACGGACAGCGGGAGCGGCACGCGGGAACGGTTCGATCTGCCGCCCGTGCTGGCCGATCTGTTCGAGACCTTCGCGCCGGTCGCCGAGGAACGCGGCCAGACGCTGGTGCTGCATCAGTCGGGCGACGCCCTGCCGCCGGTGCGGGGCGATGCGCGCATGATCCGCCAGATGGTCGCGAACCTGATCCAGAACGCCATCAGCCATTCCGGGCCCGGCAACCGGACCGAGATTGCGGCCCGCGGGCACGACGGCGCCTGTGTTCTGGAAATCGCCGATCGCGGCCCCGGCATCCCCGAAGCGGAACGCGCACGGGTGTTCGATCTGTTCTACAGAGGCAACGAAAGCCGGACCGGCGGCGGCAACGGGCTGGGCCTTGCGCTGGTCAGGGCGATTGCCGAACGCCACGCCATCGCCATCACGCTGTCGGACAACGCGCCGGGGCTGCGGGTCACGCTCGGCTTTCCCGCGGTCGGCTGAGAAACTTGTCGGAAAATTAAGTTTTCGCCAAAGCGCCGGAAAAGCCGGGGGTCCAGATTATGCGCATCGCAACGCAATCTGGAAAGGAGCTTTCCGATGAAACGCACGAACCGACTGATCGCGGCGGCAATGGCCGGCCTCATGGCCAGCACGTCGCTGGGCGCGCTGGCAGCGAATGCCCAGGCGGCGGATGCCACCGCCCAGCAGAAGGCGCCCGAAAAGGCCGCCTATACCACGCAGAAACAGCTTCTGAAAACCGCCGACGAGGCGCTGGAAACCGTGACCAACGTGCACCAGGCCCGCATGGCCCTGTTCGAGGATGAAACCGATCTGGCGCAAAAGCATATCGGCGCGGCCATCAAGGCGCTCACCGCGGGCGAGACCGACCTCAAGCAGCTTCTGATCGCCGACACCGACAAGAGGGATGCCAAACCCGAATACCTGCCCTTCGACATGTCGATGATGCTGACCGACCGCTTCGAGGCCACGGCCGAGAAGAAGGCAGCGCTGGAGAAGGCCGGCGGCCTGATGAAATCGGGTGAACAGGACGCGGCCATCGAGGTTCTCCGCCTCGCCTCGGTCGATCTGGACATATCGGCGGCACTGCTGCCCCAGGACGTCAGCATGACGCACCTCAAGGCGGCGGCCGACATGGTCAAGTCCGGCAGGTATTTCGAGGCCAACCGCGAGTTGAAGGCGATCGAGGATTCGATCGTCGTGCGGACCTTCGGCATCGACGCGATCCCGGCCCAGGGCGACGCGGCCAAGACGAGCGCCGGATGATCCTTTCACACATGCTCCGGCCCCCTCGCGCGCTTGCGGCGGGGCCGGCTGAGCGCCGCGATATTTCCCGCTGACCCGAGGTCGAGATGAACATCCAGCCCCAAACCCAACCCGCCGTCGCCAATCAGGTGGTCGAGCGCCTGCGCTCTCACCTCAATGCCGTCATCGTCGGACAATCGGCCTTTGTCGATCGCCTGCTCATGGCGCTTTTCGCCGACGGGCATATCCTCGTCGAAGGCGCGCCGGGCCTGGCCAAGACCAAGGCCATCGCCACGCTGTCGCGCGCCATCGCCTGCGATGAAAAGCGCATCCAGTTCACCCCCGACCTGCTGCCGGGCGATCTGACCGGCACCGAGGTCTACCGCCCCGAGGACGGCACGTTCGCCTTCCAGCGCGGGCCGCTGTTTCACAACCTGATCCTCGCGGACGAGATCAACCGCGCCCCCGCCAAGGTGCAATCGGCGCTGCTCGAGGCAATGGCCGAGCGGCAGATCACCGTCGGCGGCACCACTTACCCGCTGCCCAAGCTGTTCATGGTGATGGCAACGCAGAACCCGATCGAACAGGAAGGCACCTATCCCCTGCCCGAGGCGCAGCTGGACCGGTTCCTGATGCACCTGCACATCGGCTATCCCGACCGGTCCGCCGAGCGGTCCATCCTGAAACTGGTGCGCGGCGAGGCGCTGGGCGATGCGCCCCCGCCGGCCGGCATCGTCACCGAAGGCGCGATCCACGCCGCCCGGCGCGAGGCGCTTGGCGTGCATGTCTCGGATGCGCTCGAGGAATACATGGTGCAGCTCGTGCTTGCCACACGCGGCGCCGAAGGGTTCGGCGCGGGCCTGGCGGGCAGGATCGCCTTCGGCGCCAGCCCGCGCGGCACCATCGCGCTCGACCGCTGCGCGCGGGTGCATGCCTGGATGCGCGGCGCGGATTTCGCAACGCCGCTCGACGTGCAGGCGGTGGCCCATGACGTGCTGCGCCACCGGCTGATCCTGACCTTCGAGGCCGAGGCCGATGGCGTCACCCGCGACGGGCTGATCGACGAGCTTCTGGCCTCGGTCCCCGTTAGCTGAGGGTGCCGCGATGACCCACGCCCCCGGCATCGAGATCACCCCGGCGGAACTGATCCGCGCGCGCCCCGACCGCGCCCTGGGCGGTTTCGCCCCCGGCGGGCGGGTCGGCACCCATCTGTGGGGCGCCAACCGGTCGGTGTTCTACGGGCGCGGCATGGAATACGCCGAATCGCGCGCCTATCAGCCGGGCGATGACATCCGCACCATCGACTGGCGCCTGACCGCGCGCAGCGACGAGGTGCACACCAAGCTGTTTCACGAGGAGCGCGAGCGCCCGGTCTACCTGCTGCTCGACCTGCGCAATTCCATGCAGTTCGGCACGAAGGCGCGTTTCAAGGCGCATCTGGCGGCCGAGATCGCGGCGATGCTGGCCTGGGTCGGCCTTGATGGCGGCGACCGCGTCGGCGGCTTCATCCTGACCCGCGCCGGGCTGCTGGAATTTCCCGCCGCCCGCACGCGGCGCGCGATGCTGGCCTTTCTTCATGCCGCGAGCGAAGCCACGCGGCTGGACCATCCCGCGGGCGCCGAGACCGGCCTGCCCGTCGCCCTGCGCAAGCTGCGCCACGTCTGCCGCCCCGGCACGCTGGCCTTCGTCGTCAGCGATTTCGCCGATCACGGCGCGGAAGTGGAGCGCGAATTGCGCCGCCTGGCGCTGCGCGCCCATCTCACCATGATCTGCGTCTTCGATGCGCTGGAGGCGTGCCTGCCGCCGCAGGGCGGGCGGATCAGCGATGGCGCGGCGGTGCTGTCGGTCGCCGGTCTGGGCGGCGC
>JAGRMG010000212.1 GCA_020441385.1 Paracoccaceae bacterium
CGCGGCTGCACTCGGCCTGTTTCACCGGCGACCTGATGGGCAGCCTGAAATGCGATTGCGGCCCGCAACTGCGCGCGGCGCTGGCGCAGATGGGCGCCGAGGGCGCGGGCGTGCTGCTTTATCTCAACCAGGAGGGGCGCGGCATCGGCCTGGCCAACAAGATGCGCGCCTATTCGCTCCAGGACCAGGGCTTTGACACGGTAGAGGCCAATCACCGCCTCGGATTCGAGGATGACGAACGCGATTTCCGGCTGGGTTCGGACATCCTGCGGGCCTTGGGGTTTTCCGCGGTCCGACTTCTGACCAACAACCCCGCCAAGATCGCCATGATGAAGAAATGCGGCATCGAGGTGGTGCAGAGGGTGCCGCTGAAGGTCGGCGAAACCGCCCATAACCGCGCCTATCTGGCGACCAAGGTCGCCAAGTCGGGGCATCTGCCGTGATGGCGCGCGCCGCGCATGCGGCCACGTCTTGCCGAACCGTCGCGCATCTGCCGATCACCGGGCGCCCCTGATGGGGCCGGCAGCGCCATGACGCCGCACGATCTGGTTCTGATGCCGTGCGGGCTGCGCTTTCTGGGCCGGCAGTTTCCGTGCTCAATCGGTCGTGGCGGCGTGAGCGGCCAGAAGCGCGAGGGCGACGGCGCCACGCCGGTTGGCACTCACCGCGTCGTGGGCATGCTCTACCGGCCCGACCGGCTGAAGGCGCCGGCCCCATGGGCGCGGCCGATAACGCCGCGCGACCTGTGGTCGGACGACATCGCCGATCCGGCCTACAACCACCTGGTGCGCGCGCCGCACGGCTTTGGCCACGAGCGTCTGCGCCGCGCCGATCCGCTTTACGATCTGGTGCTGCTGACCGACTGGAACTGGCCCGATGCGATAGCGGGTGCCGGCTCGGCGATATTCGTCCATCAGTGGCGCCGCCCCCGATACCCGACCGAAGGCTGCATCGCGCTGCGCCGCGACCATCTGCACTGGATCGCCGCCCGGATCGCGCCGCGCGCGCGGCTGATCGTCCGGTAGCGCGCGGGGCACGCACCCGCCGCAGGACCGGTCGGCGAAATCCCGCCACGTCGGCCTTGCCCGTTGCCGCGCGCCGGGCAAAGCTGGGCGCGTTCCGCAACCGAAAGGATCCGACAGGATGCACCCCACCATCGCCAGATTGCAGGAGGTCGTGGCCAGCGGCGACGACAGCCAGATTGCCGGACTGCTGGCCGAAAACGTGAAGTTCCTGCCCCCGACCTACTGGAAGACCTGGACCGGTCGCAAACCCGTGGCGGCGGTGCTGGGCCATGTCGGGCAGGTGTTCAGCGAGTTCAGCTATCGCCGGGTGATGGGCGAGGGCCGCGACTGGGCGCTCGAGTTCCGCTGCAAGGTCGGCGATCTCGATGCGGTGGGCGTCGATCTCATCACCCTGGATGGCGATGGGCTGATCGAAACCCTCGAAGTGGCGATGCGGCCGTTTCGAACGGTCGGCGCGCTTCGCGACGCGATGAACGCGCGTGTGATGAGCGATGCGCGGTTCCTGGCGTTCCGCGATGCGCTGGGCTGAACCGCACCGGGGCGGCTTGCGGCCGGATCGGGGTTGCGGTTGCGAATCGTCATCTCGAATGCCGGCTGGCCCCGCAACCTGACACCGGATCGACCGGGACGATTGCCCGGTCGCGTGACCGTCAGCGCGGCGCCGAATGGGTCGAAAGCGGACCGTTGCCCTCATCTGACAACGAATTCCGCATGCAGCGCGCCAGCCGCCTTCAGGCTTTTCAGGATGTCGATCATGTCGCGCGGGGAAACGCCAAGGGCGTTCAGGCCCGCGACCACCTGCGACAGCGACGTGCCCTCGGGCACCTCGGCCAGCGATATGCCGCCGTCCTGGTCGATCGAGGCGCCGGTGCGCGGCACCACCACCGTATCGCCGGCGGCGAACGGGTTGGGCTGAACGACCAGCGGGCTTTCCTCGATCCGCAGGGTCAGATTGCCCTGCGATACCGCCACCCGCGACAGGCGCACATCGTCGCCCATCACGATGGTGCCCGAACGCTGGTCGACCACGACGCGCGCCTTTCGTTCCGGCTCCACGGCAATGTTCTCGATCCGGCTGATCGCATGCGCGGTCGAATCCGCCCCGGTGGACGCGATATCCAGTTCGACGGTGCCGGAATCGCGCATCACCGCGACGCGGCGGTTGAAGGCCCGGTTCACGGCGGTCTCGATCCGGCTGGCGGTGGTGAAATCGGCCTCGCGCAGGGCCAGCCTTACCGTGTTCAGTTCGGCGAGGTCGAATTCGATCTCGCGTTCGATCCGCGCCCCCGACGGGATGACGCCCGAGGTCGGCACACCGCTGACCACCGATGCGGCGCGTCCTTCGGCGGCAACGCCGCCCGACAGGATCGTGCCCTGGGCCACCGCATAGATCTGACCGTCGGCCGCCTTCAGCGGCGTCATGATCAGCGTGCCCCCCAGAAGGCTCTTGGAATCGCCGATGGCCGAGACCGTCACATCTATCTGGCCACCGACGCGGGCAAAGGCGGGCAGGCTGGCGGTCACGAAAACGGCGGCGACATTTTTCGGGCGGAACTGCTCGCCCGTCACGTTGACGCCCAGCCGTTCCAGCATGCTGGTCATGATCTCTTCGGTGAAGGGCGCGTTGCGCAGCCCGTCGCCGGTGCCGTTCAGCCCGACCACCAGACCGTACCCGACCAGATCGTTGCCGCGCACGCCGTCGAACTCGACCAGATCCTTCAGCCGGACCGACCCGGCCAGGGCCAGCGACGGCAGCGTCAGGCAAACAAGCAGGATTCTCAGAACCGTCATTTCAGATAGCTCAGCAGGGACAGTCGCGCGGTTCGCGCGGTCACGGCATAGAGGCTTTCAAGCCGGTTCTGAACGTCCTGAAGCCTTGTCGCGGTCTCGTAGGGGTCGGCGGCCAGCAGCTCGCCCCGGGCATAGTCCAGGCCGGTACGGGCGGCCGCGTTGCGGGCGGCGGTTTCCTCGATCCGGGCCTGGGCAAAGCCGAGATCGGCGCGCAATCCGGTCAGACTGTCCCGGGTGCCGATCAGACCCTCGCCGGCACCACGCAGCAGCCCCGCCTGCACCCCGGCGTTCAGCCCCAGGTCGGGATCGGCCGCCAGCGCCGCCAGCGCCGTGTCGCGCAGCATGTCGCGAAACACCGGATCGTCGGCTCGCAGGCTGAGCGATACCACCTCCGCCGACCCGATCCGCACCGGCGACACGGGCCGGTCCGAGCCGGCGTACATCGTGGCGCGAAACCCGGCGGGATCGTCGAACCAGGCTTGCGCAGCGGCCCTGATGTCCTCGGTCGTGACCAGGCCCGACACGGCCGATTTCAACCCGGCCAGGAGCGTACCGGAAGACCCAAGCGGGGTCCGGTCGGTCGCGGCGCCGGCAAACAGGCTGCGCCCGCCGGCGCGCAGGTTCAGCGCGCCCAGCGCGCTTTCGAGACCGCCCTGCGCCTGAAGGGCGGCATGCCGGCGCGCGGCCGGGGAACTCGACGGCCCGATCCCGATCAGGCCGGTTCCCAGGTCGGAGGCGAGATCGTGCAGACGGCCCAGGGCGGACTGCGCCGCATCCGCCATCAGCGCGGTTTCGCGGGTGGCCGCGCCAAAGCCGTCCAGCTGGCGCAGGGTACGGTCGATATCGGCCAGATGCGACAGGTCGCCGCCCAGCCGGCCGACGATATCGGAGGTCCGGCCCGAGCTCAGCTCGGCCCCCAGATCCGCGAGCGCGGTCTTCAGTTCGGCGCCGCGCGCGCGCAGCATCAGACTTTGGGCGAGATCGCCGATGGACGTCATGGTCATGGATCAGAGCCTCAGCAGGGTTTGCATCATGTCGTCGACCGCCTCGATCAAGCGCGCATTGGCGGCATAGGCCTGTTCGACGATCATCAGGGTCTGCAACTCGGCATCGGTATCGACACCCTGTTCGAGTTCCAGGCGGTTCATTTCGGTTTGGGCGGCCGATGCAAAGCCCAGGGCCCGATCGGCAAGGGCCCGGTTCTGCGCCGCCCGCGACATCAGGCCGGCGGACGCTCCGGCCGCGTCCAGCAGGCCGGTGCCGAACCGCCCCGATGCCATGGTTCGACCCTCCGAAAGCGTTTCGGCGAACGCCCTCAGCAGCCGGGCATCGCCGACCTCGCCGGGCACGGCGGCGCCCAGACCGGCGCGCAGTTTCCAGCTGTCGCCGCCCTGCGAGGGGTCGGCCAGCGCGTTCACCGCGATGCGCCCGGCAAGCCCGGTTTCCGATGCCGGGTCGAAGGCTGCGCCGGCATCGGTGAACAGCCCCGGCTGCCCCGGCACGAGCGACGGATCCAGCCCCGGCGCCTCGAACCGTTCGATCAGGTCGCGGGCCAGCGCATCCAGATCGGCCTGCGCGGATACCGCCAGATCGTCGCGGATACGGAACTGCGCGGCAAGGGCTCCGCCACCGATCGCGCCGGTTTCGCCGGTGTTCACCGGAACGCCGTTGATGCCAAGCCCGGACAACAGGCCGTTTTCGGCGGTCATGTGCGGCGCCGTTCGGGTGACCGGCGAAAATTCCAGGGTCGCGGCCGACCCGTCGAGCAGGATCGCGCCGCCTTCGGAGTAGAGCGCGATCTGTCCGTGGTCGCGCTTGATGACATTGACCGGCACGATGCGGTTGATCTCGTCAACCAGTTTCTGGCGCTGGTCGAGCATGGCGTTGATGTCGGATCCGGCGCTGCCTGCCGCGGTGATGCGGATGTTCAGCTGCCTTGTCTGGGCCAGCGCATGGTTGATCTGTTCGACCTGAGCGCCGATGGTGCGGTCGGCGCGGCTGCGCATCGTCGCGATCCCCTCGGCGGCGCCGGAGATGGCGGCGGCCAGGTCGCGGGCGCGCGCGGCCATGGTATCGAGATGCTGCGCGGATTCGGGCCGGCTCGCGGCGACGACGAGACTGCTTTCGAAATCCGCCAGCCGCAGACCGAGCGACGCCGGATCGCCGGCCCGGCCGACCAGGGTTTCGACACGGGCATGGAAATCGGCCAGCGCCGTGGCCGAGGCGGAGGCGGCGTCGGCGGCCCGGCGGTTGGCGATCAGGACCGGATCGGCGTGGCGCTCCACGCCGACCACCAGCACACCCGGGCCGGACCGGGCGTTCGCGGCCAGGGTCAGCGACCGGCGCGCGTATCCCGGGTTCATGGCGTTGGCGATGTTGGCGGACACCACGCCCGACGCGCGGCCGGCGGCAACCAGGCCGCTCATTGCGCTGTGAAGGGCGTTGGAAAGTGTCATGTCGGCGTCTCCTCCTGTGATGGCGGACCTGCTGTTTATCGGTCCGGCCGGGCGCGCGGCCCTCGCCGCTGCCGGCTACGGGCGCGATCAGCGTTTGATGTTCGTGGTTTCCTGCAACATCTCGTCGACCGTCTGGATGACCTTGGCGTTGGAGGAATAGGCGCGCTGGGTCTGGATCATCTCGGTCAGTTCGTTGGCCACGTCGGTGGCCGATTCCTCGCGCGCGTAGGACACTATGTCGCCCGTCGGCCCGGCGCCCGCATCCCACAGGAAATAGGCACCGCTCTCGGGCGAGGGCATGTAGGTTTGCTGATCCAGCGCCACCAGCCCGTTGGGGTTGGGCAGATCGACCAGCGGCACCTTGTAGATGGTCCGGGTGATGCCGGTATCGAACAGCGCGTGGACAAGGCCGTTGGCGTCGACCTCGACCCTGGTCATGTTGCCCACCGGAAATCCGTCCTTGGAAACGGAAACCGGCGCGAACCTGTCGGACAGCTGCATGATGCCGTC
>JAGRMG010000029.1 GCA_020441385.1 Paracoccaceae bacterium
CCGCCGCCTCGACCAGCGAGGTCAGGCCCAGCGCCGCGCAATCGGCGATCACGGCGGAAATCTCGGCGCTCATCCGGTCCGCCGACGGCCCCGGCGCGGCGCGGAACACCCGTTCGGCGGCGGTTTCCTCGGCGATCCCGGTCAGGGTGCCGTCTGCGGCGCGGTGAAAGCGGCCGCCTTCGGGGTCGGCGGTGCCCTCGCCCAGACCCAGCGCCCGCAGCGCCGCGCCGTTCAGAATCGCGACATGCCCGCAATAGCGGCGCAGCAGAACCGGCCTGTCGGGAAAGGCCGCATCCAGTACCGTCCGGTCCGGCAGGCGCCGTTCGGCCAGACGGTCCTCCATCAGATCGCAGCCCAGCACCCAGCCCTCGCGCGGAGCCTCGCGCAGCGCCCTCACCAGCGCGGCGAAGTCGTGCACGGGGGTCCGCGCGAACGACACCTGCAACCGCGACAGCGCCAGCATGAAGACGTGCAGATGTGCATCCGTCAGGCCCGGCAGCATCACGCGCCCGCCCAGGTCGCGCACCGCCGCGGCATCCGGCGCCGCGGTGCGCGGCCCGGTCCAGACGATGCGCCCGTCCTCGATCAGCACCGCCTCGGCCGGTTCCGTATCATGCGCCGAGCGATGGACCCGCGCGTTCGTCAACAGCAGGCTCGTGGTCACGCAACACTCCGGATCGTCGGGCGGGGGACCGTGTGGTGGAAGAGGGGCGAGGGGCGCGCAGCAAGGCCGCCCGCACCCGGCGGACGGCCGCTGGCGCGATCGCGCCGTCTACTGCTTGACAAGACCCCAGTCGGGTTGCGCCGGATAGGTCTCGATCTCGGTGTTCTGGTACTTGCCATCGACCTTCTGCATCTCGCGAAGATAGACGTTCTGGGTGATGTGCCGCGTTTCGGGGTCGATGCTGACCGGGCCGCGCGGGCTTTCCCACGACATGCCTTCGACCGCCTTCACGGCGGCGGCGGCGTCCTGCTTGCCGCCGGTCGCCTCGATCATCTTGTAGATCACATGGGCCCCGTCATAGGCGGCGACGCTGGCCATCGTCGCCTGATCGACATTGCCGCCGATAGCCGCTATCGACTTCAGGAACGCCCGGTTGACATCGGAATCATGCGCCGTGGAATAGTGATAGGTCGTCCGCAGCCCGATACCGATATCGCCGATGGCCGGCAGGTCGGGTTCGGTCATCACGTCGCCCGTCGAGATGATGCCGATGCCGGCGCTCTTGAGATCGTTTCCGAGATAGGATTTCATGAAACCCAGGGTCGGCGGACCGCCGGGCAGGAAGACGAACACCCCATCGGCGCCGGAATCCTTGATCCGCTGCATCACCGGGTTGAAATCGCGGGTCGACAGCGGCAGGCGCAGGCTTTCCACGATCTCGCCGCCCTCGGCGGTGAAGGTGGTGGCGAACGCCGTTTCGGCATCGACGCCCGGGCCATAGTCGCTGACCACGGTGATCACCTTGGTCAGGCCCCCTTCCTTGGCCGCCTTGGCCGCGGGCACCGAGTTCTGCCACATGGTGAACGATGTCCGCACCGCCAGCGGGCTGCTGGTGGTGATCGACGAGGTCGCCGCGTTCAGCACCACCAGCGGCACGTTGGCCGATTCGAGCAGCGGCGTGATCGCCAGCGCGTTGGGCGTGAAATAGGCCCCGGCCAGGTACTGCACCCGTTCCTTGACCACCAGTTCCTGCGCCAGCGAATAGGATTTCGCCGGATCGACCCCGGGCAGGTCGCGATAGACGAATTCGACCGTGTCATCGCCGACCTTGTCGCCGTGATCGTGCTGATACGCCTCGATTCCCCACTGGAAGTTCGTGCCGAAAATCGAGAACGGCCCGGAAAGCGGCCCGATGACGCCGACCTTTATTGTATCGGCACGGACCGCCGAGACGGACGCGGCAAGACCGACCGCGGCCGCGGCGGTCGCCAGAATGGATAGGGCTTTCATTGATCTCTCCTTGTCGGGTTTATTCCGTATCGTTTCAGTTGCGCGCCCGGAATGGACGCCTTTTGCGGTGTGCCCGATCCGGCACAAGGCGAACCCTGTTCTGATATAAAACGCTATACGGCACCCTTCGCGTCTTCAAGAAACGTTTTCAACGCATTGCGAAAAACAACCCCTGAATGTGAGCAATCCTGATGCGCATTTCAGAGGCATGTTTCCTGAAGCCAGTTGCGCCACGATGACGCGTCAGGTCGCAAATCCGACAGAATTGCTCACCTACTGACGGCGCAGCGGAATTCGCCGCAACGCAGCGAAAACTGCTTCTTCCCCCTCGTTCGGGCGGGTTCCTGAATCTTGCACCACGCCGACGCTGTTTTCAGGCGCAAATCCGATAATTCAATAAATGCGATTCTTTGGCACTAAATTTCCGGCGGGCAATTTCGTCCGGGTAATTCCGACAAACGCCAAAGCCCGGCGACCTGCAAATGCCGCGCCGCCGCGTCAGGTCAATTTGACTCGCAAATCCCATATTCGGAAAAGTCGTACCATAATGCGCGATTGACTTGTTTCCGGTGCCCTGTATACAGGAATTGACATCGGGCAGAATAGCCCGGGCGGCGGGCGACGGGGGGAATCGGCAGTACATGACAACGATACTCAGCCTCGGCGTCGATGCGCTGGCCTATGCACTCATCCTCTTCATCATCTCGGTCGGCCTGTCACTGGCGATGGGGCTGATGCGGGTCGTCAATCTCGCTCATGGCGCCTTCGCGATGATCGGCGGTTACATCGCCGCCTGGATCACCACCGGGCTGGGCCTGCCCTATGTCTTGGCGATCGTCGCGGCGGTCGCCGGTGCCGTGCTGGCGGGCTGGCCGATGGAGCGACTGCTCTACCGCAGGCTCTACAACGCGCCGGAACTCAAGCAGGTGCTGATGACAATCGGTATCACCTTCGTCATCATCGGCGCAGCCAACTTCCTGTTCGGGCCGACTCTGGCCACCATCACGCTGCCCGACGTGC
>JAGRMG010000030.1 GCA_020441385.1 Paracoccaceae bacterium
CGACCACGGCCATGAATTCCTCTTCGCCGATGCGCAGGCAGGTCAGGGCGGTCTCGGCGATCATGCTGAGGGCGCGGGGTTCGTTGCGGATCAGGCCCAGTTCGCCCACCAGCGTGCCGGGGCCGACCCTGGCGACAAGCTGGTCGTCCTCGCCGGTGCGCGGCAAGTAGAGGCCCGCCTCGCCCTCGATCACCATGTAGGCGCCGTCGGTCGGCTTGTCGCCCTTCAGGAAGACGACATCGCCCGCCCCGGCCTCGTACCAGCGCGCGCCGAAGGCCAGCAGGCGCAATTGCTTGCGGTCCAGCCCGGAAAACAGCGGCGTCTGTTCCAGCGCCCGCAGCTTGCGGGCCAGATCGGCGCTGGCGGCGCTGTCCTCTTCGGTCTGTCCCGGCATGTCCTCGCTCACGATACGGCCCTGCTGGACCTCGAGGAAGAGGTCGAACACCCCTTCGCTCTCGAACCTGGCGTCAAGATAGATCACGGTGGTATCGGGCAGCAAGTCGCGCAGGCTGCGGAAGACCGAAACCTGCGTCTGCATGTCGAAACTGGCCAGCGCCTGTTCCAGGATCAGGATATCGGGCCGCTTGACCGTGGCGCGGCAGAACGACAGCGGTTCGCCGAAGGCCGCCGGCAGGTTCTGGCCACCCAGCGCGATCGGCAGATCGTAGATCAGTTCGACCACCAGATCCCGGGCATCGTTCTCGGCCAGCACATCGGCCACGAGCCGGCGCAGATCGTCGCCCCTGCCGCCGGCCCCGTCCGAGAGCTTGCCGAAAAGGGCGTTTTCCATCACCGTCAGGCCGGGCGCGTAGGCGTCCTTGTCCAGCGGTGCGAACAGCCCGTTCAGGCTTTGCAGCAATTCGCCCGAATGGCTGGCGCGCAGCTCCAGCACGCGCGCACGGATCGCATCGGGAAAGGCCTGGCCGATCTGGTCGGCCGAGATGCGGAACGGCACGGTCAGCAGATAGGCCATGTCGCCGGCGCTGAGGGACGCGGCGCCGCCGTCGCGGGTCTTGTCCACAAGGCTGACCACGGTTTCGTAGGTCGCCGCGTCCACACCCAGCCGGCGGAACAGCGGATGGTCGGTGCCGTCCAGCCCGAAGATCTGGCGCAGCATGTCGATCACGTCGCGGGTGACGCGCACCAGCGCCTCGTCGAGGCCGAGATCGCGCAGTTGCTTGAGGAATTCGCTCTGCCCGGCCAGCACCTCCTGGGTGATCGGCCGGCGGGGCGTGGCGAACAGCAGGTTCTCGGCCACCGGCAGCGCCGGGTTGTAGCGATCGGGCGAGAAGAAATGCACATGCTCCTCCAGGCCCGCCGCGCGCACTGCCTTCTGCACGGCCCGGCGCAGTTCGACCAGGCGTCTGGCGGTTCGCGGATGATCGGCCTCGTCAAAGCGCTGGTCCAGCCCGCGCCGGAACAGCGCGGTGTCCGTTCCCAGGCCGCCGATCAGCTTCAGCCACCACTGGCGCAGCTCGTCCTCGTCGCGGGCCCCGGCGATCGCGGGGTCGAGCCATCGGGCGTGATAGGGGTCGGGGCTGTTGCCGGCGCGCTGCGCCTCGTCAAAGGCCGCATCGGAGCCTTGCCCGTCCTGCGGGCGAAAGCGGATCGGCATCATCACGTTGTCGCCGAACGTGCCCTGAAACAGCACCGGCCGCGACGAGGCATGCCCGATCCGAGCCGCGATCACGCGCTGGTGCAGCGCCGACAGGTCGTGACCGGACATCACCACCTTGCCGCCGGTGGGCGTCGCCTCGCGGGTCAGAAGCTGGGCGATGGCGCGGCGGTCCTCTTCGCGCGGCGCGGCGATGCCGATCACCGCCCCGCCCGGCAGCGTCGCCTGCATGTCGTCAAGCACCAGGTTGCCGTCGCCGTCGCGCACCGAAACCCCGTCCAGAACGATATCGCCGCGCAGATGCGGGCAATCCTCGGGTTCGCCGTCGAACAGCGCCTCGTCCACCATGCCCGGCGGCGCGAACCGGTCCAGGATCACCTCCCAGCGCAGCGCCATGTCCTGGGTCTGGTTGTAGTAGGTCAGAAGCTCTTTCCACGGGCTCGACAGATCCTTGTAGGCCGCCAGCGCCGCCACCAGCGCGCCCAGCGATACCGCCCCCTGCAACACCAGATAGCCGCCGATGGAATAGAAGAAGAACGGCGTCAGCTGGCCGATGAAGTTGTTGAGGAACTTCATGAAGAATTTCTTCTGGTAGATGACGAAGCGGATATCGAACAGCCGCCCCAGCTGATCGGTGATCAGCGCCATGCGGTAGCGCCAGCCGCCATTGGTGCGCAAGGCGCCCGCACCCGCAGCGCTTTCCCCGATCGCGGCGGCCAGAATACGCACCTCCTGGATGCGGGTCTTGTTCAGCTGGTTGATCTGGCGTTGCAGCTTCGGGATCAGCCAGGCCTGCAACGGGATCAGCGCCACCGCCGCCAGACCGAACCAGAAACTTTGCAGGAACAGGAAGAACAGGATCGTCGCCATCTGACCCGCCTGAAGGACGGGCTGGCTGATCGCGTCGCCCATCAGCCCGCCCATCGGTTCGCTTTCGGCGGTGATCATGGAGACCAGCTCGCCCTGGCTGACCCGTTCGAAATAGGGCTGGGGAAAGCGCAGGACGCGCGCGATAAGCTTGTAGCGGAACCGGCGCAGCATCCGCTCGGAGAGCACCCCCTTCATGGTGTTGATCCGCATCTTCAGCAGCCCGTGCGCCAGCACCGCCAGCAGGAACGCCAGGCAGAGAATGCCCAGAAACACCACCTGATCGAACCTGTAACCGAGAACCTCGACGGTCTGGGTTTGCGCGCCGATGGCGTCGTTGATGATCCGTTTGGGAAGTTCGAGCGTCAGGTAGAGCAGCGGAAACAGCATGAGCGTCACCGCCAGCAGGATCAGCTGGTCGCGTTTCGAATGGGCCCAGATAAAGCGAAACAGCGAGCGTTCTATGTCAGCGATCCGTTCTGTTCGTGATGGCCGGCGGCCCGCGGCGGGCACGTCCGAAGGGTAGCAAGCCCGGGACAGCCGGCGCAATCGGTTTGATCGCCGCCGCGAACGGTGCCGTCAGGACGCATCGCCGTCTCGTGGTGTCCGGCGCGCCGGGACGGGCGCCGCGACGGTCCGATGGGGCGGCGTGGATGGCCTTTTGGCTCAGCCCCTGCCCTTCCACGGCACCAGAACGCGTTCGGCCCAGCGCATCAGCATGTCGATTCCGAACCCGATGATTCCGATCAGGACAATGCCCATGATCACGATATCGGTGTTCTGGAACTTGGACGCCACCATGATCATCATGCCGACCCCCTTCTCGGCGGCCACCAGTTCGGCGGCGACCACCGTGCCCCAGCAGACCCCCATGGCCACCCGGGCGCCGGTGAAGATCTCGGGCAGCGAGTTCGGCACGATCACGAAGCGCATGATCTGGCCCTTGCTGGCCCCCAGCGAATAGGCCGCGTGCACCTTGGATATGCGCACCCCCGACACGCCGGACCGCGCGGCGATGGCCATGATCCAGAGCGCCGCCAGAAACAGCAGGACGATCTTGCCGGTCTCGCCTATTCCGGCCCAGATGATGACCAGCGGGATCAGCGCCAGGGGCGGCACCGGGCGCATGAATTCGACGATCGGGTCGAACCAGCCGCGAAACCAGTTCGACAGCCCCATCGCATAGCCCAGCGGAATGCCCACCAGCGCCCCGAAGAAGAAGCCCACGATCACCCGCATCAGCGAATAGCCCACATGTTCGGCCAGGGTCGATCCGCGATAGCCCTGCCGGGCGATCTCGACAAAGCGGCGCGCCACGTCCTCGGGCGGGGGCAGCCATATCGGCTCCATCTGCCAGCCCTGGTAGGGGGTGATTATCAGGGCGCCCTTGTCGCTCAGCGTAACGGTGGCGTTGGGTACCCTGACCACCGGCTTGACCTGCGCCGGCCCGTCGCCCTCGCCGCGCCGTTGGGGGTCGAAATCGACCTTCTGGCCGTCGATCTCGACGATGCGCGCGCCATCCTTGCGGCTGAACTCGTCGTTGCGGTCCCAGGCCAGCTGGCCGCTGCGGTATTCGCGGATCGTCAGGGTGTCGTTCTTCGCGGCGCCCTCGCCCGGTTCGACCTCCGGCACCTGAACCTCGCCATCGACCGGCTCGACCCGCCACAGCACCGATGCACTGTCGCGCGCGCCGTCCGCGCTCTCGACCACGTAATCGAACCGGCCGTCGCCCAGATAGGGGCCGGGGGCGTGCAGGAACGACGGCACCAGCGCCGAGCCGGTGAACATGCCCCACAGCAGGAACAGCGTCAGAACCGAAATCACGCTGGCGACACGATCGGACACCACCGCGCTTTCATCGCCGAACGTCACGGTCTTGAGCGCGGTGAAATCGGTCCGCGTCACATGGCGGACGATGCGGCTGACGACGAGATAGGAGCCGACGAAGATGCCAACATAGATGACGAAGGGCACGACGCTGGTCATGACGCCGCCTCGGTCCGGCCCATGATTTCCTCTTCCATGTTCCAGATCATGTTCAGGATTTCCTCGCGCCGCACCCTGTAATCGGGGTGTTTCTTGACCTCGCGCAGATCGGCGCCGACGCCAAGGTCGGCAAACGGCAGGCGGTATTCCTGGTGAATGCGCCCCGGGCGCGGCGCCATGACGATCAGGCGTTCGCCCAGCAGCAACGCCTCCTCGACCGAATGGGTGATCAGGATGATGGTCTTGCCGGTCTCCTTCCAGAGGGCCAGCACCAGCGACTGCATCTTCTCGCGGGTCAGCGCATCGAGCGCGCCCAGCGGTTCGTCCATCAGGATCACGTCGGGGTCGTTGGCGAGGCACCGCGCCAGCGCGACCCGCTGCTGCATGCCGCCCGACAATTCGTAAACCGCCTTTTCCTTGAAATCCTGCAACCCCACCACATCAAGCAGGTGATCGACGATCTGCTTGGTTTCGGCCCGCGCCATGCCCTTCATCCTGGGGCCGAAGCCGACATTCTCGCGCACGCTCATCCATTCGAACAGCGCGCCCTGCTGAAACACCATGCCACGTTCCGCATCCGGCCCGGTGACACGGTGGCCGTTCATCACGATCTGCCCCTCGGTCGGGGCCAGGAACCCCGCCACGATGTTGAGCAGCGTGGTCTTGCCGCAGCCCGAAGGGCCGAGCACGCTCATCAGTTCGCCCTCCTTCAGGTGCAGCGATACGTCCTTGAGCGCCTGCACGGACGAACCGTTGGGCAGATCAAAGCGCATGGATAGGTTCTCGATGGCTAGTCCGGACATCGCCTGCCTTTCAGATGGCGGTTTGCGAAACGCGAAACGGTCGCCCGGCCCGCCCAAGGCGGGAAGGTCGGGCGGCCCGGCGCGGCCGGCTACATCCCGCCGGCGGCGCGCAGCGGTCCGGTGTTCACATGGCTGTCGTAGCTGTCCAGCGCGGCGTCGATGCTGCCGGCCTGCACGAAGACGTCGGCAACGCCCTTCATGAACTTCTGTGCGCCCCCGCCCAGCCATTTTTGCGACAGTTGTTCCTTGATGCCGGGGAACGTAAAGGTCGCCATGAAATCGCTGGCCGACTGTTCGTCCATTCCCGAATCCTTGGCGATCACCGGCAGCATCTCGGCGGTGTGTTCGCCGGAATTCCACATCGCGTTGGCCGCGGCCGTCACCTTGAGGAACCGGGCCACCAGATCGCCGTTATTGGCCACGAACGAGGCCGGCGCGCTGGTCACGTCGAACACCAGGATGCCCAGATCCTCCTTTTCGGCGCCCGTCAGCAGGACGTTGCCGTGTTCCTTCATGCGGGTCAGCCCGCCGCCGTATCCGCAGGCCATGTCCACCGCGCCCTGGGCGATCGCCGCGGCGCCGTCGGGGGGCGACATGTCGACGATGTCCATGGTCGAGATATCGACCCCGAAATGGTTCATCTGGGACAGGAATCCGTAATGCGCGGCGGTGCCCAGCGGGATCGCGACCTTCTTGCCTTCCAGTTCCTTGGCGCTGTCCTTGTCGATCTCGAGTTCGGAGCGCACCACGCAGTTGTCGTTCTCCGAATAGCTCACCGCGACATCGAGGATCTGGAGATCCTGGCCCGCGCTGGTGGCGACCACGAAGGGCGGCACGCCCTGGCTGACCGCGATCTGCACGTCCCCGCTCGCCATTGCCGCGCTCATCGCGGTGCCGGTGTCGAAGCTGACCCAGTTGACCTTGGTGCCAAGTTCCTTGTCGTAGGTTCCCATTACCTTGGCGTATTCGAAGGGCATCGGCCATTCGAGGAAATACGCGACGGTGATGTCCTCGGCCAGCGCGGGCAGCGCGCCGGCGAAAAGGGCAAGGCCGGTCGCGGCCCCAATCAGTCTGGTCCTGGTTTTCATGTCGTTCTCCCTGGCTATCCGCCATGGCGGCGGCAACGGATTGTCCGGCGCTTGCGCGCGCCGTGATCGTTCGACGCGCGGGTTCGGTCGGTGCCGGGCCGCGCGTTCAGCCCCGATCCGATCCGAAAACCCGCCCCCGATCAATGTTTTTGTGTCTCGCCGCCACCGGATCGGCGAAACGAAATCGCGGGTTTGGAATTTTCAAAGCAAGGGTTTCTTGCGCCTTTTCAGGCCGATAAGCCGGCACCCCCGGCCGCATGACCGCCGCAGGCGCCGGGAATTGGCCATAGGGCATGGCCGAAACTGGACCTATAGTTGCCCGGGATTTCGGCGTTGTGTAGGCTGACGACGGCTCGGACGCATCGACGGCTTCCCGGTCGTATCCGCTTTCCGAATTCATGAAAGGACATGCCATGGACGGTACGTTCAACCAAAACGACATCCGCCACATCGTCGATGCGGACAAGGCCCATGTCTGGCACCACCTGATCCAGCACAAGCAATTCGAGACCAACGACCCGCGCGTCATTCTCGAAGGCAAGGGCATGCGGGTCTGGGACCAGAACGGCAAGGAATACCTCGATGCAGTATCGGGCGGCGTCTGGACGGTCAACGTGGGCTATGGCCGCGAGAGCATCGCCAAGGCGGTCTATGACCAGTTGATGAAGCTCTGCTATTTCGCGCAGTCGGCGGGGTCGATCCCCGGCTCGCTCTATTCGGAAAAGCTGATCTCGAAGATGCCGGGGATGGCCCGGGTCTATTACACCAACTCGGGGTCCGAGGCGAACGAGAAGGCGTTCAAGATGATCCGCCAGATCGCGCACAAGAAGAACGGCGGCAAGAAGCACAAGATCCTGTTCCGCGACCGCGACTATCACGGCGGCACGCTGGCCACCATGTCGGCGGGCGGCCAGGACGAACGGGCCATGCAGTACGGGCCGCTGGCGCCGGGCTTCGTGCGCGTGCCCCATTGCATGGAGTACCGTGCGCAGCCGGAATGGGACCCGTCGCAGGGCAGCTATGGCGAGTGGGCCGCCGACCAGATCGAACAGGTGATCCTGCGCGAGGGCCCCGACACCGTGGGCGGGCTGTGTCTTGAACCCGTGACGGCAGGCGGCGGCGTCATCACCCCGCCCGACGGCTATTGGGAGCGGGTGCAGGAGATCTGCCGCAAATACGACATCCTGCTGCATATCGACGAGGTGGTCTGCGGCATCGGGCGCACGGGCACATGGTTCGGCTATCAGCAATACGGTATCAAGCCGGATTTCGTTACCATGGCCAAGGGCGTCGCCTCGGGCTATGCCGCCATCGCCTGCTGCGTGACCACCGAGGCGGTGTTCGAGATGTTCAAGGACGACGCCAGCGATCCGATGAACTATTTCCGCGACATCTCGACCTTCGGCGGCTGCACCGCCGGCCCGGCCGCGGCGCTGGAGAACATGCGCATCATCGAGGAGGAGAACCTGCTGGAGAACTGCACCGCGATGGGAGAGCGGATGATGGGCAATCTGCGCGCGCTGATGGACAAGCACGAGGTGATCGGCGACGTGCGCGGCAAGGGGCTGTTCCTGGGCGCCGAACTGGTCGCCGACCGGACCACCAAGGAACCGGTGAGCGAAAAGCAGATGGCCCAGGTCTCGGCCGAATGCGGCGCGCAGGGTGTGATCATCGGCATGTCCAACCGCTCGGTTCCGGGGCTGAACAACGTGCTGTGCTTCTCGCCCGCGCTGATCGCCACCAGGGACGATATCGACCGGATCACCGACGCGGTGGATGTCGCGTTGGGCCGCGTGTTCGGGGCGTAGCAACCGCAGGGTCGCGCCCGCCCCGAAAGCGGGCGCGATCCGGGCCGCCGCCCTTGCCCGCACGGCCTCGCGCTAGCCCTTGAACACCCGGTAGATCGCCGGGATCACCAGCACCGTCAGCAGGGTCGAGGACAACAGCCCGAACAGCAGCGATATCGCCAGACCCTGAAAGATCGGGTCGGCCAGGATCACGACCGCGCCGATCATGGCAGCGATCGCGGTCAGCAGGATCGGCTTGAACCGGATCGCGCCCGCCGCCAGCAGCGTTTCGATCAGCGGCGTGTCGGGACGGCCCTCGTGGCGGATGAAATCCACCAGCAGGATCGAGTTGCGCACGATGATGCCCGCCAGCGCGATGAACCCGATCATCGAGGTGGCCGAGAATGGCGCGCCCAGCCACCAGTGGCCGCCGATGATGCCAAGGAACGTCAGCGGGATCGGCGTCAGGATCACCAGCGGCAGGCGGAACGATCCGAACTGCGCCACCACCAGGATGTAGATGCCCAGCAGCGCCACGGCAAAGGCCGCGCCCATGTCGCGGAATGTGATCCATGTCACCTCCCATTCGCCATCCCAGAGCAGGGTGACGTGGCTTTCATCCTCGGGCTGGCCGTTCAGACGGATCACCGGCCTGGTGCCTTCGGGCCAGTCCATCGCCTCGAGTTCATCGGCCACCGCCAGCATCCCGTAAAGCGGCGCCTCGAATTCGCCGGCCAGTTCGCCCGTCACCATCTCGGCCGAACGGCCGTTGTGGCGGAAGATCGGGTAGGAGGCCCGGTCCTCGTCGACCACGACGACATCGCCAAGCTCGACCACGCCGCGCGCGCCCGGCAGCACGTTGGCCGGGATCGGCGTGGACAGGAACCGTTCGTCCACGACCCTGTCGGACTTGTCGCGCTCGACCACGATGGGGATCGGATGGCGCCCTTCTCCGCGATGGGAATAGCCGACCGTCCTGCCCCCGTTCAGGATGGCCAGCGTGGTGAACACGTCCGCCTCCTGCACCCCGAAGAATTCAAGCTGATCGGTCGAGATCCTGGCCCGCAGCCGGCGGCTCTGTTCACCGAAGCTGTCATCGACATCGACGACGAAGGGCACCGCCTCGAAGGCGGCGCGGATCCGGCGCGCGGCCTCGCGGCGGGTTTCGCCGTCCGGCCCGTAGACCTCGGCCAGAAGGGTTGCGATCACCGGCGGGCCGGGGGGCGGCTCGACCGTCTTCAGCACCGTCCCCTCGGGCACGTCCAGCGCCAGAACCCGTTCGCGAATGTCCAGCGCGATCTGGTGGCTGGTGCGCTCGCGGCCCGACTTGGGGGCCAGGTTGATCTGAACGTCGCCCAGTTGCGGTTCGGCGCGCAGATAGTAATGGCGCACCAGCCCGTTGAAGTTGAAGGGCGAGGCCGTTCCGGCATGGGTCTGGGTCGAGATCACCTCGGGCAGGTCCAGCACCGCGCGGGCCACGTCCTGCGCCACCCGGTCGGTCGCCTCGACCGACGCGCCCTCGGGCAGGTCGATCACGACGCTCAGTTCGGACTTGTTGTCGAACGGCAGCAGCTTGACGGTGACATCCTTGGTATAGAAGGCCGCCATCGAACCGAAGCTTGCCGCCGCGGTCAGCAGCAGGAACAGCAGCGATCCGGATTTCGTGGCCAGCAAGGGGCGGGCCACCGCGGTATAGATGCGCCCCAGCACCCCGCCGTGATGGCCGCCCTCGCCGCCATGCGCCGACATGTCGGCGGATCCGGCGAATTTCAGCATCAGCCAGGGCGTGATGATGACCGCCACGAAAAAGGAAAAGATCATCGCGGCGCTGGCATTGGCCGGGATCGGCGACATGTAGGGGCCCATCAGGCCGGACACGAACAGCATCGGCAGCAGCGCCGCGACCACGGTCAGCGTGGCGACGATGGTCGGGTTGCCCACCTCGGCCACCGCGCGGATCGCCTTGTTCACGCGGCTTGCGCGGTCGGGCATGGCCCAGTGGCGCGCGATGTTCTCGATCACCACGATGGCGTCGTCCACCAGGATGCCGATGGAAAAGATCAGCGCGAACAGCGAAACCCGGTTCAGGGTATAGCCCATGATCCACGCGGCAAACAGCGTCAGCAGGATGGTCACCGGAATCACCACCGCCACGACGATGCTTTCGCGCCAGCCGATCGCGATCAGCACCAGAAAGACGATCGACACCGTGGCCAGGCCAAGGTGGAACAGAAGTTCGTTGGCCTTCTCGTTGGCGGTCTCGCCATAGTCGCGCGTGACCTCGACCGCCACGGTATCGGGGATCAGTTCGCCCTCGAGCGTGTGCACCCGGTGCAGGATCTCTTCGGCGACAACCACCGCGTTGGCCCCCGCCCGCTTGGCCACCGCCAGCGTCACGGCGGGCGTGCGCACGATCGCGCCATTGCCGTCGCGGGTGACGTTTGCGACGATCTTGTCGGAGGTGTCGGGCACGAAACTGATATCGGCCACGTCCCGCACATAGACCGGACGGCCGTCCCGCGCGGTCAGCAGCAGATTGCCGATCTCGGCGGGCGCGCGCAGGGTTTCGCCCGCCACCAGCGCGATCTGCTGGCCGCCATCGCGCACCAGCCCGGTGGAGAACGCGCGGTTGGCGGCCTCGACCTTGCCGGCCAGCTGTTGCAGGGTCACGCCGAAAAGCGCGAGGCGCTCGGGATCGGGGGCGATGCGGATCGCTTCGGGCGATTCGCCCACCAGATAGGTCAGACCCACATCGCCGATCTTGGCCACCTCGACCTGCAACTGCCGCGCGATGCGGGTCAGGTCGTTGGCAGTCATGCCCCCGGAGTCCGGCTTGGGGGTCAGGGTCAGCGAGACGATGGCGACATCGTCGATGCCGCGCCCGACGATCAGCGGTTCGGCGATGCCCACCGGGATGCGGTCCATGTTGGCGCGCACCTTTTCATGCACCCGCAGAATGGCCGAATCCGACGAGGTGCCGACCAGGAAACGCGCCGTGACCATGGCGTAATCGTCGCGGGTCGAGGAATAGACATGTTCGACATCGTTGATGCCCTGCACGATGGTTTCCATCGGCTCGGTCACCAGCTTGATCGCATCCTCGGCCCGCAGCCCCGGCGCCTGGATGTGGATATCGACCAGCGGCACCGAGATCTGCGGCTCTTCCTCGCGCGGCAGGCTGACCAGCGCCACCAGTCCCGCGGCCAGCGCGGCCAGAATCATCAGCGGCGTCAGGGGCGAGCGGATGAAGGCCCGCGTCAGCGACCCGGCAATGCCCAGAGGCACCGGCTTTTTTCCGCTGTCCTCACTCATCGCGCGACACCAGCACATCGGTTGCGCTGAGGCCGCTCAGCACTTCGACCATCTCGGCGCCGTCCAGCATGTGCGTCTCGCCCAGAACCACGACGCGGGCCACCGGCTCTCCGGCCTCGCCCTTCACGGTGACGAAATCCAGCCCCATGCGGGTATCGGCTGCATCCACGGGCACCAGCAGCGCATCGGTCGTGCCCACGGGCAGGCTGACCAGCACGCGGGCATTGACGAATTCGCTGCTCATGCCCTCGACCTCGACATCGGCGATCACGCGGCCGTTCTCGATCTGGGGATAGACCTTGGCCAGCCGTCCGGGCTGGCCCTCGCCGGTCTCTCCGATCCGGATTTCCAGGCCCTCCCTGAGATAGGCGGCGTGGCGTTCGGGCACCGCCAGCCGCAGGTAGAACCCGCCGCCGCCGATGGTGGCCACAACCTCGCCCGGCATCACCACGGCACCGGCCGTCACCGGAACAGTGATCACCCGGCCCGCGATCGGCGCCAGCACCGCGCCTTCGGCGGCCTGTTCGGCCACCACGCGCTTCTGGGCGCGGGTCGCCTCGATCCGGTTCTGCAACACCTCGACCTGGGTGCGCAGCGCGTCGAGCCGCTGGGCCGTGGTCACGCCGCGTTTCAGAAGATCCTCGCCGCGGGCCAGTTCGGTCTTGGCGTTTGCAAGCTGCGATTGCAGCGCCTCGATCTCGGCCTCGACCGATTGCATCTGCAAATCGAGTTTGGGGTCGTGAATGACGCCGATCACCTGGCCTTCGGTCACGTCGCTGCCCTCTTCGACATCGATGCGGATCAGGGTGCCGCCGATCCGCGACCGCGCCGGGATGGTATCGCGCGCCTCGACCTGGCCGAAGACCGACTTCCATTCCGTGATCTGCGCGCTCGTGACAGGCTCTTGCGAACCGGCCGCCGACGCGAGCGCGGCAAGCAGCCCGACCAGGGCCCCCCGGATCAGTTTGCGCATGTATCAAGTCCCCCGCTGCCGAGTTGTGCCGGTATTCATATGCACTTTCATGAATATTTTGCAATCCCGATCCGGCCGAATGGCCGCATTGTCGCAATTCCCGGCGCGCCGGAAAACCCGAATCCGGCGGCGGGGGGCGCGAAACCGGGTCGCACCCGGTCACGACGTCGCGGCAAACCCGGCTGCACCGATACCGGCGGTCGGGCCGGCATTGGCGCCACGCCCCGACAGGGACGATTGCGATCGGAGCGGGGATGCGCAATTCTCAATGCGCAACATCGAATGTTCAGGCAACGGACCGGCGCGGCAGACCCCGCCCATGGGCTGTTCGATCAAGTGGAGGGGAACGGCATGAGCGCGATCGCATTCGACCTGGACGGCACCCTGATCGACAGCGCCCCCGACATCCGCGCCGCCGTCAACCGGATGCTGGCCGGCGAGGGCCGGCCGCCGCTGGATCTGGCGCGGGTGGTCTCGTTCATCGGCAACGGCGTGCCCAAGCTGGTCGAACGGGTGATCCGGGCCTGCGCACTGGACATGGCCGACCATGCCCGGCTGAGCGAGATCACGCTTGCGCATTACGCCGCCTCACCGGCGGTTCTGACGGTGGCCTATCCGCGGATGCGCGCCGCGCTGGAGCAGTTGCGCGACGCC
>JAGRMG010000031.1 GCA_020441385.1 Paracoccaceae bacterium
CTGAGCAGCTACCAGAGGGCGCAGGCGTCATCGCATCTGCCGCCCTACAATCAGGTTCTGGCGACCCAGGGTCAGCGCGGCCTGCTGCGCACCTATCGCAACGAACAGCTGGGCATCGCCAGCCCGCAGATCCAGATGCAGCAACCGCAGGTCCAGACGGCCGCGGCCCCGGTTCCGGCACCGGCCCCCGCGCCCGCGCCGCAGCCGCAGCAGACGGTCACGGCACGGGCCGACAACGCGGAACTGCCGAATTTCACCTTCGGGCAGGTGGACCGGTCTGCCAACGATCACTGCAATGAAATCAGCGTATTGACCGCGGCCAATGGCGGGCTGACCACCGCCGGGCGGGTGACGGATTCCGAATTCGCGATGAACGAACAATTCTGCCTGGCGCGGACCCATGCCATGGCCGAAAGCGCGCGGATCGAGGCGACGATCCCGAACATGACCAGCGACCAGATCGAAAAGCAGTGCAAGGGCCTGACCCAGGCGGTGGCGCCGCAACTGGCCAATCTGGGCACCGACCGGCCCGAGCGCGTGGTGGCCGCGACCGCCAAGTTCCTGCGCAGTTCCGGCAAGCCGATGGATCAGCTTGCATCGGGCGGCAAGGTCTGTCTGGGCGTCGGATACCGGATCGACGATCCGCAGATGGCGCTGGGGTCGGCGGTCCTGCTGACCGCGGCCGGCGACCTGGGCTATGGCGAGATCGTCGGCCATCATCTGCGCGAGGGCTTCGGCGTCGCCCAGGCCGATCCGCAACTCGCAGGCGACTGGATCCGCATGGCGGTGAACGCGGTGCAGAACGGCGGAAACGTGGTTCTGGGCCAGACGCCCGACCGGCTGGCGGTTCTGAACGAGGCGATGAATGGCGGCGGCGGAACCGGCGGGCTGCCGACCTTCCCCTCCGCCTCGGGCGACTGAGCGAGGCGCGGGCCTGCCCGACGAACCGGGGCGGCGCCGGAAGGGGCCGCCCCTTCGCGTTCGGGGCGGGCTCAGGCCGTGACCGACCGTCGCACCATGTCCCAATAGATCGATTCGACCTCGGCCAGCGACAGCCTGCCGCCGGCCCGATACCAGGTGTTGACCCCGGTCAGCATGGCGATGACCGCCAGCGTGGCGATCTTGGGGTCGGGCACCGCCATCGTGCCCTCGGCGATGCCGCGGCGAAGGATGCTCTCCAACTCGTCCTCGTATTGCCCGCGCAGGGCTTCGATGCGCGCGAAGTTTTCCGGCGTCAGGTTGCGCAGCTCCATATAGGCGATGAACACCGCGTCGGGACGTTCCAGGTGAAAGCGGATGTGAAAGCGGGTGAACGACTCGAGCCGGGCCAGGGCATTGCCGGAAAGCGCGGTGGCACAAAGCGCCCCGAGCAGATCGTGCAGATGGCCCTGCATGAGCCCGAAAAGCAGGCTTTGCTTGTCCGGGGTATAATTGTAGAGCGCGCCGGCCTGCACACCGACCTCGGCGGCGATCCGGCGCATCGATACGGCGGCATAGCCGTGCCGGGCAAACAGCCGCAGCGCCGCCGCGCGGATGCGCGGCCCGGTGATGTCGGAATGTGAGCCCTGGGTGCGTGCCATGGCGGCGAGATTATATGAACATGTGTTCAGAAAAAACCCCCGCTTGCGCGCTTCCCGGCAAACGGGCATCACTGAGGCACGCCGCGACACCGCGAGATCCGCATGATTGCCTTGCCTGCCCGTACCGGATGCAGCCCCCGATGCCGCCCGACACGCCGCCCCGGCGCGGCGGGCGCGGCGCTGCTGGCGGCGCTTGTCGCGCTCGCCGCCTGCGCGCGGGTGCCGGAGCTTGATGCGCGTATCGCGCGCGAGACGCTCGACGCGCCCTATCCCGACCTGTTGCCGCTGGATACGGCTCTGGCCCCGCTGCCGCCGCCCGCCGGGGCGGCCGAGCGGCTGCAATCCTCGCTGGAGGGCCGCCGCGACAGCCTGGAGGCACGCGCCCGGGCCCTGCGCGATCCGGTGATCGACAAGCGCGAGCGCGAGCGGATGCACGCCGGCGTGGCGCGATGAAGTCTCACACTTGACGCGTTGCGCCGCCGGTCCGAACCCGCTAAGGCACGGGCCGGACACCGCAACAAAGGAACGCCCCGATGACACAGCCGTTGCGCCTTGGAATCGCAGGTCTGGGAACGGTCGGCGCTGGGGTCGTGAGGATCGTCCGGCGCCAGGCGGCGCTGCTTGAGGCGCGCACGGGGCGGCGCATCGAGATCTCGGCCATCAGCGCGCGCGACCGGTCGCGCGACCGCGGCCTGCCGCTTGCGGCATACGCCTGGGAGGACGATCCGGTCGTGCTGGCGCGGCGAGACGATGTCGATGTGTTCGTCGAACTCGTGGGCGGCGCGGACGGGGTGGCCAAGGCCGCGACCGAGGCCGCGCTGAATGCGGGCAAGGACGTGGTCACGGCCAACAAGGCGATGCTGGCGATCCACGGTCAGGCGCTGGCCGAACAGGCCGAGGCGCTGGGCCGCTCGATCCGGTTCGAGGCGGCCGTCGCGGGCGGCATCCCGGTCATCAAGGCGCTGAGCGAGAGCCTCGCGGGCAATGAGATCACCCGCGTCATGGGGGTGATGAACGGCACCTGCAACTACATCCTGACCCGCATGGAAGCCGAGGGCCTGGGCTACAACGCGCTGTTTCAGGAGGCCGGGCGGCTGGGCTATCTCGAGGCCGACCCGACGCTCGATGTCGGGGGCATCGACGCCGGGCACAAGCTGGCCATCCTCGCCGCCATCGCCTTCGGCACCCGACCCGATTTCGACGGGATCGCGATCGAGGGTATCGAACGGATCAGCCTGCAAGATATCCGTCAGGCCGCCGACATGGGCTATAGGATCAAGCTGCTGGGTGTGGCGCAGCGCAGCGCCCGCGGCCTCGAACAGCGCATGCAGCCCTGCCTGGTGCCGGCGGATTCGCCGCTCGGCCAGCTCGAGGGGGGCACCAACATGGTCGTGCTCGAAGGCGACGCGGTCGAACAGATCGTGCTGCGCGGCCCCGGCGCGGGCCAGGGCCCGACGGCCAGCGCGGTAATCGGCGATGTCTGCGATCTGGCGCGCGGCTTTCGCATGCCGGTCTTCGGCCAGCCGGCGATCAGCCTGAGACGGGCGCCCGCCGCCATAGCCGGTCTTCCCGCGCCGTACTACCTGCGCATGTCGCTGCTGGACAAGCCCGGCGCCCTGGCCAAGATCGCCCGCATCCTGGGCGAGGCGGGCGTTTCCATCGACCGGATGCGGCAATACGGGCATTCCGAAGCCACCGCACCCGTGTTGTTCGTGACGCACAAGACCACCCGCGCGGCGCTGGATCATGCCCTGCGCGAGATCGAGCAGACCGATGTCATCGCCGGCGCGCCGGTGGTTCTGCGCATCGAACACGTCTGAGGCGCGGCGGCGCCGCACGCGCGCGGGGGGCTTGATCGCAGCCCGCCACCGATCAGCGGCTGCCGCCGCAATTGCGCTATTTTCCGCGAATGAAGCTGCCCTCGCGCAGGTCGCGCATGGCCTGCTCGAGCTCCTCGCGCGTGTTCATCACGATGGGGCCGTGCCAGGCCACCGGTTCGTTGATCGGCGCGCCCGAGATCAGCAGGAAGCGAACGCCCTCTTCGCCGGCCTGAAGCGTGATCTCGTCGCCGCTGCCGAACCGGATCAGCGTGCGGTCGCCCGAGGGGTCGCGCAGGTGCATCTCGTTCCCGGCGATTTCCTTTTCCAGCAGGATGCCGGCCGGGGCCGAGGCTTCGGCGAAGGCGGTCGAACCTTGAAACACATATGCGAAGGTGCGCCGGTAGGTGTCTATCTTCAGGGTTTTCCTGACGCCGGCGGGCACCGATATGTCAAGATATTGCGGATCCGCCGCGATACCGTCCACCGGCCCGGCAATGCCCCGGTAGTTGCCCACGATCACCCGTATGCGGGTGCCGTCGTCATCGACAACTTCGGGAATGTCGGCGGCGGCCACATCCTGATAGCGCGGCGCGGTCATCTTGTCGCGGCCGGGCAGGTTGCCCCAAAGCTGAAAGCCGTGCATCCGCCCGCTCGCATCGCCGCGGGGCATTTCCTGATGCAGGATGCCCGACCCGGCGGTCATCCACTGCACGTCGCCGGCACCCAGAATGCCGACATTGCCCAGTGAATCGCTGTGTTCGACCGATCCGGCCAGCACATAGGTGATGGTCTCGATGCCGCGATGCGGGTGCCAGGGAAAGCCGGCCCGGTAGTCCTCGGGCCTCTCGTTGCGGAAATCGTCGAACAGCAGGAACGGATCGAGTTCGGAGGGGTCGTGAAAGCCGAAGGCGCGGTGCAGCCGCACACCGGCACCCTCGATCGTCGGCCGCGCGGCGCGGGTTTCCAGTACGGGTCTGAGCGACATGATGGCCTCCGTTGCGTTGTGTATGGGCAGATAGGTCGCACCGCGCCTTGCGGCAATGCCGCACCACGAACCCGGCATGTGCGCCGGCGCACAGCGGGCCGGATCGTGCGCGGTCCGGTGGTTCGGAGACGTCGCCGCCGCCGTGCTCGCCCGGTGTCGGGCGGCAGTATGAAGTCCGTTCGGGGCGGTGCCCGGACGGGGCAGGTCGCAAACAGGCGCGAAGACCCGTGCCGGGCCGGTCAGGCTGGACGCCGCAAACAGGGGAGGTGCGCGCATGCGGGTCGGATTCATCGGGCTGGGCAATGTCGGGGGCAAGCTGGCGGGCAGCCTGCGGCGCAACGGGGTGGACCTGGCGGTGCATGATCTCGATCCCGCCCCGGTCGCGGCGCTGGTGGCGCGGGGCGCGCGCGATGGCGGCGACCCGGCGACGATGATGCGTGACAGCGAGGTCGTCATCACCTGCCTGCCCAGCCCGGCGGCCAGCGCCGCGGTCATGGACGCGATGCTGCCCGCGATCGGCCCCGGCAAGATCTGGATGGAGATGTCCACCACCGACGCCGACGAGGTCAGGCGGCTGGGCGATCTGGTCGCGGCGCGCGGCGGCGCGGCGGTGGACTGCCCGGTTTCGGGGGGCTGCCACCGGGCCGATACCGGCAATATCAGCATCTTCGCGGGCTGCGACCGGCCCAGCTTTGAGCGCGTCCTGCCGTTGCTGGTGCTGATGGGCCGGCATATCCTGCATACCGGGGATCTTGGCAGCGCCAGCGTGCTGAAGGTCGTGACCAATTACCTGGCCACCGCCAACCTGGTCAGCCTGGCCGAGGCGCTGACGGTGAGCCGCGCGGCGGGCATGGATCTGAACGTCGCCTACGAGGCGATCCGGATATCGTCGGGCAATTCCTTCGTTCACGAGACCGAGAGCCGGGTCATCCTGAACGGCAGCCGCGACATATCCTTCACCATGGATCTGGTGGCCAAGGATATCGGCCTGTTCCAGGGCCTTGCCGAGCGTGCCGGCGTGCCGCTCGAGATCAATCCGCTGATGATCGCGATGTTTGCCGATGCCATCGCGCGCTATGGCCCGCGCGAACGCTCGCCCAATATCGTCCGCCGACTTGAAGAGGCGACCGGCCTCGATATCCGCGCGCCGGGCTTTCCCGCGCACATCGTCGATGACGAACCGGAAACCGCCGGCGCCGAACTGCGCGTGACGCAGCCCGTGCGATGATGGCTCAGCGCCCCAAAAATCCGCGTGGTGCCGCTTGTGCCGGCGGAGGATAGCGACCAGACTGCCGTGCGAACGAACGGTGGAAAGACGCGGGGGACATGGAAGAGGACGGCGAGGTCTTGGCGGTCCTGGCGTCATCGCTGCCCCGGCGCGCCCTGGCGGTCGCGTCGGTCGGTCTGGCCGGTCTCGCGCTGATCTATGGCGCGGTGACGGCGAACGTGGCGCCTGTCTGGCAGGCGCTGCTGGCGGTTTGCGGCTGCGTCGCGCTTTGGGGCGCGGGCCGGTTGTGGCGCGCGACCGGGGGGCGGATCGAACTGACCGCGGCGGGGCTGCGCGGTGGCGATGGCGCCGCGATCGCCGCGATCGGCGAAATCGAGTCGCTTGAACGCGGCCTGCTCTCGGCCCGGCCCTCCAACGGGTTCCTGATCCGCCTGCGCCGGCCGGGGCGGGCGGCTTGGCATCTGGGCATGTGGTGGCGTCTGGGCCGCCGGGTCGGGGTCGGTGGGGTATCCTCGCGGGCCGAGACGCGGTTCATGGCCGACCGGCTGGCGGGGCTGCTGGCCACGCGCGACCGGGACGAGGCGCCCGGGACGGATTGAAAACCGCCCTGGCGGCGTGCCGCGATCATCCGGGGCCGGGCATTCACCCGCCGGGGCGAGGCGCGTTTTCAAGGAACAACGCGTTCGCCCCGCCGGGTGCATTCGATTGAACGCGATACGCCCTACCGGCGCCGCGATTCCAGGGCGTTCTCGCGGCCCGCGACCCGGATCACCCTTACCCCGCGCAGCCGCTGGCTGGAGAGGGTATAGGCGTCATGCACGGTTCGGGAAAGCTCGCTGCCGACCACGGTCGCTTCTTGCGGATAGACGACGCGGAAGGAAAACGACATCACGCCGTCGGCGGCTTCTTCCTCGGTCGTGACGGGCCGCAGTTCGGTGGCGTAGGGACCCTGGCGTGAGGCGACCCCGACGGCATAGACGATGGCGCCGCTGGGGGTCGGGTCGATCCGCAATTCGGTCACTTTGGCGATCGGCAGGCTGGAATCGACCGGCGCGGGCCGGCTGAAAAGGCCCCGACCGCCCCGGGCCGGCATCAGCGGGTTGGTTTCGGCCGGTACCGCGGCCTCGACGGGAACCGGCCGGCTGCTGCCGAACCAGTTGCGCGGATTGACGCGCGAGTTGCTCCACCCGCCGCAGCCCGACAGTATCAGGCCCGCCACCAGTAGGACCGAAAGGGGTTTCATCATCTTGCCCGCCGTCTTTGAACTGCCCGTCTTCCGGTTACCTTATCCCGGCGCGGTTGAAAAGACATCAAGCCGGGGCTGGACAGCCGGGCAGGGGCGACTTAGGTCAGGACGGTACCCGAAAAACCCGGGGATCGGCCCGGAAAACTGCCCGAGGACACGCCCATGGCCAGCCCAGCCTTCGAAGATATCGTCGAGGATTTCGAGTTTCTGGATGATTGGGAAGACCGCTACCGCCATGTGATCGAGCAGGGCCGCGCGATGGAGCCGCTGGACGAGGCGCTGAAAGTGCCGGCGACCAAGGTGCATGGTTGCGCCAGCCAGGTCTGGCTGCATCCGGTGATCGAGAACGGCGTGTTCCGTTTCGACGGCGACAGCGACGCGATGATCGTGCGCGGTCTTATCGCGGTGCTGCGCGCGCTTTACAACGGCCTGCCCGTGGCCGAGGTGGGGCAGGTGGACGCGCGCGCCGAACTGGAACGGCTGGGGCTGAACGAACACCTGTCGGCGCAACGCTCCAACGGCGTGAAGTCGATGATCGAACGCATCCGGCTGGTGGCGCTGGAACACGCCTGATCCGGCGGTCGGGTCAGTCCCGTCGCCCGTTGCGCCGCCGCCAGCGCCGGTACAGCCGCACGTCAAGCGCGGCCACCGCCACCCCCAGCGGGATCATCCAGAAGCCCAGCACGGGCAGGAATCCGACCAGCCCGCCGAGGATCAGCACCACCCCCAGCGCCAGCCGCAGCCCGCGCGGCACATGGGCCCGGGTCCAGGCCCGGAACCGGTGCAGTCGTGCCTTGAATGCGTGATGTGCTGATGTGTCTTGAGGCATTGAAGGATCGCCCTCCCGGATTGTCATGGCCGGCCATATGGTATGGCACAACCCGGTATTTGCCCCCCGGTTTCCAGGCAAGGCCGATTTTCGGGGCAGAAAGGTCTGTCGGTCCCAGGCCTGCACGCTGCCCCGCCGCGATAGGCGGCTATGCGGAAAGAAAGCCGGTGATTTCGCTCAGGAACAGATCTGGCGCCGTTGTCATGGCGATGTGGCCTTGTCCCCGCATTTCCGAGATCCGCGCATCCGCAAGTGCGGCCGCGAGAACCGTCGAAGGTGCCCTGAGCGGTTTCGGGCTTTTCTCGCCGACAAGCAGCAGGACCGGCAGGTTCAGCCCCCCGAAACGATCCGCCCGGAACCGATAATCGCCGTCCGCCAGTTCACGGATGGCGGTATGGACGGAGGCGATGCGAGATTTCCAGGACGGGTCCGCGCGCAGGGCGGCGATCTGGGTTTCGGGCAGGCCGACCACGTCGCGGAAGAACGACGTCAGGGCCGTCTCGCGGTCGCCCGCCTGGACAAGCGCCCACAGCCGGTCGCGCAGCGCCGGCGGATAGAGCGGCGCATCGCCGACCGGAAACACGGGTTCATAGAGTACGAGACGGCGGAGATTTTCGACTCTCAGGGCCGCTTCCAGGGCGCAGAGCGCGCCGAACGAATGACCGACGAGGTCAACCTTGCTGCCCGCCGCACCGACCACGGCGGCGACGTCTTCGAATTCCCGTTCCAGCGCGTAGTGATCGCCATCCCCGCTTGCGCCCCGGCCGCGGCGATCCATGGCGATCACGGTGAAGGCCCGTTCGAGGTCGGGCAGAACGCCGGCCCAGCGGGTGTGGTCGGCGGTGGAGCCGTGAACCAGGACAAGCGGCGGCCCGCTGCCGCTGCGCCTGAACGCGATCTGCGTTCCGTCAGCCGATCTGACAGTTTCCATCGGTTGTCCCGCCGCCGTGCGATTGACCGTGTGCAGGGCAGCCCGTGCGTCGAAAACGCACCGCGCTGCTGCACCATGTTAGCATCCCGGCGTCGGTTTGTCCCGCTATGAGCCGGCGTCAGGCGGTGGCCCCGCGTCAGTCTTCCATCGCCTCCAGTTCGTCGATCATCCCCGAGATCATGTCGAGCCCCTTGTCCCAGAACGCCGGGTCCGAGGCATCCAGTCCGAACGGGGCGAGCAGATCCTTGTGGTGCTTGGACCCGCCGGCCCTGAGCATCTCGAAATACTTGTCCTGGAAATCGGGCGCGCCCGAGGCATAGACCGAATAGAGCGCGTTCACGAGGCCGTCGCCGAAGGCGTAGGCATAGACATAGAACGGCGAATGGACGAAATGGGGGATATAGGCCCAGAAGGTTTCATAGCCGTCCATGAAATCGAACGCGGGGCCAAGGCTTTCGGCCTGCACGCTCATCCAGAGGGCGTTGATGTCGTCGGGCGTCAGTTCTCCGCCGCGCCTTGCGGCGTGCAGCTTGCATTCGAAGTCGTAAAACGCGATCTGGCGGACCACCGTGTTTATCATGTCCTCGACCTTGCCGGCCAGCAGCACCTTGCGCTGTGCCCCGGTGGCGGCCTTGTCCAGCATCGCCCGGAAGGTCAGCATCTCGCCGAAGACCGAGGCGGTTTCGGCAAGCGTCAGCGGCGTCTGCGCCAGCATCTCGCCCTGATCGGCGGCCAGCACCTGGTGCACGCCGTGGCCGAGTTCATGGGCCAGCGTCATCACGTCGCGCGGCTTGCCCAGATAGTTCAGCATCACATAGGGGTGCACGTCCGTCACCGTGGGATGCGCGAAGGCGCCGGGCGCCTTGCCCGGCTTCACGCCGGCGTCGATCCAGCCCCGCTGAAAGAACGGCTCGGCGATGTCGGCCATGCGCGGATCGAAGGCGGCATAGGCCTCCATCACCGTGCTGCGCGCGACGTCCCAGCCGACAACGCGCGTGTCTTCCATGGGCAGGGGGGCGTTGCGGTCCCAGACCTGCATGCGATCCAGCCCCAGCCAGCCGCGTTTCAGTTCGTAATAGCGATGGCTGAGTTTCGGATAGGCGGCCACCACCGCCTTGCGCAGCGCCTCGACCACCTCGGGTTCGACATCGTTGGAAAGGTGGCGCGCGGTCTGGGCATCGGGCATCTTGCGCCAGCGGTCGATCACTTCCTTTTCCTTGGCCTGGGTGTTGTGGACCCGGGCGAACACCTTGACGTTGTCCTGGAACACCCGCGCCAGTTCGCGCGCCGCGGCCTCGCGCTTGCCCCGCTCCTGTTCGGTCAGCAGGTTCAAGGTGCCCTCGATGCCCAGTTCCTCGCCATCCACGGTGAAGGACAGCCCGGCGATGGTCTCGTCGAACAGCCGTTCCCAGGCATCGCCGACGACGCCCAGATCGTGCAGGAAATTCTCAAGCTCGTCGGACAGCTGATAGGGCTTCATCGCGCGGATGCGCTCGAACGCGGGGCGGTAGCGGGCCAGATCGTCGCTGGCGTCGAACCGGGCCGCCAGCGCGGCATCCTCGATCCGGTTCAGTTCGAGCGTGAAGAACACCAGCGGCGTGGTGAAGTCGGTGATCTTCTCCTGGGTATCGGACAGGAACTTGGCGCGCCCGGCGTCGGTGGTCTGCTGGTAATAGCGCAGCCCC
>JAGRMG010000213.1 GCA_020441385.1 Paracoccaceae bacterium
CGAACGCCGCGGCGATGCTGTCGGCGGTGATGTCGTCATGGGTCGGCCCGATGCCGCCCGAGGTGAACACATGGTCATGGCTGTCCGCAAGCGCCCGCACCGCGGCGCCGATCGCGCCGGCGTCGTCGCTGACCACGCGCACCTCTTTCAGGTCGATGCCGTGGCTGGTCAGTTCACCCGCCAGATGGTGCATGTTGGCATCGCGGGTCCGGCCCGAAAGGATCTCGTCCCCGATCACCAGCATCGCAGCGGTGGGGTTTGGCATGGCATGCCTCCTTGAATGACGCTGCGGGCAGGTATAGGCCGCGGATCATGCGCTTTCAAACCCCCCTTGTACCGGCCCGGCTGATCCGCCGCTACAAGCGTTTTCTGGCCGATTGCCGGCTTGAGGACGGGCGCGAAGCGGTGGCCCATTGCGCCAATCCCGGTTCGATGCTGGGTCTGGCCGATCCGGGCACAAAAATCTGGCTCGAGCCCAATGACGACCCCAAGAGGAAACTGAAATTCGGCTGGCGCCTGGTGGATCACGAGAACGGCCATTTCACCGGCGTCGATACCTCGGTGCCCAACCGTGCGCTGCGCGCGGCGTTGCAGGCGGGCGCGGTGCCGCCGCTGGCAGGATATTCCACCGTGCGCGCAGAGGTCGCATATGGCGAAAACAGCCGCGTCGATTTCCTGCTGACGCAGCCGGGGCTGCGGGATGCCTATGTCGAGGTGAAAAGCGTGACCCTGTCGCGAAGACCGGGCGTGGCCGAGTTTCCCGACAGCGTGACCAGGCGCGGCACGCGGCATCTGCATGAACTGGCGCGCATGGCGCAGGGCGGGCATCGCGCGGTCATGCTGTATCTGGTGCAGCGCACCGACGCCACGCGGTTCGATCTGGCGCGCGACATCGACCCGGCCTATGCGGCGGCATTCCGCGACGCCGCGGCGGCCGGGGTCGAGACCCTGGCGTTCGGCTGTGCGATATCGCCCCGGGCGGTCGAGCTTGGCGCGCCGGTCCCCGTGATCGCCCCGGCCTGAGCCTGCGAGGATCGCGCGGGCCAAACGACCGCCGGCAGCACGGGCGATCTTCGCGCCTTCCGGGACCGGCCGCTTGTCCGGTACGCCCCGTCGGCGGCCGCGCCCTCTGGCGCTTTGCGCCCGAGCGCCTTAAATACGGCAGGAAGCATACAATGGAGCACCGTGTGAAGAACAATACCCGCGGCCGCCTGACACGGGACGGCATCCGCATCCACGAACCGGCCGACTTTGCCGGCATGCACGCCGCCGGCGCGGTCGCGGCGCGCATACTGGACGACATCGCGGCGCATGTCTTCGTCGGTCAGACCACGCAGGAGATCGACCGCATCATCACCGAAATGGTCGAGGCGGCGGGCGCCAAATCCGCGACCATCGGCTACAAGGGCTATCGCCACGCCAGTTGCATCAGCGTCAACCATGTCGTCTGCCACGGCATTCCCGGAGACAAGACGCTGAAGGACGGCGACATCCTGAACATCGACGTCACGGTGATCGTCGATGGCTGGTTCGGCGACACCTCGCGCATGTATGTCGCCGGCCGCCTGCCGCGCAAGGCCGAGCGTCTGATAGAAGTCACGCACGACGCGCTTATGAAGGGCATCGAAGCGGTGCGCCCGGGGCGGACCTTCGGCGATATCGGTCACGCCATCCAGACCTATGCCGAGGCCCAGCGGATGAGCGTGGTGCGCGATTTCTGCGGCCACGGGCTGGGCCGGGTGTTCCACGCGCCGCCCAACGTGCTGCATTACGGCCGCCCCGGCACCGGCGCGGTGCTGGAAGAAGGCATGTTCTTTACCATCGAGCCGATGATCAATCTCGGCCGCCCCGAAACCAAGACGCTGGCCGACGACTGGACGGCCGTGACCCGCGACAAGTCGCTTTCGGCCCAGTTCGAGCACTCGGTCGGAGTGACATCGGACGGCGCCGACATCTTCACCCTGTCGCCCGCCGGACGCTTCCATCCGACCTATGGGGAATGACGGGCGGTATTTCCCCCTGCAAGCGGGACGCGTCGCGAAACCGGCGCCCGTCATGAAGGCGCGACACCGGAGACGACCCCGGCGATGACGGGCCGCGCCTTCCGGAGCCGGACATAGACGGGCAGGCCCGTCACGCGCATTCCAGGATCGTGATCCAGGTATCGCCATAGCGGCGCTCGTCCAGCGTGGTGCATCCCGGCGGCGGCGGCATCGCCGCACCCTCTTCGCACACCGCCAGCGCGCCCGGCGCGATCCAGCCGCCGGCCTTCGCCGCCGCCAGCGCCCTTTCCCCCAGCCCCTTGCCATAGGGCGGATCGAGGAACACCAGGTCGAACGCCTGGCCGGGGTTGTGTCCCGGCCGGGTGGCATCGGCGCGCAGCAGGGCGGTCTGCGCGCGGCTGCCGGTCAGTTCGACATTGCGCCGGATCAGCCCCTGCGCCACCCGTCCGGTTTCGACGAAGGTGACATGCGCCGCGCCGCGCGACAGCGCCTCCAGCCCCAGCGCGCCGGTGCCCGCGAACAGATCCAGCACCCGCGCGCCATCGAGCCCGCCGTATGCGGCCAGCACGTTGAACAGGCTTTCCCGCACCCGGTCGGCGGTGGGGCGCAGATGCGCCCCCGCATCGCCCTTGCCGACGGGCGTCAGCCTGCGCCCGCGGAACCGCCCGGCGATGATCCTCACGGCTGCAAGAGCGCCTTGAGATCGGCGCCCGGGTCGCCAACCAGGGCCGGATCGGCGCTGCGCCCGGCCTCGATCAGCCGCTTGCCGATCATGTAGGCGCGCGGATCGTTCATCGCGTCCACCGCCAGCAGCCGGTCGCCCCCGTAATACCAGAACGATGCCGTTCGCCCCTCGCCCTGGCGCGTCACGACGCGGTCATGGCCGGCATGCAGCCCGGCGATCTGCAACTTCACATCGTATTGATCCGACCAGAACCACGGCTTCGGCACATAGTCCACCCCGGCGTCCAGCAGGTTTCCGGCCACGCATTCGGCCATGTCGATGGCGTTTGGCACGCTCTCCAGCCGCAACCGGCCGCCGCGCCAGGGAAACGAGGCGCAATCGCCCGCCGCCCAGATATCGGGCGCCGAGCAGCGGCCCAAAGCATCCACCGCGATGCCGTTCTCGATCTTCAGACCGGCCGTCGCGGCCAGCGCGACCGAAGGCGCGATGCCGATCCCGACGATGACGAAATCGACGGCAAGCGTGCTGCCATCGCCCAGCACCGCCCCGCTCACGCGCCCGCCCTCTCCGGTCAGCCGGTCGAGGGCGACGCCTTCGCGGATATCGACGCCGTGATCGCGATGCAGGGCGCGGAAATAGTCGCTGGTCTCGGGCGCGGCGACCCGTTGCAGGATGCGGTGGGCATTTTCCACCAGCGTCACCCGCACGCCGCGCCTGGCGCAGACCGCCGCTGCCTCCAGCCCGATATAGCCGCCGCCGACGATCAGCACACGCGCGCCCTGGGCGACATGGGGCGCCATCGCGTCGATATCGGCCAGCGTGCGAACCGCGAAGACCCCTTCCAGATCGCCCCCGATCGCCGCCGGCAGATGACGCGGAACCGCTCCGGTGGTCAGCACCAGCCGGTCCCAGGCGATGATCTTGCCGCCCACAGTCACGGTCCTGGCCCGGGTGTCGATGTCCGTCGCCGGCTGGCCCAGCCACAGATCTATTTCCTGCTCGCCGTAAAAGTTCTCGGGGCGCAGGAACAGCCGCTCGGCCGACATCTCGCCCAGCAGATAGGCCTTGGAAAGCGGCGGCCGCTGATAGGGCGGCACCGGTTCCGCGCCGACCAGGGTGATGGAGCCGGCAAACCCGTTCTTGCGCAGTTGCGCCACCAGGGAGGCTCCGGCCTGCCCGGCCCCGATCACGACGATATGGCTCATCTTCCGGCCACCTCTCGAAAAAACAAATGGTCACGCTCGCGCGCGAGCCTATATTCGGACCCATCGGAAACGCAATTCAAAGAGGCCAGAGAATCATGACCGTAAAGATCGGCGACCGCCTGCCCGAGGCGACATTGATGCAGATCGGCGACAACGGCCCCGAGGCGGTGACGCTCGCCGACAAGCTGAAGAACCGCAAGGTGGTGATCTTCGCGGTACCCGGCGCCTATACCCCGACCTGTCATTCGGCGCATGTGCCCAGTTTCATCCGCACCGGCGGCAAGCTCGCCGAAAAGGGCGTGGACGAGATCATCTGCGTGGCGGTCAACGATCCCTTCGTGATGAAGGCCTGGGGCGAGGCGACCGGCGCCAGCAAGGCGGGCATCACCATGCTGTCCGATCCCGATTGTTCCTTCACCGAGGCCATCGGCATGCGCATCGACGCCCCGCCGGCCGGCCTGCTGGCCCGCTCGGCGCGCTACGCGATGCTGGTCGAGGACGGAAAGGTAAAGCTGCTGAACGCCGAGGAAAGCCCGGGCGCCTGCGAAATCTCGGCCGGCGAGGGGCTGCTGGCCAGCATGGGGTGAAACCCGCCGCCCGGCCAAGGAAAATCCCCCCTCGCGAATGCCCGACTCGCGCCCGCACGGCGGGCGCTCAGGAGGTGTGCGCCGCAGGCGCTCGATCTGGCAGCGGCAGGGCCGGCGCGGTCAGACCAGGCTGTCCATCTTGCGCGCCAGCTTGGCATCCAGCGCGCTGAGCCCGCCGACGTCATGGGTGCTCAGCACCACGTCGACCGTCTTGTAGACATTGCTCCATTCCGGGTGGTGGTTCCACTTCTCGGCCCAGAGCGCCACCCGCGTCATCCAGCCGAACGCGTCGACGAAATTGTCGAAGCGGAAGGTCTTGGCGATGGCGTCGCGATCCTCAAGCAGGCTCCAGCCGTTCTTGGTCAGCGGCTCCAGCAGCAGGGCCCGGCCCTCGTCGGACAATCGTTCGCTCATGGCTGTTGATCTCCTTCACTCTTCCTGAACGGTCCGTATTCGGTCAGTATCCCGATCTCTTCCCCCACCGCCGCGCGTTCGGCCTCCAGATAGCGGGCGACCGCATCGGCAAAGCCCGGATCGCCGATCCAGTGCAGGCTGTGCGTGCGCACCGGCAGATAGCCGCGCGCCAGCTTGTGTCCGCCCTGCGCGCCGGCCTCGACCCGGGACAAGCCCAGCGCGATGGCCAGTTCTATGGCGCGATAGTAGCACAGTTCGAAATGCAGGAACGGGTGCTGTTCGACGCAGCCCCAGTAGCGGCCGAACAAGGTGTCGCGGCCGATGAAGTTCAGCGCGCCGGCGATGGGGCGCCCGTCGCGCAGCGCCAGCACGAGGGCGATATCGTCGCGCAGACGGCCCTGGGCCAGATCGAAGAACGCGCGCGTCAGATAGGGTGCGCCCCATTTGCGCGCGCCGGTATCCTGGTAGAAGGTCCAGAACGCATCCCAGTGTTCTGGGCGCAGATCGTCGCCGCTCAGCACCCGGACATCGCCGCCGAACCCGGCCGCGGCCGCGCGTTCGCGGCGGATCGCCTTGCGCTTGCGCGACGACAGGTCGGCCAGGAAGGCGTCGAAATCCTCGTAGCCGCGATTTTCCCAGTGGAACTGCTGGCTCTCGCGGCGCATCAGCCCCATCGCCTCGCCCGCCTCCGCCTCGTCCCCGGTACAGAACGTGACGTGCAGCGAGGAAAGATCGTTGGCCCGGGCCAGTTGTACCGCGCCCTGCACCAGCGCCCGCCGCCCGACCTCCTGGTACCCCTTGCGCACCAGAAACCGCCGCCCGGTGGCGGGGGTGAAGGGCACGGCGATCTGAAGCTTGGGATAGTATCGCCCGCCGCCGCGTTCGAAGGCATGCGCCCAGGAATGATCGAAGATGTATTCGCCCTGGCTGTGCGATTTGACATACATCGGCGCGCAGGCGATCATCTGCCCCTCAAGGCGGGCCGTCAGGTATCGCGGCTGCCAGCCGGTTCCCGGCCCCACCGATCCGCTGTCCTCCAGCGCCATCAGGAACCGGTGCGTGGTGAACGGATCCACGGGGCGCCCGCCCCG
>JAGRMG010000214.1 GCA_020441385.1 Paracoccaceae bacterium
CAGCGGCTGGCCGGGGCATAGATCGCCGGGCGCGAATCCGGCGAAGCGGCCGCGGGACGGTGCAGGGTTCGCGCGGGATCCGGAGAAATCGGGCTGGACGCGGCGGCGCGTGCGACTACACCCTCGGTAGCAGGCGAGGGATCGAGGCGCATGGCAATCTTTCTGGGGGTGGATACCGGTGGCACCTATACCGACGCGGTGCTGATCCGGGACGAGGCCGAGGTCATGGCCAGCGCCAAGGCGCTGACGACGCGCCACGATCTGGCCATCGGCATCGGCGGCGCGGTGCGCGCGGTCCTGGCGCAGTCGGGAGTCGCGCGCGAGCAAATCGCGCTGGTATCGCTGTCCACGACGCTGGCGACCAATGCGCTGGTCGAGGGGCAGGGTGGACGGGTGGCGCTGATCCATATCGGATTCGGCGCCGGGGATCTGGACCGGCATGGTCTGCCCGAGGCGCTGAGGGGCGATCCGGCACTGGCCCTGGCGGGCGGTCACAGCCATGCCGGGAGCGAAGCGGAACCGCTGGACGTGGCGGCGCTTTGCGCCTTCGTGGACGGGCAGGCGGCGCATGTGTCGGGCTTTGCGGTGGCCGCCAGATTCGCCACGCGCAATCCGGCGCACGAGCTGGAGGCGGCGCGGATCATCGCCGAACGAACAGGTGTGCCGGTCACCTGTTCGCATCAGCTCTCGGCGCGGCTGAACGGGCCCAAGCGGGCGTTGACGGCGGTGCTGAACGCCCGCCTGATCGGGATGATCGACGCGCTGATCGGCCGGGCCCGGCACGTTCTGGCCGATCTCGGCATCGCGGCGCCGCTGATGGTGGTGCGCGGCGACGGCGCGCTGATGTCGGCGCGCCAGGCGCGCGATCGGCCGATCGAGACCATCCTCAGCGGCGCGGCGGCGTCCATCGTCGGCGCCCGCTGGCTGACCGGGGCGCAGGAGGCGCTGGTGAGCGACATAGGCGGCACCACGACCGATATCGCGCTTTTGCGCGGCGGCCGGCCGGCGATCGACCCGCTGGGCGCGCAGGTCGGCGGTTTTCGCACCATGGTCGAGGCGGTGGCGATGCGCACCTGGGGGCTGGGTGGCGACAGCCAGGTGCATCTGCGGGGCGAGGGGCTGGGCGGGGGTGTCGTGCTGGGCCCGCGGCGGGTGGTGCCGGTGGCGCTGATCGCGGCCGAGGCGGGCGGCGTGGTGCATGCGGCGCTGGATGCGCAGCTGCGCAGCGCCGCACCGGCCGAGACGGACGCCCGGTTCGTGCGCGCGGTGCCGGGACGGCGCGCGCAGGGCCTGGGGCCGCGCGAGGCGGCATTGCTGGAGCGCATCGGCGATGGGGTGCACCCGCTCTCGCAGGTGCTGCGGACGCGGATGGAGCATGGCCTGCTGACGCGTCTGGTCGATCGCGGGCTGGTGCAGGTCGCCGGCGTCACGCCTTCGGATGCGAGCCATGTGCTGGGCCGGCTGTCCGACTGGGATGCGGAGGCCGCGCAAAAGGCGCTGACTCTGCTGGCGCGCAAGCGCCTGGGGTCGGGCGACCGGCTGGCGCCGGACGCCGCGACCATGGCGCGGATGATCGTGGACCGATTGACCGAACAGACCGCCCTTGCGTTGCTCGAGGTGGCGCTGGACGAGGAGGCGCAGCCGTTCGGAGATTCGCCCGCGACCCTGGCGCGACATGTGCTGTTGCAGCGCGCGCTGGCGGGGCATCGCGGCCTGCTGGCGCTGGATGCGCGGCTGGCGGTGGATGTGGTGGGTCTGGGGGCGTCGGCGCACAGCTATTATCCGGCGGTGGGCGACCGGCTGGGCTGCCCGATGATACTGCCCGACCATGCCGGGGTCGCCAATGCCATCGGCGCGGTGGTCGGCCGCGTGACGGTGCGGCGCAGCGGTTCGGTGACGGTGCCGGCCGAGGGCCGGTTCCGGGCGCATCTGCACAGCGGCCCGCAGGACTTTGCCCGGGCCGAAGACGCGCTGGCCTGTCTCGAGGCGGCGTTGCGCGAAGAGGTGCGCGGCGCGGCGCGGGCGGCGGGTGCCGAGAGCGTCCAGCTGAGCGTTGCGCGCGACATCGCCACGGCATCGCTGGAGGCGCGCGACGTGTTCGTGCAGGCGATTCTGACCGTCGAGGCCAGCGGACGGCCGCGCGTGGCATCGCCATAGCGAATCACGATGTGTCGCGTCTGGCCGGACGGGTGCGGAAACTCACTCCGGCTCGTAGATCGTGAACAGTTCGCACGGCTCGCTGACGCCGCGCAGCATGTGGCGGCCCAGCGACACCAGATCGTGCCGCCCCTGCGTTGCCGCCTTTTGCACCCGCTCTGACAGGATGATCTGCTGACCCACAAGGCGGTGCATCCCCGACAGGCGCGCCGTCAGGTTCACCGCCGGCCCGATGACGGTGAAATCCAGCCGGTTTTCGGCGCCGATATTGCCATAGAGAATCTCGCCCGCATGCAGCGCCATCGTAAAGCCCGTGACCGGCAGGCCGGTATTGCGGCGCCCGCGGTTGTGGGCGATCAGGTCGCGGCGCAGCGATGCCGCGGTGTCCAGCGCCGCATCCGCCGCCTGGCCCTGATCGTCCTGGTCGAACATCGCCAGCAGACCGTCGCCCATGAATTTCAGGATATGCCCGCCGCGCGCCTGAATCGCCGAGACCATGAGGCCGAAATAGTCGTTCAGCATGGCGATCAGATCCGGGCCGGGCACCTGCTCGGCCAGCGCGGTAAAGCCGGTCAGGTCGAAATAGCAGATCACCGCGTCGATGCGTTGCGTCGATCCGCGCTGCAATTCACCGGACAGGACACGCCGGCCCGCGTCCCGGCCCAGATAGATTCGCAGCAGTTCGCTTGCCACCTGCCGGTTGGCGGCCGATTTCAGCACCAGCGCCAGGAACGGCAGGCTGCCGCGAAAGGTCTGAAGATCGCCGTCGCGGAACCCGTCCTGACGGTCGCCGACCCATGACACCAGCAGACCTTCGGGCGGTGAGTCGGGATTCATCGGCAGGCTCTGCTCACGCGGTTCCATCGCCAGCCCGGTCGCGAAATAATCCGTCGCGCCCTCTGCGCGCAGGCCGTTCAGCAGCGGGAACCGGCTTGGCGGACCGCTCTGCGAAAGCCGCTCGCGGTGTTCCATCAGGCCGGTTCGAAGGATCTGGTAGAACGGGCTTTCCACCCACATGGATGCGGGCGTTTCGCTGAATTCATAGCGTTCGCTGGTGACTTCCCTGTTGCGCCACCACTCGAATCCCAGTCCGCCGTATTTCGGATGGAACGCGCTTTGGGACACATGCAGGCGCATCAGGGGGATACCCATCGCCACCAGCCGCGCGCAGTAGCCGTCCAGCAATGTCTCTTGCGGGGTGCCTTCAAGGCCCTGTTCGACCAGCCAGGCGTTGAGCGTGTCGGCAGAGGGGGCGTGTTGCGTCATGGCCTTGTCCTGTCCAGCCGTTGCGTTCGCCGGCACCGCCCTGATCTGGGCATGATCCGGTCCGATTGTCAGCCCCCATGCGAATTGGCCGATCGGGGGCTCTTCCCGCTCAGCCCATCCCGGCCAGCCGCCGCAGCATCATCCGCAAGAGCGCCTCTTCGCCGCGGGTGAATTGCCGTGCCAGGTGCGAATCATACTCCTCCGCGACACTGCGCAGGTCGCGGTAGACGGACTCTCCCGCCGGGGTCAGCGCCAGCCGTTCGGAGCGGCGGTCGCGGCCGTCGCGGGTTCGGGTCAGGTATCGGCGTTCGGCCAGGCGCTGCACCGCGCGGCTGATCTTGGTCTTGTGCATTTTCGACCGCTCGGCGATCTCCTTGGCGGTCATCTGCCCATAAACGCCGAGATGGAACAGCACCCGCCATTCGTTGCGCAACATGCCGTAACGTCCCTTGTAGACCCGCTGGAAGGCCAGCGAACTTTCCTCGGCCGCCTGGTTCAGCAGGAAGGGAAGAAAACTCTGTAGATCGAAGTCATCTTTATTTTGCATCCTGGCCCCTCTCGTCCTTGTTAGTTACAAAATCAACTATTACCCAGCAAGTAGCAAACGGAGGTACGCGCGATGAATCGTTCACCCGAACAGCACGAATTCGTTCAGGCAGACGGCCCTTCCGGCCCGTTTCCCGGCTATATGCCCGGCTTTGGAAACGACTTCGAAACCGAGGCGCTGCCCGGCGCGCTGCCGCAGGGAATGAACTCGCCGCAGAAATGTAACTATGGACTGTATGGCGAACAGCTGAGCGGAACCGCCTTCACCGCGCCCAGCCACCAGAACGAACGCACCTGGTGCTACCGCATCCGGCCGTCGGTGAAACATTCCCACCGCTACGCGCGAATCGATCTGCCCTACTGGAAATCGGCGCCCAATGTGGACCCCGATGTCGTGTCGCTGGGCCAGTACCGCTGGGATCCGCTGCCCCATGGCGGCGAGGGTCTCACCTGGCTGACCGGCATGCGCACCATGACCACGGCGGGCGATGTCAACACGCAGGTCGGCATGGCCAGCCATATCTATCTGGTCACCGAATCGATGAAGGATGCCTATTTCTATTCCGCCGACAGCGAGTTGCTGATCGTGCCGCAGGAGGGCCGGCTGCGGTTCTGTACCGAACTGGGCATCATCGACCTCGAGCCGCGCGAGATCGCCATCATCCCGCGCGGGCTGCTTTACCGTGTCGAGGTTCTGGAAGGTCCGGCGCGCGGGTTCGTGTGCGAGAATTACGGCCAGAAGTTCGACCTGCCCGGCCGCGGGCCGATCGGGGCCAACTGCATGGCCAACCGGCGCGATTTCAAGACGCCGGTGGCCGCCTTCGAGGACCGCGAGACGCCATCGACCGTCACGATCAAGTGGTGCGGCCAGTTCCACGAGACAAGGATCGGGCACAGCCCGCTCGACGTGGTGGCCTGGCATGGCAACTACGCGCCGGTGAAATACGACCTCGGCACCTATTGCCCGGTCGGCGCGATCCTGTTCGACCACCCCGACCCGTCGATCTTCACCGTGCTGAGCGCCCCTTCGGGCGTGGAAGGCACCGCCAATATCGACTTCGTGCTGTTCCGCGAACGCTGGATGGTGGCCGAAGACACGTTCCGCCCTCCGTGGTATCACAAGAACATCATGTCCGAACTGATGGGAAACATCCACGGCCAGTACGACGCGAAACCGAAGGGCTTCGTTCCCGGCGGCATGTCGCTGCACAACATGATGCTGCCCCACGGGCCGGACAAGACCGCCTTTGAAGGGGCGTCCAATGCCGATCTGAAGGCTGAAAAGCTCGACAACACGATGTCGTTCATGTTCGAAACCCGGTTCCCGCAACACCTGACGCGGTTCGCCGCGCAAGAGGCGCCGTTGCAGGACGACTATATCGACTGCTGGGCCGACATCGAAAAGAAGTTCGACGGAACGCCCGGCACGAAATGACGGAAAACGGTGGGTCTTGCCCGCCGTGAATCGAGGAAACGCGAATGCCCCTTATGAAATCCTGGGTGAGCACGGCCAATGCGCCCGATCATCCGTTCCCGCTCAACAACCTGCCCTACGGCGTGTTCTCGACCGCCGATCTGGACCCGCGCTGCGGCGTTGCCATCGGCGACATGATCCTGGACATGCAATCCGCCGAGGAAACCGGCCTGATCGCACTGGGCGACCTGCCGCTGTTCGACGTGCCGTTCTGGAACGAGGTGATGGAGGCGGGGCCGCAGATCTGGGCCGCCCTGCGCGACCGGCTGACGGCGCTGCTGGCCGAAGATTCGCCCGAACGCGCAAGTGTCGAACCGCTGCTGGTGCAGATGGACGCGGCCGAAATGCACCTGCCGTTCATCGTCAGCGAATATACCGATTTCTACGCCGGCCGGCATCATGCGACCAATGTCGGCACCATGTTCCGCGGCCCCGAAAACGCGCTGCCGCCGAACTGGCTGCATATCCCCATCGGCTATAACGGACGCGCCTCGTCGGTGGTGGTTTCGGGCACGCCCGTTCGCCGGCCCTGGGGGCAGCTGAAATCGCCAGATCACGCCCGGCCCGCCTTTTTGCCCTGCCGGCGCTTCGACATCGAACTCGAGATGGGCGCGATCGTCGGCACGCCGTCTGACGGGCCGATCACCGTGGCCGAGGCGGATGCGAACATCTTCGGCTACGTTCTGCTGAACGACTGGTCGGCGCGCGACATCCAGGCCTGGGAATACCAGCCGCTCGGACCCTTCCAGGCCAAGGCGACGGCGACCACGATCAGCCCGTGGATCGTGACCAGGGCGGCACTGGAGCCGTTCCGCACCGATACGCCGCCGCGCGAATTCGAACTGCTGGACCATCTCAAGGATTGCGGCCCGATGCTCTATGACATCGAACTCGAGGTGACGCTGGCGCCCGAGGGCAAGCTTGCCACCACGATCGCGCAGACGAACTACAAGGAGATGTATTATTCCGCCGCCCAGCAACTGGCGCATCACACCACGTCGGGCTGCCCGATGAACGCCGGCGACCTGCTGGGCTCGGGCACCATTTCCGGCGCCGCCGGGTCCGAACGCGGCTCGCTCCTCGAACTGAGCTGGGGCGGCAAGGAGCCGATCACGCTGGAGACGGGCGAAAAGCGCAGCTTCATCGAGGACGGCGACACGCTTGGCCTGCACGGCCATGCCCAGGGCGACGGATACCGGATCGGCTTTGGCGACTGCATGGGCCAGGTGTTGCCGGCGCTCGAGGATCCGTTCGCAAGATAGACTTCATCTTGCCCGAAAAACTCCCGCCGGAGGCTCCCGAACCCGGGGACCGGCGCAACGTCGAAAGGACAAATCATGGCCAAGGCATTCGCATCGCAAGGCGACACCGGCGAAAAGAAGATCAGCTTTACCGAAGTGGGCGAAGGACTTTTCGCCTTCACCGCCGAGGGCGACCCGAATTCCGGCGTCATCATCGGCGACGATTCGGTGATGGTGGTCGAGGCGCAGGCGACCCCGCGCCTGGCGCAGAAGGTGATCGACTGCATCCGCACCGTCACCGACAAGCCGATCACCCATGTCGCGCTGACCCATTATCACGCGGTGCGCGTGCTGGGCGCCAGCGCCTTCGGCGCGAGCCAGATCATCATGTCGGACGTGGCCCGCGCCATGGTCGTGGAACGCGGACAGGAGGACTGGGACAGCGAGTTCCAGCGTTTCCCGCGCCTGTTCGAGGGCCATGAAAGCATCCCCGGCCTGACCTGGCCCACCACCACCTTCAGCGACACCATGACGGTCTATCTGGGCCAGCGCCGGGTCGATCTGATGCATCTGGGCCGCGCCCATACGGCGGGCGACATCGTGATCCATGTGCCCGACGAGAACGTGATGTTCACCGGCGACATCGTCGAATACCATTCGGCCTGCTATTGCGGCGACGGCCACTTCTCGGACTGGGGCGACACGCTGGACGCGATCAGATGGTTCGACGTGGACGCCATCGCGCCGGGCCGGGGCGATGCGCTGGTCGGCCGCGACATGGTCAACGCCGCGATCGACAACACCCGCGATTTCGTCGCCTCGACCTATCGCCCCGCCGCCCGCGTCGCCGCCCGGGGCGGCAGCCTGAAAGAGGCCTGGGACGCGGTGCGCGCGGAATGCGACCCGAAATTCGCCGACTACGCGATCTACGAACATTGCCTGCCCTTCAACGTGGCGCGCGCCTATGACGAGGCCCGCGGCATCGAAACGCCGCGCATCTGGACCGCCCAGCGCGATCTGGACATGTGGGAACAACTGCAAGGCTGAACGCAGCGGCGCGTCGCCGGCGCCCTGCGGGTCTTTCCCGGTGCGAACCGGGCCGCCAGGCCCGGCGGATCGCCCGGCAATTCTGGAAGGAACACGAATGAACAAGATTTTCGAAACCCCGATGTATGCCTACCGGCACAGCCCGGATCAGGACGAAGCCGCGCCGGTACGCCGCAAGGTGGTCGTGGTCGGCGCCGGCCCGGTCGGTCTGGGGGCGGCCATCGACCTGGCGCAACAGGGGGTCGAGGTCGTGGTGCTGGACGACAACGACAAGGTCAGTTTCGGCAGCCGGGCGATCTGTTTCGCCAAGCGGCCGCTTGAAATCCTGGACCGGCTCGGCTGCGGCCAGGCAATGGTCGACAAGGGGGTGGTCTGGAACCAGGGCCGGGTGTTCTTCGACGACCGGCAGGTTTACGAGTTCAACCTGCTGCCGGAAAAGGGGCACCAGCGGCCCGCCTTCATCAACCTTCAGCAGTATTATTTCGAGCAGTTCCTGGTGAACCGGGTCCGCGAGTTGCAGCAGCAAGGCGCGCCGATCGAGATCCGCGGGCGCAACAAGGTGTCGGCCGTGGGCACCCACGACACCCATGTGACGATCGAGATCGACACGCCCGAGGGCAGCTACAACCTCGAAGCGGACTGGCTGATCGCCTGCGACGGCGCCAATTCCAGCCTGCGCGCGATGCTGGGCAAGGATTTCGTCGGCCGGGTGTTCGAGGACAATTTCCTGATTGCCGATGTCGTCATGGAGGCCGACTTTCCCACCGAACGCTGGTTCTGGTTCGATCCGCCATTCAATCGCGACCAATCGGCGCTGTTGCACAAGCAGCCCGACGGCGTCTGGCGGATTGATCTGCAACTGGGCTGGGATATCGACAAGGAACGGGAAAAGAAGCCCGAGAACGTGATTCCCCGCCTCAAGCAGATGCTGGGCGAGGACGTGGAATTCGAACTGGAATGGGTCAGCATCTATACGTTCCAGTGCCGCCGGATGGAACAGTTCCGCCACGGGCGCGTCATATTCGCGGGCGATGCGGCGCACCAGGTGTCGCCGTTTGGCGCGCGCGGCGCCAATTCGGGGCTTCAGGATACCGACAACCTGTGCTGGAAGCTGAAGCTGGTGATCGACGGCAAGGCACCCGAAAGCCTGCTGGACAGCTACGATGCCGAACGTATCCACGGTGCCGACGAGAACATCCTGAACTCCACCCGCTCGACCGATTTCATCACCCCGAAATCGCACATGTCGCGGCTGCTGCGCGATGCCGTTCTGGACCTGTCCGAACGCTATGAATTCGCCCGGCCCCTGGTGAATTCCGGGCGTCTCTCGGTGCCCTGCACCTATGACGGCTCGCCGCTCAACTCGGCGGATGCGCTTGACGGTCCGTCCCGCACGCGGCCGGGATCGCCCTGCCCGGACGTCCCGTTGCAGGACGGCTACCTGTTGCCGCGGCTGGGCGGCCGGTTCATCCTGCTGACGATCGACGCCGATGCCCCCGACATGATCGAGGAGGACGGTATCGAGGTCACGCGGCTGGCGCTGTCGGCCAGGGACGATCCGACGCTGGCGCTGAAGGCGCGCTATCTGGGCGATGCGCCCTCGGCGGTCTACCTGATCCGGCCCGACCAGCACGTTGCGGCCCGCCGCCCGAGCTTTGACGAATCCCTGTTCCGCGCCGCCATCCGCCGCGCCACCGGCAAGGAGTGAGCCGATGTCCGACCTGATCCTGACACCCAACATCGACGGCGCCGACGATTTCTACGCCGATCTGCTGAGCGCGCATGAATCGCTCGACAAGGCCGCGAGCGACGCCTTCAACGCCCGGCTGATCCTGATCCTGGCCAACCATATCGGCAATCGCGCCGTCCTGGCGCAGTCGCTTGCCGCTGCCGCTTTGCAACCCGAAGAGGAAATGAAATGAAAATCGAACAGATCCATCACGTCGCCTATCGCTGCAAGGACGCGAAAGAGACCGTCGAATGGTACAACAAGATGCTGAACATGGACTTCGTCCTGGCCATCGCCGAAGATCATGTGCCCTCGACCCACGAACCCGACCCCTACATGCACATCTTCATGGATGCCGGGAACGGCAACGTGCTGGCCTTCTTCGAACTGCCGACGAAACCGGAAATGGGCCGCGACCCGAACACACCGGTCTGGACCCAGCACATCGCCTTCAAGGTCAAGGACCGCGAGACGCTGATGCAGTTCAAGGACCATCTGGAAAATAACGGCGTCGAGGTTCTGGGCGTCACCGACCATTCGATCTTTCATTCGATCTATTTCTTCGACCCCTCGGGCCACCGCGTCGAACTGGCCTGCCCGGACCCGGAGGAAGACGCCATGCTGGCCAGGCTCGATGCCGTGAAATGGGACATGCTGGAAGAATGGTCCAAGACCAAGAGGGCGCCCAAACACGCCGAATGGATGCACTCCAAGGAACTGAAGGGCGTCTGAAACCGGCCGGCGGCCGGCCGTCGTGCCGGCTGCCCGCCCTGATCGAAGGGGGATGCGATGAGCGGGGCGGTTCTTTACGACTACTGGCGATCCTCGGCAAGCTACCGGGTCAGGATCGGCCTGAATCTGGCCGGAATCGCCTATCGCGCGGTTCCGGTGGATCTGACGAAGGGTGAACACAAGTCGCCCGCGCATCTTGCCCGCAACCCGCAGGGGCTGGTGCCGGTGCTCGATATCGACGGCCTGCGCCTGACACAGTCGCTCGCCATTCTCGACTATCTCGAATCGACCCGCGGCCTGGCGCTGCTGCCCCGGGATGCCGGCGCGCGGGCCCGGGTTCTGGCGCTGGCCCACGCCATTGCCATCGACATCCATCCCGTGTGCAACCTGTCGGTTGCCCGCCATGCCAGCGAACTGGCCGGCGGGCGCGGCGACATGCCCGGTGACTGGATGCGCCGCTTCATCCGGCCGGGGCTGCAAGCGTTCGAGCAGATGCTGGGCGGATTCGCGCAAGCGCCCTTCTGCGCCGGAGAGCGGCCGGGCCTGGCCGATATCTGCCTGATACCACAGATCTACAACGCCCGCCGCTGGAAAGCCGAGATCGACGATCTGCCGCGGATTTGCGCGGTCGAGGCGGCCTGCAAGGACCGGCCCGAATTCGCCAAGGCACACCCGGACGCGGTGAACCCCGCGCCGACCTGAAAAGGAGACCACGATGGCCGATCAGGCAAACCCCGGCGGGCGGCTCAACCTGCCGTTCGTCGGCATCTGCACCTTCGGGAAATACCCCCATGTCGCGGATTGGGAGGCGATCGGCGCCGATGTCGCCGTGATGGGCGCGCCGTTCGACTGCGGGGCGCAATGGCGTTCGGGCGCGCGCATGGGGCCGCGGGCGATCCGCGAGGCCAGCACGCTGTTTTCCTTCGGGCTTGGCGGGGCCTACGACTTCGAGGACGACATCACCTATCTGGATCCGGCGCGGGTGCGCATCGTCGATATCGGCGATGCCGACATCATCCACACCGACACGATGCAGAGCCATGCCAATATCGAACTGGGCGTGCGCAGGATGCTCGCCGCCGGCGCGCTTCCGGTGGTGATGGGGGGCGACCATTCGGTCAGCATCCCCTGCATCAACGCGTTCGACGGGCACGGGCCGATCCATGTCGTCCAGATCGACGCGCATCTGGATTTCGTCGATGAACGCCACGGGGTCCGCTACGGGCACGGCAATCCGATGCGGCGGGCGGCCGAGAAACCCTATGTCACCGGGCTGACCCAGCTCGGCATCCGCAACGTGTCCTCGACCACGCGCGCGGGCTACGAGGATGCCCGCGCCATGGGCGCCGACATTTTGTCGGTGCGCCATGTCCGGGCGATGGGCACGCAGGCGGTGCTCGATCGTATTCCCAAGGGTGCGAATTATTACCTGACCATCGACATCGACGGGTTCGACCCGTCCATCGCGCCGGGCACCGGCACCCCCAGCCATGGCGGGTTCCTGTATTACGAGATGCTCGAACTGATCGACGGTCTGGCGCGGCGCGGCAAGGTGGTGGGGCTCGACCTGGTCGAGGTGGCGCCCGACTACGACAACACCGGCACGACCGCGATTCTCGCCGCGCAGGTTCTGCTGAACGCCATCGGGCGGATCATGCACCACCGCCCCGATTGAGCGGCCCCGCCAGCGCCGGGACTGCGGCTTGCATGAGGCCCGGTTTCGCCGCAGGCTGGCGCGAACCTGTCAGGGACCGACCCAATGCCAGAGATTGCCGGCTATCACGCCCATGTCTATTTCGATGCGGCCACCAAGGATACCGCGCGCCAGGTCTGCGAGGCGGCCGCGGCGCGGTTTGCGGTGGTCATGGGCCGGATGCATGACCGGCCGGTCGGCCCGCATCCGCGCGCAAGCTGCCAGCTGGCATTCGGGCCGGACGCCTTGGCCGACGTGCTCGGTTGGCTGATGCTGAACCGTGCCGGCCTGACGGTGTTCGTGCATCCCGAAACCGGCGACGAACTGGCCGATCACCGCGACCGCGCGATCTGGATGGGCGAAATGCCGGCGCTGGATCTGTCGGTCTTCGATGGGCCGGGGGCCGGTCAGGCCACCAGACGCTGACCGGCGCGGAATGCCTCGACGTTCAGGTCTGCATATTTCGCCGGTGCCATGTCGCGCAGGCAGGCTTCCAGCGCCGTGTTGTCGCAGATCGGGCCGCTGCCGGCCAGCGCGCCCAGCGCCACGATATTGGCCACCCGCCGGTTGCCCAGTTGCCGCGCGGTTTCCGCGAACGGCAGGGCGCGGGTGGAAAACGCCCCCTTGGGCGGATCCGGCACCAGTTCGGCATCGACCAGCACCACCGATTTCTCGCCCAGCAGCGCATCCGAGGCATTCGCCGCCGCACTGTCCAGCACCAGAAGATAATCCAGCCCGCCGCCCAGCGGGAAGTCGGCCTCACCGTCGCTGATGACCAGGTCCGACCGGCTGAGCCCGCCGCGCGATACCGGTTCATAGCTTTGGCTTTGGGCCACGTTGCGGCCCTGCGCCACCAGCGCGGCGGCCAGGATGCGCGCGGCCAGGATCAGCCCCTGTCCGCCGCTGCCGCTGAACCGGATTTCCAGCGTGTCCATCATTTCGCCCCCTTGTCCTGCCGTCTGGCGCACATCTCGCGGTAGGCGGCACCGTATTCGGCCCTCTCGTGGCGGGCCAGCACGCCGGTGGGCATGGTATTGGGACGGAACGGTTCGTCCACCGTGTTGCGATAGGCGAAGGGGCGCATGGCGCTTTTCTGGCTCAGGATCATTTCGGGCGAAGATCCGAGATCGTTCTTGCGCCCGAAAATCTCGGTGCAATCCGACATCACCTCGACAAAGGAAAACCCGTCATGGGTGATGGCGTCGCGCAACAGGTTGCGCAGCGCAACGATCTGCATCGTCACCTCGCGGCCCACGAAGGTCGCCCCGGCCCCGGCGGCCAGCGCGCAGGCGTCGAACACCGGTTCGGAATTGCCCGCCGGCGTCGTGGTGGTCAGCCGTCCGGCGCTGGTGGTGGGCGAGACCTGCCCGCCGGTCATGCCGTAGACCTCGTTGTTGAGCATCATGCAGGTCATGTTCAGGTTGCGCCGGCAGGCATGGATCAGGTGGTTGCCCCCGATCGCCAGGCTGTCGCCGTCGCCGGTGATGACGATGACGTGCAGATCGGGCCGCGCCAGCGCCAGGCCGGTGGCGAAGGCCAGGGGCCGGCCATGGGTGGTGTGGAAGGAATTGGCATCGACATAGGCGCTGAGCCTGCCCGAACAGCCGATGCCCGACACCACCGCCAGCTTGTCCTTGTCCAGCCCGAGATCGTGGATCGCCCAGAGCAGCGCGCGCAGCGCGATGCCGTGGCCGCAGCCCGGGCAGAGGAAATGCGGCATCTGGTCCAGCCGCACATACTGGCGAATGTCGAATTCGGCCGCCGAACCGGCATCCCGCGAAGCGACTTGTTCCATTGCGTCCTTCATGCCAGCACCTCGATTGCCTTCCGTGCGATCTGGGCGGGTGCGATGACCTCGCCGTCGATCCGGTTCAGGCGGTGGACCTCTGCGCGCCCGGCCAACAGGCGTTCGACCTCCAGAACCATCTGGCCCTGGTTCATTTCCGGCACGATCACGGCGCGGGCACCGGAGTTTTCTACCGTGTCGCGCAGCGCCTGTTCGGGGAACGGCCATAGCGTCACCGGCCGGAACAGCCCGGCCCTGACGCCCTGCGCCCGCAAGTCCGTGACCGCCGCCTGGGCCGCGCGGGCGGTGATGCCGATGGCCACGATCAGCACCTCGGCATCCTCGATAGCGCGGGTGCGGTAGCTTTCGATCGCCTCGCGGTGCAGGTCCAGCTTGTCCGACAGCCGCTGGATGGCCGCCCGCGCCTGGTCGGGCACCTGGGTCGGAAACCCGCTGGGCCCGTGGGTCAGCCCCGTGGTGTGGCTGCGATAGCCATCGCCCGGGCGCGGCATCGGCGGCACCAGATCGTCGGTGACGGCATAGGGTTCGAACCCTTCCCTGGGGCCGGTGGCGAACTTGCGCCAGACCTCGGCGCCGGCGGGGATCGCATCAAGATCGACGGTCTCGACCAGATGACCGACCACCTCGTCGAGCAGCACCACCACCGGCACCCGCAGGGTTTCGGACAGGTTCACGGCGCGGATGGTCTCGCTGTAGGCTTCGGCGACCGAGGCGGGCGCCAGCACGATGATGGAATGATCGCCATGCGTGCCCCAGCGGGTCTGCATGATGTCGCCCTGCGACGGCCGCGTCGGCATGCCCGTGGATGGCCCGCCGCGCATCACGTTGACGATGACGCACGGAACCTCGGCGCCGCAGGCATAGCCCAGGTTTTCCTGCTTCAGCGAGAACCCGGGGCCGGACGTCGCGGTCATGGCCTTGACGCCGCCCATGGAGGCGCCCACCACGGCGCCCATCGAGGCGATCTCGTCCTCCATCTGGATGAAGGTGCCGCCGACGCGGGGCAGTTCGCGGGCCATGGCCTCGGCCACTTCGGAGGATGGCGTGATGGGGTAGCCCGCGAAAAAGCGGCAGCCGGCGCGGATCGCGCCCAGGGCGCAGGCTTCGTTGCCTTGCAGGTTGCGGCGTTGGGTCATTCGGCGGGCTCCGCTACGGGGGTGTTGGTGATGGCGATGGCGAAATCCGGGCACAGCCATTCGCACAGGCGGCAGCCGGTGCACAGATCGGGCAGCGCCAGTTCCGCGATAAGCCGGTCATTGAGGCGCAGGCAGCGTTCGGGGCACATCTTGACGCAGATGTCGCAGCCCTTGCACCAGTCCTCGACGATCTCGACCTTGGTCGCGACCGGGCCGTGGCGAACCCCGTCGCGGACGCGATGCAGCCCGGCGGCGGTTTCGTCGATGCGCTTGGTCCCGGCCAGCGCCCAGTCGCGGCCCATGACGAAGGCGCGTTCGTTGATCTCGACCGAGGCGGGCGGCACCATCTGGCGGATCACCTCGAGCCAGTCCTCGACCGGAAAGTCGAGCCCCGTGGACAGCGCGCCCAGCAGCACCGTGTTGGCGGCCTTGTCGTTGCCCAGATTGGCGGCCATGCCCATGGCGTCGATGGCATAGCCGGCGTGCACCTGCTCGATGATCTCTTCCGGGGTCTGGGGCGCATAGCTGGCCTCGGCGCCGCGGCCGCGGTTGCGGCAGGCGAAGGGCGGCACGATCTTCTGGCAATCGGCGATGAAGGTGCCGGTGGGTCTGAGATAGTTGATCCAGCGCAGCCCCTCGGCCCATTCCAGCGCCACCAGGATATCGGCCTCGCCCTCGGGAATGGTGGGCGACCAGACCTTTTCGCCGAACCGCACATGGCTGAACACGGCGCCGCCGCGCTTGGCCATGCCATGCACTTCGGATTGCTTGACCTCGTGACCGTGGCGCTGGCACAGAATCGCCAGAACCTTGGAGACCATGATGACCCCCTGCCCGCCGACGCCGACGATCAGGACGTTCGTGGGCGCCTTGCCGGTCATGCCGTCACCCCGGTCGTTTTGTCGGCGGGCAGGATGGAATGCGAATTGCACAGCTGTGCGCAGATGCTGCACCCGATGCACAGGTTGGGGTCGATCCGCACCTTGTGGCGGCCCTCGAACCACTCGGCGCTCCAGACCAGCGCCGGGCAGCCCAGGTTCATGCAGGACTGGCAGGCGGTGCAGGTTTCGGCATCGACCCGCATGGCCGGACCCTTGATCTTGACCGGGTCCAGCACGCAGGGCCGGTTCGAGATCACCACCGAAACGCCCCTGAATTCCATCGCCTCGCGCAGATGCTGCTGCATCGCGGCCATGTCATAGCTGTCCACCGTGCGCACCCACTCGACGCCCAGCGACCGGACAAGGCGTTCGAAATCGACCCGCGCGGTATCCTCGCCGCGCAGGGTCTTGCCGGTGCCGGGATGATCCTGGCCGCCGGTCATGGCGGTGATGTGATTGTCGAGCAGGAAGACCGTGATGTCGGCCTTGTTGTAGACCGCGTCGATCAGCGGCGGAATGCCGGAATGCAGGAAGGTGCTGTCGCCGATGGTTGCGACGATGGGCTTGGTTTCGGTGCCGGCCTTGGCCATGCCCACGGCGTTGGCGATGCTCGATCCCATCGACACGCAGGTGTCGATGGATTTGAGCGGTTCGACCACCGCCAGCGTGTAACAGCCGATATCGCCCGCGACCCGCGCATCCATGGCGCGCAGCGACATGTAGCAACTGGTATGCGGGCAGCCCGAACACAGCACCGGCGGGCGCACCATCGGCTGGAATTCGAAGGCGGCACTGCCCCTGCGCGGCTTCATCAACCCGGCCTTGGCCAGGCCGTCGCGGATCACCTCGGGCGAAAATTCGCCCTCGCGCGGGAACCACTCCTTGCCCTCGACGGCAAGTCCCATGACCTTGAGCGCGTTCTCGATCACCGGTTCCAGTTCCTCGATGACCAGCACCCGGTCGACGCCGGCGCAGAAATCGCGGATCAGGTTTTCCGGCAGCGGATAGCTGGCGCCGAGCTTGAGCACCGACGCGCCGGGCATGACTTCCTTCACATAGGTGTATGTGATGCCCATGGTGATGATGC
>JAGRMG010000032.1 GCA_020441385.1 Paracoccaceae bacterium
AGACGGTCGGCGTGGTGGCCAACCAGCCGATGGTGCTGGCGGGGTGTCTGGATATCGACAGCAGCCGCAAGGCGGCGCGGTTCGTGCGCTTCTGCGACTGTTTCGAGATCCCGATCCTGACCTTCGTCGACGTGCCGGGCTTTCTGCCTGGAACCAGCCAGGAATACGGCGGCGTCATCAAGCACGGTGCCAAATTGCTGTTCGCCTATGGCGAGGCGACGGTGCCCAAGGTCACGGTCATTACCCGCAAGGCCTATGGCGGGGCCTATGACGTCATGGCGTCCAAACACCTGCGCGGCGATTTCAACTATGCCTGGCCCACCGCCGAGATCGCCGTGATGGGCGCCAAGGGGGCGACCGAGATCATCCACCGCGCCGATCTGAAGGATGCCGAAAAGATCGCCCGCCATACCAACGACTACGAGGCGCGGTTCGCCAATCCCTTCGTGGCCGCCGAACGCGGCTTCATCGACGAGGTGATCGCCCCGCACGGCACCCGCAAGCGTGTCTGCCGCGCCTTCGCCTCGCTGCGCAACAAGAAGCTGAGCAATCCGTGGAAGAAGCACAACAACATCCCGTTGTGAGGGCATGAGGATGCGACGGGATCAGGGCGTATTGGGCGGAACCGGCGGAGGCCGGGCGATGTTGTCCGACAAAGGAGGACGACATGGCGAAAACTCATGGGCCGACCATAAAGGACGACGAGACATACGAGGAATTGCGCAAGCAGGGCGCGTCCAAGGAGAAGGCGGCGCGCATCGCCAATGCGCAGGCCAACGACGACATGCACCCCTCGCGCAAGGGCGGCAGGCAGCCCCCCTACGAGGACTGGCGCAAGGCCGAACTCTACCGGCGCGCGCAGGAACTGGATATCGAGGGCCGCTCGAAGATGGACAAGGCGGAGCTGATCGCGGCGCTTCGCGGGCACTGACCGCGCCCGGCCGGTTGCCCGGCGCATGAGGGCGCCTGCCGCATATGGCCTGGCGCTTCTGGCGCTGGCGTTTCCGGCGCTGGCCGAACCGCTCGCCGTGCCGTCGGGCCAGACCGTCACTCTGGCGGAGGTGCTGAGCGACGAGAACCCGGGCGCGCTCTGGGTTCGGTTCCGGTTCCTGGCGCCAGAAATCGCGCGCGAAAACGGCAAGGTGGCGCCCGACGAGGCGGCCGCCGACATGGACTGGCTCTGCACCAACCTGGTGCTTCCCTATCTGATCCGCCACGGCCTCTCCCCGGCGCGCGTGGTCATCTCGCTGTCGGACCGCGCGGTGCCCTTCGGCGTCGCCGACCCGACCGCCACGCAATTCTTCGAAAGTTACCGGCCCGTGGACGGCCGCTGTATCTGGGAGGAATTCTGACTATGCCACAACATGTTGACGGGCAAAGCTCAATCGTCCCTCGGTTTGATGCTTTGGAGTCACAGGCCGCGATCTTGCCGGGGCGCGGATATGTTTGCGCCGGGATTTCGGCTATGCTCGGGACCGGCCGCACAGGCGCGGCCGCAACCTCGAGGTTGAGGCAGGCGGGGCGCAATCGCCCCGTTCGTTTCGAGCAAACAGTCAGGAGACCCGGATGTCGAAGAGCATCAAATTCCTTGCGATGGCAGGCTTCGTGGCCGCCGTCGCGGCCTGTGACAACTCTCCCAAGGAAGAGTTCGTCGTGGTCCAGCCCGAACCGATCTCGGTCGAGCCGACCTATACCGGCAAGTACAAGTAGGCCCCTTGCGGGACCGGCCCCGCGACCGGTCCCGCATTCCCCCGGCCTGCGCCCGACCCCGGAGGCGCAGGTATGCTGAAGCATCGCGGGTTTCCCGGCCGCCTGCCGGGCACCGATTTCCAGTTCACCATCCGCCGCGCCAACCCCAGGGGCGTCACCCCGATCATCCGGCGCGAACGCTTCGGCGACCGCCGCGCCGCCGACCGCCGCGCCGATGCGGGGTTCATGGCCGCCCTGTGGGAGCATTTCGGCGACCGGCCGTTCGAGCGCGGCAATCTGGATGCCGGACGGCTGAGCTGGCTGTTCGGGCGCGAGGTTCTGCCCGCGGACGACCCGTTCGATCCGGCCAGCTACGATGCGCGCCTCGTGATCGACCCGGAGGCGGCGCGCGCCGCCTTTCCCGAGATATTCGCCCGAGGCTCGGCATGATTTCGCGGATACCTTACCGAAATCGGCGGGATTCAGCCCGATCCGCGCCGGTCCGATCGCCGGGCTTGGCTGCAAGCGTGCGATGGGGCAGCGTGGATGGCGTGGCCGCCGGAACCCTGTCACGGTGGTCCACGCTACATCCGAACCCTAACCCTTCCTGCTGCGGGCCGGGTTCTGGCCGATGGCCGGACCCGCCCGCCTTTTTCGCGGCCCCCGGCGTGCTGCCCCGTCGGCGGCCTTCCGCCCACGGCGCCGCGCGGGCGATTGCGCGCTTGCAAGCGGCTGCGCGCGGGCGTTTGGTTGCGCCGCAAACCTCTGGAAAAAAAGAAGGATGGGCAGGATGCGCAGATTCAGGATACTTGTCGGGCTGGCGATGCTGGCCGGCCTTGCCGCTTGCGGAGATACCCCGGCCGAACAGGCTCTTTACGGTGCCGGGGCGGGGATGCTCGGCTCATACGTCGTCGATGGCAATCCGTTTGTCGGCGCCGCCGCGGGTGCCGCGGGCAACGTGGTCTATTGCCAGCAATTCCCCGACAAGTGCGGCTGAGGGCGGGCCGGGGCGCGCCGCCGCAGCGGCCCGGGAACCATGCCGCGTGGAAAGTGTTGAGGTCGTATCCCGAATAGGAGGATGGACCTCATGTTGCTTTATCGTTTCCTGGCCGTATCGGCCATGTGTGCCGGACTTGCCGCTTGCGGCGACACCACCGGCGAACAGGCATTGCTGGGTGGCGGGGCCGGCGCCATCGGCGCGGCTGCGCTGGATGCCAACCCGGTTGCCGGCGCGGCGGTCGGTGCTTCGGCCAACGTGCTCTACTGCAAGGAAAACCCTGGAAAATGCTAGGCCCGATCTGACCGCGCCGCGCCGCCGGGAACGCCGGCCGCGCGTTGCAGGGGCCATGACACATTGCGTTCGGCAAACCGCCCCGGGACGACCCCGGGGCGGTTTCATGCGTTTTACAACCCCATGACGAAGGATCGCCCATGTTCGACAAAATCCTGATCGCCAATCGTGGCGAGATTGCCTGCCGGGTCATCAAGACCGCCCGCAAGATGGGCATCGCCACCGTTGCGATCTATTCGGACGCCGACAGGCACGCGCTGCATGTGCAGATGGCCGACGAGGCGGTGCATATCGGCCCCTCGCCGGCCAACCAGTCCTATATCGTCATCGACCGCGTGATGGAGGCGATCCGCCAGACCGGGGCGCAGGCGGTGCATCCGGGCTATGGGTTCCTGTCTGAAAACAGCAGGTTCGCCGAGGCGCTCGAGGCCGCGGGCGTCGCCTTCATCGGCCCGCCCAAGGGGGCCATCGAGGCGATGGGCGACAAGATCACCTCCAAGAAGATCGCGCAAGAGGCCGATGTCTCGACCGTGCCCGGCTATATGGGCCTGATCGGCGATGCCGAAGAGGCGGTGAAGATCTCGGGCGAGATCGGCTATCCCGTGATGATCAAGGCCAGTGCCGGGGGCGGGGGCAAGGGCATGCGCATCGCCTGGAACGACGAGGAGGCGCGCGAGGGGTTTCAGTCGTCAAGGAACGAGGCCGCCAGCAGCTTCGGCGACGACCGGATCTTCATCGAGAAATTCGTGACCCAGCCGCGCCATATCGAAATACAGGTGCTCTGCGACGGGCATGGTAACGGCATCTACCTGGGCGAGCGCGAATGCTCGATCCAGCGCCGCAACCAGAAGGTCGTGGAAGAGGCCCCGTCGCCCTTCCTGGACGATGCGACGCGCAAGGCGATGGGCGAACAGGCCGTGGCCCTGGCCAAGGCCGTGGGTTACAGCTCGGCGGGCACCGTCGAATTCATCGTCGATGGCGAGCGCAATTTCTACTTCCTCGAAATGAACACCCGGCTTCAGGTGGAACACCCCGTCACCGAACTGATCACCGGGGTCGATCTGGTCGAACAGATGATCCGCATCGCCAACGGCGAGGCGCTGTCGCTTTCGCAGGACGATGTGGTTCTGAACGGCTGGGCGATCGAGAACCGCCTTTACGCCGAAGATCCCTATCGCGGGTTTCTGCCCTCGATCGGGCGGCTGACCCGCTATCGCCCGCCGGCCGAGGTGGCCCGGGATGACCATGTCGTGCGCAACGATACCGGCGTGTACGAGGGCGGCGAGATCTCGATGTATTACGACCCGATGATCGCCAAGCTCTGCACCTGGGCGCCGACGCGCGCCGGCGCCATCGAACACATGCGCAACGCGCTGGACGGCTTCGAGATCGAGGGCATCGGGCACAACCTGCCGTTCCTGTCGGCGGTGATGGATCATCCCCGCTTTGTTTCGGGCGACATCACGACCGCATTCATCGCCGAGGAATATCCAGAAGGCTTCGAAGGCGTCGAGCTTGCGCAGGACACGTTGCGCCGGATCGCCGCGAGCGCGGCGGCCATGAACCGGGTCTCCGAGATTCGCCGCACCCGCGTATCGGGGCGGATGGACAATCACGAGCGCCGCGTCGGAACCGACTGGGTGGTGACCTTGCAGGGCGAAAGCCATGCCGTCACCATCGCCGCTGATCAGGGCGGATCGACCGTGAGCTTCGCCGACGGCGCCGCGATGCGGGTCACGAGCGACTGGACCCCGGGCGACCGGCTGGCGGCGCTGAATGTCGATGGTCAGACGCTGGTTCTGAAGGTCGGCAAGGTCTCGGGGGGCTTTCGCATCCGCTCGCGCGGTGCCGATCTGACGGTGCATGTGCGCACTCCGCGCCAGGCCGAACTGGCGCAGCTGATGCCCGAGAAGCTGGCCGCGGACACCTCAAAGATGCTGCTGTGTCCGATGCCCGGCCTGATCGTGAAGGTCGATGTCGAGGCCGGACAGGAGGTGCATGAAGGTCAGGCGCTGTGCACCGTGGAGGCGATGAAGATGGAAAACACCCTGCGCGCCGAGAGAAAGGGCATCGTCGCGAGGATCAACGCCGCCCCGGGCGACAGCCTGGCGGTGGACGACGTCATCATGGAATTCGAATGACGGGATGCGTGCCAACCGGGGCGGTCGCGCGCCGGGCCGGGCATCCGGATTGCGGCGCCATGTCGGGAAAGGGACCGATGCGCGATCGCTCTGGCATGCCGTTTGGTCGACCCGCGGGCGCGGATGCGCGTCACTCGCGCCGTTCCCGCCGTTCCTCGACCTCGTGCTGGCGGTCCGGCGACTTGTCGATGCTGCGGGTAATCTCGCGAATGCTCCAGGGCGAGGGCTTGCGCAGCCTGATGCTGCCGTCCTTGTCCAGCAGCACCAGCTGGAAACCGCGCGGCCGCAGTTTCCGGCGCACCGGCGAACGCGCCGCGGGGTCGGTATCGGTCAGCACCACCACATCGCGCTCGCGCAGCATGTCCGGGCGCTCGGCCAGCAGTTCGATCTGCTCCTGGTATCTGGGGTCGGAGGGGCTGTCGGAAAACACCACGACGGGCCGGTTTGTCCATAGGAATTCGCTCAAATCGCTGTCACCGGCGGGGCGGATCAGGGCCTCGGGCGCGCTGTCGGGATCGTCGGCAGCGATGGCGGTCAGCGGGATAAATGCCGCGAAAACAAGGGCTAGTATGCGGGTCATGCGGTCTCCTGTCGGGTCAAATATAGGCCCGGCGGTGGGGAATGCGACCGCTGATTTCGGGCCAGGCACGAAAAATGCGCCCGTTAATCGCATTGTCAGGGGTTGGGCGTGATGCTGCGCGCGACCCCCGTGATACGGCCGGGCGGGGCGGCCTTTCGCAACACAACGGGCATCGGCGATGGATGTCATCCTGCATGTCGGCGCGCATCGCTGCGCCACGACCACGTTTCAGCACTACCTGCGGGGCAACGCCGGGCGGCTGCGCGCCCAGGGGGTCGGATTCTGGGGCCCGCACCGGACGCGCGGCGGGCTGTTGCGCGGCGTGATCCCGCGGCCCGGCCCGGCGCTGCGCCGCGACTTGCAGATGCGGGCCGCGGGGCGGGTGCGCATGCGCCTGGCGGGCTGTGCCGCCGCCGGGGTGGAAACCCTGCTGGTCAGCGACGAGAACATGCTGGGTTCCTTGCGCGACAACCGGGCGGCGGGCGATCTCTATCCGGCCGCGGGCGAACGGATCGCGCGCTTTGCCGCCGCCTTTGGCGGGCGGCTGGGTGCGGTGGTGCTGAACGTGCGCGCGCTCGACCTCTACTGGGCCTCGGCGCTGGGCTATGGGGCGGCGCGCGGTTTCGGCCTGCCGGGGGCGGCGATGCTGGAGCGCCTCGCGCGCGGGCCGCGCGGCTGGCGCGAGGTGGTGACGGATATCGCCTGCGCCGCGCCGCAAACGCCGGTCCTGGTGCTGCCCTTCGAACGCTATGCCGGCCGCCCCGAGGCGCAGCTGGCCGCCATCACCGGCCGGCCCGCGCCGCTGGCGCATGCGCGCGAACGCCTGAACGCGACCCCGCGCCTGCCCGCATTGCGGGCGCGACTGACCCCCGGGGAAGCCGCAAGGCTGCC